>JAZKIK010000435.1:1295-18400 GCA_040384925.1 Pseudomonadota bacterium | reverse complement strand
CCACGACGCGGCATGATGCCAGAATGCCAAGTTGCGAAGCGCCGGCGGCCGGGTTGCTGCCACTTGCACCACCGCTGACGGAGATGGCCAGCGTCCCGTCGTTGGAAATATGACCCAGGCTTGCGTACAGGGCGGTGCGCCTGGACAGGCTGTAAACACCGCGCACAAGCGCCAGCTGCGCCTTGTTGGCCGAGTTTTTGAACTTCAGCTGAGCCAGTTGGGCGTCCAGCGTCAAGCTGGGCGTTACGGGGTAACTGACACCGAAAAAGATCAGATCACTGCGCGGAGTGGCCGCGCTGCCCTCATTGTTGCGGCTGATCAGTCCACCCGCCAGCTTGACAGTTCCTACCTTGACATAGCCATTGAGCGTGCTGCGCCGGTCTGTCAACGAACTGGTCGTCAGCCCGGCCGCTACCCAGGATCCGGCACCACCGCGCATCTCGTCAATGCCTGCGGCCACACCCCAGCTCGGTTGGTTGTACTTGGCCAGAAGCGACCATTCCCGGCAGGCCTGGGTGTCGGTAGCGGACTCGCCTGCGCAGTTGGTGCCGCCTGGGTTATTTGGTGCGGGGTTGGCCGTGTCACGGCCCAGGCTGTAGGTCGCGCCAAGCGTCAGTCCATCAAAGGTGCCGCGCCAGGCCAAGGCATTGTCGGCCCTGGCATTGGGTATGTAGTTATCCAGTGAACCCAGACTGAAAAGCATGGGACCAATGACATCGGCATCCATCAGGGCGGTCTGCAGCATGGTGTGCTGGCGGCCAAGCGATACCATGCCCCACTTGCCACTGATTCCGACATAAGCCTGGCGGCCAAACAGGCGCCCGCCCTGCCCCAGGCTGCCGGTGTCCGGGCCGAAGCCACTCTCCAGAGTGAACTCGGCCTTCAGGCCATCACCCAGGTCTTCACTGCCGCGCATGCCCCAACGCGAAGGCAGGGAGCCGGTGTTGCCGGGCACGCGTACCAGACTGGTGCCAGACGCACCGACATTGCTGACACGCTCCACCGCAACATCAATCAATCCGTACAAAGTCACAGAGGGAAGGGTCTGCGCGCTGGCGATAGCGCAGAAGGCGCTCAAAGCGCTCAGGGCGAGGCCGCCAAATGTTTTCTTTTTCATTTTTTGTGTCCAGGTCATTCATGTTGTATTGACGATTCGCACTTCGCGCGGCATGCCCGATGACCGCATGCGAGTCAGCCAAGCAGTGTTCAGGGCATTCAGAAAAGGCCAGTCAGTTGCGGCGCTCTGGCGAAGAAGGCTCAGCTTGACGCTGTGAAGTTGAATGACTTCACGATGGGCTTCCATTTGTCAAGGTCGGCCTTGAGGCGCTCGGACAGCTCCGCAGAGCTTGACCAACGGGTTTCAAGCCCCCGGTCTTCCATGGCTTTCATGAGCACTGGTGAGGTCAAGGCCGTCTTCAGGGCACTGTTGAGGGACTGGACTTTGGCTGGCGGCGTTTTGGCAGCCATAAAAAAGCCAAACCAGTCGTTGACCACGATGTCGCGATAACCCTGCTCGACAAAGGTGGCAACGCCCGGAGCAAACCGGCTGCGCCCGGCACCAGTGGTGGCAAGCACACGGCACTTGCCAGCATCCACAAAGGGCATGAAATCCCCCAATGGCGCGCAGACTGCTGCGACTTGGCCGCCTATCATGTCAAGAATGGCCGGCGTGGTTCCCCTGAACGGGACATGCATAAGCTCGGCACCGGCCGTGCGTGCAGCCATGCTGCCCACAAAATGAGGTGTTGAGCCGGCAGCGGGCGAGCCAAAACTTGCAGAAGCCGCATTGGCCTTGCACCATGCAAAAAATTCGGGCATGGTCCTGACGCTTGCCGGCACCAGGGGGCCTACGGCAAATGCAAGGTCAAAAACTGCCCCCATCGAGACCGGTACAAAGTCAGCGACGGGGTCGTATGGCAGTTTCGGGTAGGTGTGTGGATAGATGCCCATCATGGGCATGGGTGTCAGCAGGATGCTGCTGCCATCTGCCGCTGCCGCCTTGACGGCCGATACGGCAATCTGGTTGGCCGCACCGACCCGGTTGTCAACAATCACATTCCGGGCATAGGCCGGTGCAATCGAGTCCGCCACACGACGCGCAAAAATATCCACCAGGGTTCCGGCAGGCGGTCCGATGATGATTTTGGCAAGATCAAGTGGCGCAGAAGCATTCTGGGCTGCGGCAAACTGCAGGCTGCCGCCTGCGGCCAGCGCACTGGCAGACAGCTGCAACAATTTGCGGCGCGAGAGGGTATTTGGGGTTTGCATGAAGGTCTCCGGTTGTTTTTTATGAAATATCCGAGGCAAGGGCATGAAGCAGAAAATCACCCACCATCTCGGTAAATGCAAGGGGCTGCTGCACGTTTCCCAGGTGCGCTACGCCGGGTAAAACCACCAGGCGGGCACCTTGAATCTTTTCGGCCATCAAGGCAGCTGCTGCAGCGGGTGCGGCCATGTCCAGCTCGCCTGCAATCACCAGCGCCTCTGTCCTGATGTGCTGCAGGCTGTCCAGATGGTCAAGCTGCTGTATGGCACCAATCGCCGCCGCATAGGCTTGGGGCCGGGTGGCGGCAATCTGGCCGGCTATCCACTGCAGCGTCAGGGGAGAAGCTGCCGCAAAGGAAGCCGGAAACCAGCGCCCGAGAATGGATGGAATCTGGGCTGGCAGCCCATGCTGGCTTGCCTGTTCCAGGCGGCTGGCCCACAGGCTTTTGACAGCAGCGTCGGTACGGGCACTGGTGTGTGCCAACACCAGCGCTTTTGTACGCTCGGGGTAGGCCAGTGCAAATGCCTGGGCCACCATGCCGCCCAGCGAAAGGCCGACAAAGGCAGCACTCGGGATGCCGAGTTCATCCAGCACACGCCTGACCTCGAATGCAAAATCAGCCAGCGTCGTCGCGTCGGGCATCAGGGGGCTATGGCCATGACCGGGCAGGTCAATGCAGACCACGCGGAACCGGGCAGACCACACGGGCAACTGCGGCAACCACAAATCGCTGCTGCTTGCCAGCGCATGCAGCAAGACCACAGGCGGCGCAGCAGCCGGGCCATGCACACTGAAGGAGAGCATGGGCAGGCTCATGCTGCGCTTTCTGTCTGCCATCTGCCCAGACCAATGCCTGTGTACCAGTTGGACACCGCCTTGTAGTAGAGGGTCTCGAAGGGGCTAGCCATGGCTGCTCCATGCGCCATCAGCCAGGTACGCACTTCTTCTGCACCATTGCCGGCTTCGTTTACATGGTCAGTGGCAAAGGCCAGCAGTGCCTCGTCGTCACCCGCCGCCAGCAGGCGCAAAAATTCGCGGTCGAACCATTCATTGACCAGGCCCATGCGTGGCGTGGCAATGTCGTGGCTGAGGCCCCCCGTGGCCAGGATGGCAACACGCTCGCATCCACGGTAATCACGCAGCGCGCTGCCAAGAAACCTTCCCCACTCAAGCGCGCGTTTCATGGGCGGCAGGGGTGGCTGTACACAATTGATGAGCAGAGGCACAACAACTACATCGCTGGCCACGCCTGCCAGGTGCAGTGGGGTCAGCGTGCCATGGTCAAGGATCAGCTCCATCGAAAAGGCCGGGTCAAATCCGCTGTCAAGCGCACACGCAAGAAGGTGGGCACCCAGTTGTGCGTCACCACGCAGCTCCTGCCTGTCCAGCTTGAGCCAGTGTTCAACCGGGGTCTTGTATGAAGCTGCCGCGCCTATGCAGACGGCCGGGAAGTTGTTCAGGAAAAAGTTATGCACATGATCGTCCGAAATGACAATGACAACATCTGGCTTCGAACGCATGATGCCTTTGCCGACTTCGCGGAAAGCTGAAAAAATCGCGTTGCGGTCTTCATCGGGAATCGCAGCAGGGAAGTTGATCATCACCGGCGTGTGGCTGGTGGCGTAGATGGAAACAATTTCAGCCATGGCTGGAGCCCGAGTACGTCTGGTTCGCTACTGCGCGCAGCGAACCTACAAAAACTGATTCTGAGATCTGCAAACCCAGGCAATGGGCACGCAGCAGCAATGGATTGACGCCAGCCAGGTACATGGCACCTATGTCGCTGTCGCGGATGGCCGCTTTCAGTTGTGCGGGCAGGGGGACATCGGCCATGTAGGCATCGGGATCTGCCTTGTAGCGCTCAAGATGGCTGGGCTGATGATGGATGTCAAACAGGATCCGCATCATCTGGTATGCCTCAGGTGTCGGCATGTCCTGCTGCCAGTTGCGCGCTGTCATTGCAGACCCCGCTGGCACACCTGGCGAGCCAGCCAGTCGACGATGCTTGGCAGGGTCTGTGGCGTCAGGCCCATATGCCCGCCCGGAAACATGCGTACTGACTTGGGCCAGCCGTGATCGAGCAGAAGGTGAATGTCGCTCACCGGGCACTGTTTGTCCTCCTTGCCATTCACCAGCAGCAAGGGCGCACAGGGCTTGTCGAGCAGGCCTTGGTCCAGCAGGGAGAGCCTGCCGAAAAAGCGCACATACTCTTCTTCGGTGTGGGCACCCAGCATGCGGCTTCGGGTTTCAACCAGTTCCATCAGATAGCTGTCCGGGTACTTCGACGCCTGTACCCACTCTGGCTGAAACATGTGGTGCACCCCACCGCCCCAGTTGACGGCCCCTGCAATGCTGTCTGGAAAAAGGTGGGCCAGCTTGGTGGCCCAATAACCTCCAAACGAGCGGCCCAGGCAGCCTGGCCTGGCACCATCCAGCGTGGTTTGCGAACGCAGCCAATCCAGCACAGTGACAAATTGCCGCTCCGCATCCGGCACACCCTTGACCGGCGACTCGCCGGTGCCGGCGTTGTCCATCGCAAGCGTGGCGATGCCCTTTGCCAGAAAGGCATCACTGGCCGCCGTCATCTGCTCCTTGCAGGCATCCACCCCGCCCCACATCAGCACCACCGGTGGCCGCTCCACACCCGTCGGGCGCCGCAACAAGACTACAACGCGGTTGCCCTCACCATCCCTGCCGTCAAAAGGGATTTCAATATGCTCTATGGGTTCACGCCAGTAGCTGCTGGCGGTTATATAGGTCTCGCGTTCCGCTACCGCACAACGCTCTTTTTCCGGGTGGTTGGGACAGGGAAAGCGGCCCATGAAAAACAGTCCACTCGCTTTTTGATACAGGCCGGCAGCGCGCTGCGCATCGCCAGACTGGCGGGCCTCGTGGGCTTCGCTGCGCACCTTGTCCCCCTGCCCGTACCAGTAACTGCCCCAGGCCTGGCCATCAAGGCCGGGGACACCATCAATGTAGTCGGGCCCGTCTTCAAGGCTGAGTGCATTCATGGGATGAAAGCGGGACTGGAGCCGCTGCTGCATCCACAACCTGGATTCTGCAAGGGTTCTGGGGCGCTCTGTTGCCGACTGGCTGGCTGGGGTACTGATCAAGGCTTTGTCTCCGATAAATTTTGAAAGGCATTGCGCGCCGGACAGACCTGCGGCCTCGCGGCAGCTATTGACCAGCGCAGTGCCTAACCTGCTGCCTGAATGTTAGGCAAAGGGGTCGGCAGATGTTGTTCCAGGTGTGTTGCAGAACTTGACTGCGCTTGCGGCGCGACCGGCACTGCGCCCGGCCAGGTCATCTGATGCTGCTGATGCGCAGGGAGGCCAGCGTGCCGGGGAAACAGATGATTGTTGACTTGGCTCGCTATGCGTTTTGCCTGCAAGAGCGCTGTTGCACTGAGTCAATTGACGGCGGGTGGCAGGCCTGCGCCTAATACGCCGTGCCCCTCAAAAGGGCCAACAACCATTCACGTTTATCCAGAATCGACTACCCAGCATGTCACAGCAAAAAGCGAAAAAAGCACTGATTGTGGGAGGTGGCATTGGCGGCATGTCAGCTGCCATCACCCTCAGAAAAACCGGTATGGAGGTTGACCTGATTGACCTTGACCCGCAGTGGCGTGTGTATGGTGCCGGCATTTCCATCACGGGCGCAACCCTCAGGGCCTTCAAGGCCCTGGGCATTCTTGAGCAGATCATGCAGCAGGCCTACACCGGGGACGGCATCCAGGTCTGCGATGTCAATGGCAAGCCATCTCATGTGGTGCCCACACCGGTTGTGGCCGATGGGGATGTGCCGGGCTCGGGCGGCATCATGCGGCCATTGCTGCATCGCATCCTGTCTGAAAAAACGATTAAAAGCGGTACCCGTGTCCAGTTGGGCATCACCGTCAATCAGCTGGACTCGGATGCTGAAGGCCTTGATGCGGTGTTCTCGGATGGCCGTCATGGTCGTTATGACTTTGCAGTGGGTGCGGATGGTGTCTTCTCGCGCGTCAGGACCTTGTTGTTCCCCCAGGCTCAAGGGCCGCAGTACACCGGCCAATGCGTGTGGCGGCTGACCGTTCCGCGCCCGGCATCCGTTACACGACGGATGTTTTTTCTGGGCGGGCCGCTCAAGGTGGGCTTGACGCCGGTATCGCGCGATGAGATGTATATGTTTGTGCTGGAGACGGTAGCAAAACGACCCGTCATGCCCGACGCCCAACTGCACATCGAGTTGAAAAAACTGATGCAGGCCTACGGCGGCATTCTGCAGGACATACGCGATGGCCTGAACGAATCGTCGGGCATTGTGCTTCGTCCCCTGGAGGGCTTTTTGCTGCCGCGTCCCTGGGAGAAGGGCCGCGTCATGCTCATCGGCGACGCGGCGCATCCGACCACGCCGCAGCTTGCATCCGGCGCAGGCATGGCCGTTGAAGATGCCCTGGTGCTGGGTGAAGAAATTGCGCGTAATGCGTCCATCGAGCAAGCCTTTGCCGGCTTCATGGACAGGCGTTATGAGCGCTGCCGTCTGGTGGTGGAAAACTCGCTTGAAATCGGCCGCAGGGAGCAGGCACGTGCACCGCTGCAACAGCAGGCCGAACTGGTAGAGCAGTCCTTGCGCATCCTGGCAGAACCTATTTGACGGGTGCTCTGGTCGCTGCCCGCAGGGCGATCACGATACCTTGGCAAGCAGGGATGCCTCGCCCAGCGCCTTGCGAAACTCTCTTGGGCCTACCCCAAACTCGGCCTTGAAGGCGCGGCTGAAATGGGAGACATTGCTGAACCCCCAGGTGTAGGCAATCTCCCCGACAGTACGCGTGCGCAGCGCGGGTTCGGCCAGGTCACGCCTGCACAGGGCAAGCCGCTGCTTCCAGACGGATCTCATCAGGGTGTTGCCTTCTTCCGAAAACAACTCGTACAAATGCCGGGAAGACAGCTTGCAGCCTCTTGCGATGGCATTGGCGTCGAGGTTGCTGTCCCAGAGGTTGTCACGGACAAAACGTTTGATGCGCTGCCGATGCAGCGCTTTCAGGCGCGAGGCGTGTTCGTCGGTCGCGTTGTCCAGGCTACGCAGCGCTGGTGCCAGCAGGTATGGCAGGGCATCCGAAAGGTCATCAGCGACCACTTCCGACATTGACGGCATCATTAAAAAAAGCTGGTCCAGCACAGAGGTGAACAGCGCCGCTGCCCCCTTGCCGGGCCGGATCGCACGCGCCGTCAACATGTCCAGCTGAGGCAGTACCTGCCGCAGCGCGCCGGGTTTCAGATACACCGAATGCACATAAATCTCGCCGGTTTCGATATGAAAGGGCCTGGAAGGGTCAATCACAAAAAAATCGCCCGGCTCGATGCGGCTTTCCCGATCACCTTGAGAAACAACTGCCACCCCTTGCTTCTGGCATGAGACCAGCAGCCGCGACTCGAAGCTGCGGGACGTGCGCAGCGAGGCCGTGGAGTGCGGCGAGAACTTCACGGCAGCAAAGCGCAAGTTTCGCCCGAAATATCCCGTCACCTGCGCAGCCAATGGTTTTGCTGCGGGACTGCGTACAGCCAGACCTACGGAAAAGATGGACTGCATTTCGCGCTGGAACTGCTGCGCACGCAATGGCTCGGGTGTCGAGTCCGTCGAGAAGTGTCGCGTGGAACCCTCACAAAAGGTGTGCGTTGGCAAGGCTGTCTCCTGGTGTGTCGTGGTGCAGGCTGTTTTTGCCTGATTATCCAGTCATCACCACAGCAAAACATCACCCACACGGGTAAACCATTGCCTTCTGCAGGACGATTCACTCCGGCTGGATGCCTGCCTCCTTGACGACCTTGCCCCACTTGGCGAGGTCAGACCTGATCAGCGCGGCGTACTCCTGCGGTGTGCCGCCCTGTATCTCTATGCCTGCGGCCTCCAGCTTGGCGCGCACGTCGGGCAGCTTGAGCGCAGCATTGATCTCGGCATTGAGTCTGGCAACAATCGCCTTGGGGGTGCCGGCTGGTGCCAGAAAGCCGCCATTGGTGTTGGCGTCGTAACCCTTGAGGCCTTGTTCGCTGGCAGTTGGCACGTCGGGCAGGGACAGGCTGCGTTTGCTGCTTGACACCGCCACAGCGCGTACATTGCCGGCCTTGACCTGCGACTGGATGGCGCTGATGGTGTCTATATAAAGTGCGGTGCGCCCGGCCAGCAGATCGGGGTGGGCGGCGGATGAGCCCTTGTAGGGCACCAGCAACATGGGTGCGCCACTTGCCATGCGAAACATTTCAGCTGCCATTTCCTGTGCGCTGCCACGGCCGGATGTGGCGACCTTGGCCTCACCGGGGTTGGCTTTCATCCAGGCCACAAACTCGGGCAGGGTTTTGGCCGGAATCTGTGGGTAGATGGCAAACACCAGCGGAACCTCGTGGGTATAGACGATGGGCTCAAAGCTTTTTTCCGGGTCCCAGCCCAGGTTTTTGAACAAAAACTTATTGGTGTTGTGACTGCCGCCCACGATGCCTATGGTGTAACCATCAGGCGCCGACTTGGCCAGCACATCGGTGCCAAGGTTGTTGGATGCACCAGGCCGGTTATCGACAACCACCGGCTGCCCCATGGAGGCCGCAAGCTTGTCGCCTACCACCCGGGCAATGGTGTCTATGGCGCCGCCCGGCGGGGCTGGCACGATGATCTTGATGGCACGGCCTGGGTAGGCCTGTGCCGCTGCCAGGGCTGGCAGCAGGGCCAGGGCTGCCGTGACGGCAAGGGTTTTGAACAGGGATGTGAATTGCATGTTTGTCTCCTCTAGTGAGTAGGTTGATCGTCTTCAATCGTCAAAAAAATGCCAGTGGGCTCATTGCCAATCCTGGCTCTGTACCTGCCGGGTGCAGCCTTTAACCGCGCCCGACAAAGGGCATGGAACTGGCCATGACTGTCATGTTTAGTACGTTGGCTTCGAGCGGCATGGCAGCGATGTGGCACACCGCATTGGCTATATGCTTCGCGTCCATCATGGGTTCGGGCGCTGTAGTGCCATTGGCCTGCAGGACGCCGCGTGTCATGCGCTCGGACAGCTCGGTCAGCGCATTGCCGATGTCGATCTGGCTGGCCACGATGTTGAAGGCCCGGCCGTCCAGTGCCAGGGCCTTGGTCAGGCCCGTCACCGCGTGTTTGCTGATGGTGTAGGGCGCGGTAAAGGGGCGCGGTGTATGCGCCGAGATCGAGCCGTTGTTGATGATGCGGCCGCCCTGCGGTGACTGGCGGCGCATCAGCCCGAATGCCGCGCGTGCACACAAAAACACACCGGTCACGTTGGTGTTGATCACGCTGAACCATTTCTCCAGCGGCAGCTCGTCCATGGGCACGGCAGGGGCGTTGACGCCGGCATTGTTGAACAGCACGTCGAGCCTGCCAAAGTTTTGCTCTATGGCGGCAAACAAGGCCTCGACACTGGCTGGCTCGCTCACATCGGTGGGCACGGCCAGCGCGGTCTGGCCACGCGATGCAGCCTCGGCCACCAGTGCCTGCAGCGGCTCGGCGCGGCGGCCGGCCAGCACAACGGTAAACCCGTCGCTGAGCAGGCCGATGGCTGCGGCGCGGCCTATGCCGCTGCCTGCGCCTGTGACCAGCGCGATTTTGCGGGTGCTTGTATTCAAGGGAAGTCTCCTGTCATGGTTGTTGAATGTCTGTGGTGGCCAGGCTGCCCACGGTCATGGAAAACTGGGCTATCCCCGCCACACCACCCTGGACGACATCGCCCGGTTGCAGCGGGCCCACGCCTGCGGGTGTGCCGGTGTAGATCAGGTCGCCCGGCAAAAGCGTGACCGACCGCGACAGCATGGCCACCAGTTCGGGCACTGGCCACAACAGGTCTGCCAGGTCGGCGCGCTGCCGCTCTGTGCCGTTGACCGTCAGCCACACCGCACCTTGCTTTGGATGGCCACAAACCGATGCGGCCACCAGCGGCGTACAGGGTGCCGAGTGGTCAAAGGCCTTGGCCGGCTCCCATGGGCCACCCGCATGTCTGGCCTGCTGCTGCAGGTCGCGCCGCGTGAGGTCAAGCCCTGCGGCATAGCCCCAGATGTGCCGGGCCTCCACATCTGCCGGGCTGATGTTGCGCCCGCCATGGCCAATGGCCACGACCAGCTCTATCTCATGGCAAAAGTCGTTGGTGCCAGGTGGATAAGGCAGCACACCCTGTGCGGGCACCACGGCACTTGCGGGTTTCATGAACCAGGCAGGCATGTACTGCGGCGCTGCTTCGCTCTGGCTCCAGCGGTAGTTGCGGCCAATGCAGTACACCCGGCCTACCGGAAAAACAGCTGCACTGCCAAGCACCGCGAGGGTCGTCGGCACGGGCGCGGGGAATACAAGATCCGTCACGAGCGTCATTCAGCGGATATCTTGCGGTCGCGAATGATCTGCGCGTAACGCTGCCTGTCGCCGGCAATCAACCTGGAAAACTCCTGCGGGGTGGTGGCACGCGGCACGCCCCCCAGTGACACAAAACGCGCCTTGACAGCTTCATCTGACAGGATGCTGCGAACGTCTGCGGCAATCTTCTCGACGATGGCCGGTGGCGTACCGGCGGGGGCCAGCAAGCCAAGCCAGGAGATGGCGTTAAAACCGGGCAGCACACTTTCCGACAGCGTGGGCACATCGGGCAGCGCCGGCACGCGCTTGTCACCCGTCACGGCAAGCGCACGCAGCTTGCCGGCCTTGATGTGTCCCGACGCTTCAAGCACCGTCATGAAAGACAGCTGCACGTGGCCGGCCAGCAGGTCGGCAATGGCCGGGCCGCCACCACGATAAGGCACGTGAAGGATAAAACTGCGCGTTTGTTCCTTGAACATTTCTGCAACCAGATGCGGTGCGCCACCGGCACCGGCACTGCTGTAGCTGAGTTGCCCCGGCCGGGACTTTGCCAGTGCAATGAACTCGCCAGCCGTGCTGGCCGGAATGCCCGGATTGACCATCATCGCCAGCGGCAATTCGGCCACCAGGGAGATGGGTGCAAACGCGGTGTCCGGGTTGTAGTTCATTTTGGGATAAAGCGATGGGTTGATGGCCTGTGTGCCAATGTTGCCCAACAGCAGGGTGTAGCCATCCGGCCTGGCTTTGGCGACCAGGTCTGCACCAATCTGCCCGGCCGCACCACCCTTGTTGTCGACAACAACGGTTTGACCCCAGCGCCTGCCCAGTTGCTCGGCAATGATGCGCGCGCCGGTATCGGTGCCGCCGCCTGGCGGGAACGGCACAACCAGTGTTACCAGCCGGGAGGGGTAGTTTTGTGCGGAGGCAGGCATGGCAGCCATCAGGCCGAGGGCGAGGGCCAGAGTGAGCGGAATGAATCGGTTGAGCATGGATTTGTCTCCTTGGGCTTGTGTTGTGTTTTTTTTCTGCTCAGGTCGTCAGGCTCATCACCGGGCGCTCGCCCGCCAGCGCCTGGGCAATGCTGTCCAGCACCATCTGGCCCATGGCTGTGCGTGTCTCCCAGGTGGCGCTGGCGCGGTGTGCCTGCAGCGTCACGCTGTCTGACTGGCGCAGTGCCAGCGGAACCCGTGGTTCATCCACAAACACGTCCAGGCCAGCACCGGCAATGCGGCCAGCGGCCAGTGCTGCCGTCAGATCGGCCTCATTGACCAGGCGGCCGCGGGCGACGTTGACCAGAAAGCCGTGTGGACCCAAAGCCCCCAGCACGGCTGCGTTGACGATGCCCTCGGCCGAATCCGCTGCTGCGCACAGCACCAGGGCGTCGGCATCACGCGCCAGGTCCAGCAGGCTGGGTACAAAGGCATGCGCCACGTCATCCATGGCACGCAGATCGGTATAGCTGATGGCGCAGCCAAATGCAGCAGCGCGTACAGCGACCGCACGCCCTACCCGGCCCATGCCCACGATGCCGACGCGCATGCCGCTGAAGCGGCGGGCCAGCGGGATGGCGCTGGGCTGGGGATACAGTTCCCACTGGCCATCGCGCACAAAACGGTCACCGGCGCATATGTTTCGGCAGGCAGCAATCAGCAGGCCAATGGCCAGGTCGGCCACGTCTTCGGTCAGCGCGCCCAGGGTGGCGGTGACGGGCAGGCCACGCGCCCGGCAGTAGGCCAGATCAACTGCATCGGTGCCAACGCCGTTGACAGCAAGCACCTTCAGCGCGGGCAACTGCTCCAGCATGGCGCGTGAAATGCCGGTGTGGCCGCCGGTAATGACAGCAGCGATGGAGGTGCCATGTTCAGCCAGCCAGGCCTGCTGGTCTTTCACCTCGAAGAATTTATGAACGGTGTAGAGCGAGGCGAGTTTGTCGTTGATCGCAGGGATCAGGATGGGGTTGAGTTGCAGGAGTTGGGGTTTCATGTCGATCATTCAAATGAGGCCGCAAGAGGCAGCCAGGGCGCATGGGTTCAGACTGGTTTTTTCAGGCATGGACGCATGTTAGTAATCAATTGACTATCAGGTCAATATTGATGTATAAAATCAATGTATATAAACTTTTTCCTAAGCAAGCATGGCGTCCTGGATATCAATGAACGAGGCCTGTCGCCTTCTTGGGGTGCAGCCCCAGACCATTTACGCCTACGTCAGCCGCAACAAGCTCGAAGTCATGCCCGACCCTGCCGACAGCCGCCGCAGCCTTTACCGCGCCGAGGATGTGGCGGGACTGGCAAAACGCAAGGAGGCCGGCCGAAAATACGAGACGCTGGCTGCCAACACGCTGTTTGGCTCGGAGCCCAGCATTCCGACGGCGCTGTGTGCCTTCTTTCGCGGCCGTCCCTATTACCGGGGCCAGGATGCCGTGAACCTGGCCCGGTCGGCGACCCTGGAGGAAGCGGCCCAGCTCTTGTGGGCTGCCGAGCAGGCGATTGACTTTTCGTCCCCTGCGGCCGTGGACGCTGGCCAGCCTGAAGCAGGGCATGCCCCTGGACGTGTGGCAGCCTTCACAGCACTGGCCAGCCTGGCCGCCGTCGGCCACTCGACCCGTGGGCGCCTGACACGCGTACTGCACAACGAGGGGCAAAGCCTGGTAGGCCAGCTGGCCACTTCATTTGGTGCCCGGCAGGGCAAGCAGCCGCTGCACCTGCGTTTTGCCAAAGGCTGGAACCAGTCAGCCCAGGTGGCCGAGCTGCTGCGCACCGCCATGGTCCTGCTGCTTGACCACGAGCTGACCAGCTCGGCATTTGTTGCACGTATTGCGGCTTCAACCGGTGCATCCTTGCCGGCCTGCCTGCTGGCCGGATTGACCACCCTCTCGGGTCCTTTGCATGGTGACGCCTCGGGCCGCGTCCAGGCCCTGTTCAGTGAAGTCGAACGGCTGGGCGACGACAGAGTGGTGGCCCACTACTTGTCAACCGGCCTGCCCTTTGCCGGCTTTGGCCACCACCTCTACCCCGATGGCGATCCACGCGCTGCTGCCCTGCTGGCCCTGTTTGAGCCGCCGGAGGTGATTGCACGTTTCATCAAAAAAGTAACAGACCTGACCGGCCTGCAGCCCAATATAGACGTCGCCCTGGCCGCCCTGATAGCCCACCACCGCCTGCCCGCCGATGCAGCTTTTGGCCTGTTCGCCACTGCCCGCAGCGTCGGGCTGCTGGCCCACAGCCTGGAACAGCTGGGTGTGGCACAGGTGATACGCCCACGGGGGCGTTATGTGGGGCAGATGCCGGACATGGCGCAGGCTGTGCGCAGCTAGAACGTGTTTACGGCCCTGAGCAAGCTTGACATGCATCACGCCACTTATGGATTCCTGTGCCGCTTGCGCCAATCGCCATGAGGGTGCTACAGGGCAGTTTCACCGAAGTCTGCCCTCTGGCATGGCTCAGGCCTTTTCCGCCGTACCCGGTTCAGCCATCTTGCGGTGCTCCTCGGCCAGTACTTCAGACGGAATGATCCGGGACATCGCGACAATCATTTTGTTCTTGATGCCGGCAATGACGTCAGCCTCGCCGTCCATCATGGCCTTGAAGCCAATTCTGGCGACTTCGGCAGGGTCCATTTTGTTGTCGTCATCAGCGCCTACCCTGGTGTCGAGCATGTCGGCACGAACAAAAAAGTCGGTGTCGGTGGGGCCTGGCATCAGGCAGGTCACCGTGACTTTCGATTCCTTGATCTCATTGCGCAGTGCAGCAACAAAGGAGTCGATGAAAGCCTTGGTACCGTTGTAAACCGCCTGGAAGGCACCGGGCTGGAAGCCTGCAATCGAGCCGGTCACCATGACGCGCCCGCTGCCAGCCAGCACCATGTCCCGCACCACCTTGTGCAGCAGGTAGATGGTGCCGGTGATGTTGGTATCGATCACGTGCTGAACCTGCCTGAAATCCTGCTCGAGAAACGCCTTTCCCAGGCCATGTCCTGCGTTGGCAAACAGTGCATCGACATGGCGGCTGCCTATGGCCCTGTAAAGCTCGTCAACACCGGCACGGCTTGCCAGTTCAACCTGCAGCACATCCACCACCGCACCCAGGGCACGGAAGTCGGATGCGGCAGCTTCCAGAGGCTGGTCAGCAGCGACAAGCAGGTCATAGCCATTCTCGGCAGCGCATTTGGCCAGGTTGTAGCCGATACCGGAAGATGCGCCGGTGATGACGGCAAAAGGACGGGAAATGGATGTCATGGTGATTTCCTTTCGGTAGTTGCTGATTGCGGGTGAGGTATCTCGTTTTGGCCGGTTGACACGAGGGGCGGAGATCCTTCGCGCCATGGCATGCAGCCGCCTTCACCGGGTCTGTGGCGGCAATCAGTGCCAATAAGCCAGCTTACAAATCCCGGCGCGGCACAAAACCTGGAAAACACTGCTTGTGGGTGTAGGACTGCAAGACATTTCAGGCTGCCAGTCTGGCCATGGCCTGGCATCCGGACAGGCGCATGTCCAGATGCCAGTTGAGCTGATCAATCTGCCGGTTTACAGTCGCGCGTCAAGCATGGCGCTGGCAAGCAGTCTTTTAAGGTCTGCCAGGCTCACCGGCTTTTGAAGACGTGCGTTGAAACCGTCAAAGTTTGCGCGCCCGGCTTTTTCGTCTTCCATGCCGTAGCCAGTCACTGCCGTTGCAAAAATGGTGTCACCGCCTGGCAACTGCCGCAATTCGCGCAGCAAGGATGGCCCGTCCATTTCTGGCATGGCAATGTCGAGAAACACGGCAAGCGGGCGCTCCTGGCGTGCGGCATTGAGCGCGCTGGCACCATCGTAGGCCGTTCTAACCCTGAAATGGAGCAGGCGCAGAATTTCTGCCAGACTGTCTGCTGCGTCCTTGTTGTCATCCACCACCAAGACACGAGCGATTTCACGGCCTTTCTCGCCAGCATTGTTGCCATCGACCGGGCGCGATTTCACCAGAGCACCGGGAAGCTCGAAATGAAACAGGCTGCCCTGGCCAGGCCCTGCGCTGGATGCCGAAATTGAACCTCCATGCATCTCGATGAGTGAGCGCGCCAGTGACAAGCCGATACCCAGCCCTGACTGCCGGGAAGCCGCCACCCCGTCACCCTGCGAGAACAGCTCGAAAATGTTCTCCAGCGAATCGGCCGTGATACCAGCCCCGTTATCGGATATATCCACACAAAGGCGCTCCTTGCTGACCTGGGCCTCAAGCCTGATGCGCCCGCCTGATGGCGTGAACTTGCTCGCATTGCCCAGCAGGTTCTGCAGGACTTGCGCCAGCCGGGTGGGGTCGGCATTGACCCAGAGGTCCTCATGCGGCACCACAAATTCAAAACTGTGCGAGCGTGCATCCATGTCGGGACGGGAAGCCTCGATGGCCCGGGCGGCGACCTCGTTGAAGCAGATCAGTTCGGGCTTGATGCGAATCTTGCCGCTGGTGAGCCGGCCTGCGTCCAGCAGGTCGTCCACCAGCCGGGTCATGTGCGAGAGCTGCCGGTCTATCATGTCGCGGCTGGTCCGTACCGTCGAGCTGGGTGCCGGTTCGAGCTGCAGTATGGAAACAGCATTGCGAATGGGCGCAAGCGGATTGCGAAGCTCGTGCGCAAGCATTGCCAGAAATTCATTCATGCGTTTTGACGAATGCTCCAGATCGCGCATGCGGCTGCGCTCGGTCATGTCCCGCGTGACCTTGCCAAAGCCGAGCAAGGTGCCGTTGGGCCCGATGATCGGTGTCATCACGATATTGGCCCAGAAGGCCGAACCGTCCTTGCGCACGCGCCAGCCCTCTTCTTCTGTGCGTCCCTTTGCCAGGGCGTCACGCAACTCCCTGGCCGGCAGGCCAAGCGCAAGGTCCTCGCTTCGAAAGAACATGCTGTAGTGCCTGCCGATGACCTCATGCCCGGCATAACCCTTGATGAGCTGCGCACCGCTGTTCCAGCTCTTGATCACGCCCTCCGGGTCCAGCATGTAGATTGCATAATCGCGCACCCCCTCGATCAGCAGGCGAAAGCGCTCTTCGCTCTGGCGCAAGGCTTCCTCGTGTTCGCGCCGTTCGGTCAGGTCGCGCGTGACCTTGCCAAATCCGGTGACCAGACCGCTGTCGTCGCGAAGCGGCGTGATCACGACATTGGCCCAGAACATGCTGCCGTCCTTTCGCACCCGCCAACCCTCTTCCTCATATTTTCCATGCTCGCTTGCCACACGAAGCTCATGGGAAGGCCAGTCAGCCTGCTTTGCCGCTTCAGGATAGAACATCGAAAAGTGCCTGCCAATCACCTCATGGGCCTCATAACCCTTGAGCCGCGCAGCCCCCGGATTCCAGGACATGACATTGCCATCCAGGTCCAGCATGAAGATGCCGTAGTCCTGCACGGCGTCAACCAGCAGACGAAAGCGGTCGGTTTGTGCAGTTTCAGGACCTTGCTGTGGCATGAGAGCTATTCGCATTGGTTTGCGGCCATTGTGCATGCACAATGGCTGATTTGCCAAAAAGGGAGAATCAATTGGACG
>JAZKIK010000435.1:0-1285 GCA_040384925.1 Pseudomonadota bacterium | reverse complement strand
TCTCTGGCGCTGCTGCTGAACGCTCTGGGTCATCACGCCTTTGCATGTTATGGCGGCCTGGAGGCCCTGGCATATATCGATGCGCAGCAGCCCGATTGCGTCATGCTCGACATTTCGATGCACGGCATGGACGGGCTCGAACTCGCCAGGACAATCCGGGAAAAGTTCGGCGACAACATCATTCTTGTCGCCATCACCGGAACTCCGCTTGATCACCCCATGGTCAGGGAGACCTTCAACACCGTTGACCATTATTTCGAGAAGCCGGTCACCCTCGAGCAGATCCAGAAGCTGTTTCCGGCCTGATTGCGGTGAAGGCCGTCAAGCGCCGACACCATTTTTGCGAACAGAGTACCCTGGCCTGCAGGCTATGAGAATCTCTGCCGCAGGTGGCTGGAGACCGGCCTGCAATCATGCTGAAATCACCTCGGCTATTGGCCGCGCACTGCATTCCATAAACTCCTACACGCTTGAGGAATCAAGTATCACAAACACATGGGTCACAAGCGTTGAATACTTGTCACATCATTGTTCAGCACCTACAGCATGTCACCCAAGCAATTTTTCGCACTGGCAAAAAAATCAGTTTCCGCCTGGATTGACGACTACGCACCGAGCATGGGTGCTGCGATTTCCTATTACACCGTTTTTTCGATTGCGCCCTTGCTGATCATCGTGATTGCGGTGGCGGGATTTGTCTGGGGAAGAGAAGCAGTCCAGGGGGAAATTGTCGGTCAGCTGACTGCCTTGATCGGCAAGGATGGAGCACTTGGCGTACAGGCGCTGATAGAAAGCGCCAACAAACCGGCAAAAGGCGCGATAGCCACGACCATCAGCGTTGTTGTCTTGCTGATAGGCGCGACCACGGTTTTTGCCGAACTTCAAAGCGCTCTGGACAGGATCTGGCAAGTGCCCGATGCGCAAAAAATATCGGGTCTCTGGGCGACCTTGCGTGCGCGCTTGCTTTCCTTCGGATTCATTCTTGGCCTTGCATTTCTGCTGGCGGTGTCGCTGGTCATCAGCGCCGGACTGGCAGCTGTCGGTGGCTGGGCGATTGGACTGTTTCCGGGTGCTGAACTCATGCTCCAGGCCGTGAATACCCTTGTATCACTCTTCGTTTCAGTCTTTCTTTTTGCAATGATCTTCAAGTTCATGCCACAGGCCAAGGTTGCCTGGCCAGACGTCTGGGTTGGAGCTGGCGTCACCGCTGCGCTGTTTGAAGTGGGCAAAGTCGCCATCGGCCTTTATATTGGCAAGAGCAGCGTTACATCGTCTTTTGCTGCTG
>JAZKIK010000434.1:0-17312 GCA_040384925.1 Pseudomonadota bacterium | reverse complement strand
GTTAGGGGCTTTTTTCATGTAATTCCATTTCTAATTCATTAGTGAAATAATATTCCTCCATCAACATTTGATGGAGAAAGCCATGTCACGTCCGGCCAGTGGAAATGCTGAAGTCCTGGCACATGCCCGCCAAGTCATCGCTTCAGCGCAAACGGTGGAGCAACTGCGTCAGGCGCAGGCCGTCGTGCTGCCACTCGATTACGGCCTGAGCCTGGCCGATACCGCTCAGATCATCGGCGTTTCCATCGGTTGGGCTTGTCAGTTGCGCCGACGCTTCATACACGGGCAGATGGCGGGTGTGCCTGATGCACCTACTGCTGGCGGACGGCAACGCCAGAACATGAGCCTGGAACAAGAGCGCGAATTTCTTGCACCCTTCATGGAGCAGGCAGCCACCGGTGGTGTACTTGTTGCGGGTCATCGGCGGGCTGTCGGCCGAGGCCATCGCTCAAATCAAGGCGGCGCTGGATCAGCGCCTGGGGCGTGAGGTGGCCCTGGCCTCGGCCTACAACCTGCTGCATCGCCACGACTGGAGAAAGCTCAGCCCTGACAAACGTCACCCGCAAAGCGATCCTGCGGCACAGGATGAGTGGAAAAAAAAATCTGCGAAACACTCGGCGACATCCGCTGCGACTGGGCGCAAGGAAAAACCATCAAGTTGATGTTCCAGGACGAGGCCCGCTTTGGGCGTATATCGGATGTTCGCAGGTGCTGGGCTCCCAAACCCATGCGCCCGCTCTGTCAGGCGATGCTGACGCATGAATACACCTACGCCTTTGGAGCCGTAGATGTGTGTACGGGTGAACTCGATAGTCTGATCTTGCCGCACGTGAACACTGAGTGCATGCAACTGTTTCTTGAACGAGGTCTCGGCACGCCACCCTGATGAGCGCATCGTCATGGTCATTGATGGGGCGGGTTGGCATCGCAGTGGCCAGCTCAAGGCACCAGCCAACATCTATTTGCTTCACCTTCCGCCGTATGCACCGGAACTCAACCCGATTGAACATGTCTGGGATGAGTTGCGTGAGAAATTCTTTCACAACCGGGTATTCAGTAGCCTGCAAGCCCTGGAGGAGCATCTGGCGGCAGCGCTCAAAGCCATGGAAACAAACTGGCAAACCATCCAGTCGATTGTCTCCTGGCCATGGATCATTGGAGCATTTATGGCTTCACTTTTGATTTAAAAATGGAATAACGTTAAGGGCCGCACATTGACTGTTCACCGCCCGCAGCGCACTGGGCGCGGCTTTGGCATCAAACACAATCCCGGCCTGCTCCAGAATGTGCGCTTCAATCTGTGCAAGGCATGGCCTCAAGGCGTCCACGCTGCGCGGTCACATCCCACAAAAAAGCCTGCGCGCCTAGCCAGCTACAGATGGGTCGTGCCCTTGCGCGTACTCATAGCCCTGCTTCCTGTTTTGCCGGAGCATGTGGCGTACGGCTGTTGCCGACAAGCAAACTTTTCTCGTTGATGCAGATCGCTTGTTCTGCCCGAGACAGTGGCTACGCGTACATCTCGAGCACGCTGTACATCCATTGACCCCGGTCAATGCCCCAATGCACCATATCAGCTTGCGCCAGGGTGGACCTACGCCCATCCTCGACAAACTTCAGGTGCTTGATGCCCAAGCTATCGCTCACATTCCGGGCTTTGATTTCTATGCGATTTTTTTGTCCAATACCCATTCCACAACGGCATTGCGGCTGCGAAAATCGTCGCATGCACGGGCAGGGATGTCGGGGTATTTTTTATTCCACATTTTTGCCAGTCCGTTTCCGGCACCCACCTCCAGTACACAGCGAACACCGCGCGCATGGATGTTTTCCATGCATTCGTCCCATTGCACTGTGTGTGAAAGCTCAAGCGCGAGTTCGCGGCGCGCGTCCTGCACATTGGCGATCTGGTGCGCACGGCCACCAAACAGCAGATAACGGGGCGAACAAAGCGCTGTGGCCTGGAGAGTCTCCAAAAACCAGGCTGATGCCTCCTGCATCAATGGTGTGTGGGAGGCCACCGAAACCCGCAAGCGGGTGCAGCTTGCTGCATGCCCTGCGCATTCCCGGCAGGCCCTGTCCAGCGATGCAAGCGGGCCTCCCACGATGACGCTGTCGAAACCATTGCGAATGGCCAGGTACAGATCGCCATGCTGCAGGAGATGTTGCAGCGAGCAGGGAGCTATTCCACCGATCGCAAGAAGCCCGCCTGCCATCCGGGCTGCACATCTATCCATTGCCTGGGCGCGTTTCAACGCAAGATTCAAGGCAGCTTGCGCACAGAATATGCCACTTGCAGAAAAGGCAGGCAGCGCTCCGACGCTGTATCCGGCAAACGCAGCCGGATTGGGTAGATCAATCTTCAGTTGCGACCATGCGGCAAGGGCAAGCCCGGTCAGCAGGATTTGTGCATTGGCATTGTTGGTGTCCCACGCTTCCTCTCCCATGCTGCTGCGCCAGTCCGGGCTTCCCAGCATGGTGCATGCTGCGCGCACGATTGGGTCATCATTCAGCCAGGGCAGCATGCGCGCATGCTGCAGACCCTGCCCCGAAAATACAACCGCGAAACTCATGCAGACGCTGCACCGGCGCGGCTGATGCGCTCCATCCAGCATGCGGCCGCCAGTACATCGGCCGAGCCGCCGGGCGACAAACGCCGCCTGATAAAATCCTGGTGGATTGTTCTTGCGGCCTCCTCGCCTCCCTCGCGGCTGGCACCGCCAGCATCAAGAAAGCGGCGCGCAGCGTCCTGCGCAAACCGCAGCCCTTCCATTCCGCCGCGGTGTGCAAGATTGCAGTCATCAAGTACGGCAATAACGTGAAACAGGCAATCAAGGCGGGCCAGCCGCACCGGCATGCCTGCCGCAAGTGCACTGGCAAGGGCTGGCACTGCCGTTTCCCAAAGCACGGGAAAACCCAGTGCCGCCTCTGCGGACGCGCTTCGCAATCCGTAACGTCGGGCGGCCACGCCACCAGGCAGCAAGGCAGGCCGCAAGGCGCGGGCGGCCAGCGCAACACCCCAGTTGTCCAGCAATGCATTGCGAATCTGCGAGACCGACAGATGCCTTGTCCTTTGTAAAGCCGCAGCCGCACCAGCGCAGAGCAGGCCCAGCATGAAAATAGCGCCGCGGTGTGTATTCACGCCTCCGGTGGCCACAGCCATCTGCACTTCGGCCTCCTGACCGCAGGCCTCCAGATCGCAAAACGCTGCCCGGGCAGCACCAAGCGCTGTGATGCGGTCAAAGTAGCCACTCAGGGAAAAGATGCTGCGCATGAATGTATGGGCGTTCATATCAGTGTGGCTGCCGCTGTCTACAAACGATACCAGCCCTGGTTTGGGATACAGCACCAACTCGTCAAAAAGGGCTGATGTCGCCGCCCTTCCCAAAACAAGCGGGGAGAGGCCGCAATCCACATCAGGCCGAACCGGGGCGGCCAGCAAGTGCACGTTCATGCCGCTGTCAACTCCTGGACCCGGGAGCGTTGCCAGAATGCTCCATTGGCTATTTCCGGTCCAGCAAGATACTTCACCAGAATGGCCCTGACGGCACCTGAACGCCAATGTTGCCACTCTTTCCAGGAAACAGCGGCACCATTGTCGAACATGAACTCACCGTCCAGGCGGATGCCACTGACAAGAGAACAGCCTATCACCCTGCTAACCGCGTCCGCTACCGCGTCGTCAGCCACAGCAATCCACAGGTCGATATCCGAGCCAACGCGCCGGTAGTCGAGTCCCGTTATTTTTTGCCATCCATAGCTTCCATAGATGCGAGCCGTCGCACCACAGGCTTCAATGTCAGCACACAGCTCACGCCATTGCGCCCTGGAGTTCCGGGGCAGAAGGTCACGCATGCTACTGGCATGCGGAAATTCGTCGAAGTAAAGTACATCCCTGCATGCAAGCTGAACAGTCAATTTTCGCCGCCCCCATATTTCCGGTGCAGGCAGCCCCAGCGAGACAAACCGGGCCGTGCCGTTCTGAGGCTGACGTGTGACAACAAGCGGCAGCCTGTGCCTTTGCCAATGGAACAGGCATTCACGGGATTCCAGATTCCAAGATTTTGCAAGAATCCGGTCCCAGCCCAGACTGGACACATAGGCTAGCTGATGGCGGTGCAGGCTCAAATGGTGCCCCCGATCAGCAGGCGTCCATCACGCGCTGAATAACTTCGGCCGCACGGAGACGCCCACCGCGAATGGCTCCGTTGGCGGCGCGACTGTCATGCGTACCTGTATTTGCCAGCGCCTCACGCAGCGCCAAGCGCAGATCAGTTTGCCAGATGGCCTCAACTCCCCCCATATTCACATAGTTTTCCACGCCGGGTGCAAAAACAGGATTCGAAGCGGACAAGGTCGTCAACATGGCTTCCGGCAGTTTTGTAATGCGAGCCATCGCTCCAATACGCATCACACGGATTTCAGCTTGCGGCAAGGCAAAACAAGCGTCGGCAATCATCCCTGAAGTGATGAATCCTCCTGAAAGCGCCTGGTCATATATCAGGCCGATGACCCGATGGCCGGAACGGCGAGCCAGGTCTATGGCCATACCCAGATGCGCCATCGCGCGATTGATGCCAAGAAGCTCGTCGCGCCGGCGCAGTTGCTGCCCCTGGGTGTCTATCAACAGCAGAATCGGCTCCGCGGCACGGCCTGAAACCACATCAAGCACCACTCGCGCCTGGGCAAGTGCAAGTCCAATGCCTATGGGTGCATGATGGGTCGTACCGACAACGGTGACCGGCCCGCCATCAAATGTGGCTCGTCCCGACAGAAAGTCACCATCGGCCCGTATGTCGTGCGCCTCACCGAACAGCTCATTCGCCAGCAATTCCCAGTTCATCGTGAAACCTCCTGCTGGTCCCGCCAGGCCAGCAGCATTGCAACATCCATGTCCGGAACAGCCGCAGGATCGGCAACGCCCAGATTGCGCCAGATTGCGCTTGCCTCGTCACCGTCCACAGCGGCCGTCACATGCGCCAGACGCGTGTTCAGCATGGTGTGTTCTTCCTCCAGGCCAGCCAGCGTGACCGGAGCTGACCGTTCGATCATGTTGAGTGCGGCATGGCGAAATGCGGCAACGTCGTCTTCCACCAGCACATCACAGTCACCCGTCAGCCAGCGGTGTTTTCCGCCCGAGGTACGCCACACCAGGGCCCGGTCGCGGGAATCGTATTCATCCACACCGTGGGTGGCCTCAATGACCTCCGGCCCAGACATGCCGAGGCGGCCAACATCGCTCATCACGATCTGGTCAGCGCAGCGGGCAACAATCCCCATGCCGCCGAAACAGCCATGTCCGCCACCAATGAACACCACAACCGGAACACCGGCTGCACGCACATCCAGCACGGCACGCATCACTTCCGATACGGCAATGAGCCCGGCATTGGCCTCGTGCAGGCGAACGCCGCCGGAATCAACCAGCAGCAGTACGGCACTGGGCCGGTCACGAAGCGCCCTGCGCAAAAGCCCTAGCAGCTTTGCGCCATGCACCTCACCCACGCCACCACCCATGAACACGCCTTCCTGGGCGGCGACAAATACTTTTCTGTTTCCGATGAGGGCAGTTCCAACGGCTATGCCGTCATCAAATGCAGAGGGAAGACCCAGCTCTGCAAGATGGGGGCTCCGCACATTGCTGGAAGGAGGCAGCCATTCGTGAAAGCTTCCCGGATCAACCAGCAGCCTGAGCCGCTCACGCGCCGAACATTCTGCGTAGCTGATCATGCACATTCTCCCAACAACTCGGCAACGGCCTGGTCTAAGCGCAAGCTCACAACAGCAGGCGTGGCACCCATGTCGTTGATGGACACCAGTACACCAGTCAGAGAATGCCTGACACAGAAATCCTGCAGTACAGCAGCCCAGATTTCGCCAAAGCCTCTTGCCGATGTCTCGACCCGGACCTGGCAGCCAGCGCCGCCTGCCGGCGCAATCATCACCTCAAGATTGCCGGAACCCACAACACCGGCCAGTACCGGGCGAAAATCTGCGACGGCACGGCCACCCGCATAGGAAAAATGAAGTGTTTCAAGATTTGAGTGCATGGTATTCATGAACATGTTCCCTTTGGTCACCAATTACGGAATCGCTTCGGCGGCTGGTAGAGTCCCTTCGATGCACGCACCAGATCTCGCATGCTTCTGGCTGCCAGCAGGTTGCGGTTTGCATCCCGCAGATCAATTCCAAGATCAACCGGGCGCTGTATAACCCCTCTGTCGCGCAGGTTCTCCACCACCTTCTTGTCACGCGCCAAACCAACGGCTGTATAACCTGCTACACCACGGATTGCCTGTTCACGCTCAGCATCGCTTCGGCATAGCAGAAGATTGGCAATGCCTTCTTCCGTCAGGATATGCGTCACATCCTCGCCATAGATCATGATTGGAGGCAGATCCATGCCAGCCTGCTCCTGCAGTGTCCAGGCATCAAGCTTTTCGACAAACGCTGGCTGCATGTGCTCCCGAAACGTTTCAACCATCTGCACCACCAGCTTTTGTCCGCGCGGTGTCCCTGCAGCACCCGAACGACCTGCACGGGCTTCCCGACCAGCCTTGAGCCAGGCCGGGCTGGCATGGCGTCGGCCGCGCGCATCTGCCCCCATATTGGGTGCCCCCCCAAACCCGGCAACACGACCGAGCGTCGCCGTGGAACTGTTTCCGTCCAGATCAAGCTGCAAGGTCGAGCCAATAAAAAGGTCGCAGGCATAGTGACCTGCAGCTTGGCAAAAAGCGCGGTTGCTGCGCAAACTGCCGTCTGACCCGGTGAAAAATACGTCTGATCGTGCACGGACGTATTCCTCCATTCCGAGTTCAGAACCAAAAGAATGTATCGAACCAACCCAGCCTGCCTCGATGGCGGGAATCAGTGCGGGGTGCGGGTTGAGTGCCCAGTGCCGGGCGATCTTTCCCTTGAGGCCAAGTGTCTCGGCGTAGGTTGGCAGCAGCAACTCGATGGCAGCCGTATCAAAGCCGATACCATGGTTGAGTCGCTGCACTCCGTAAGCCGCGTAAATCCCCTTGATTGCCATCATGGCCATCAGCACCTGGATTTCACTGATTTGCGCCGGATCGCGCGTAAACAGCGGCTCAATGACATTGGGTGACGGGGCCTTGACAACAAAGTTGACCCAGTCCGCCGGAATGTCGATCCGGGGGAGCCGCGTCGTTCGGGCGTCTACCAGTTCGTTGACCTGCGCAATCACAATACCGCCAGAAAACGCGGTGGCCTCCACAATGACCGGGGTGTCTTCGGTATTCGCGCCGGTATAAAGATTTCCGTCCTGGTCGGCAGCGTGTGCCGCGACCAGCGCCACCTTTGGAGTGAGATCAACAAAATACCGTGCAAACAGCTCAAGGTAGGTATGGATGGCACCAATCTCGATACGGCCTGCGGCAATCAGCCTGGCAAGCCTTGCACCCTGGGGCCCGGAAAAACTGAAATCAAGCTTGCTGGCAATGCCATTTTCAAACACATCCAGATGTTCAGGCAGGGATAGAACCGACTGCAGCATATGCAAGCCATGCACCTGTGACGGGTCAAGCTTCACCAGTGCCTTTGCCAGAAAATCGGCCTGCTTCTGGTTGTTGCCTTCAATGCAGACCCGGTCGCCCGGCTCGATGACCGCATTGAGCAGCGGCACAATATCCTTTTCATCCAGCAGCTTGCCCTGCAGCCTGCCACCCAGCAAAAGGCCTGCGCGCGCCAGGCGGGCACTTCGGCTGCGGATGGAACAATCCCAGCTTGTGGGCATATTCATGAGTTGACTCCATGTATTAAAAGGCCAGGCGCATCCTCCACGCCGTTCCGGCAATCCGGCCCTTGGGCACCAGGGCATCGCCAGTGCGCTGCGGGCACTGGCCCTCCCGCCCTGTCAGTCGACCTTGGCCCCGCTGAGCCGCACGACCTTTGCCCACTTGTCAGCTTCACCTGCAACATAGCTTGTCAGTTCCTGGCGGTTCATTCGGGATATGTCCATGGACAGCGCCGCAAAGCTGTTCCTGAGGCTGTTGTACAGAAGCGCCTTGTTGATCTCACTGTTCAGGCGGTCCAGCACTTCAGGCGGCGTTTTTGGCGGTGCAAACAGACCAAACCAGGTATTGGCCTCAAAACCCTTGAACCCAAGCTCTTCAACCGTAGGTACATCCGGCAGCACGGCACTGCGCTTGCGGCTTGTCACTGCAATGGGCCTGACCTTTCCCGCCTTGACGAGTTGAACGACAGGCGGCATGGATGTAGAGCCAATCGGAACCTGCCCACTCACCACGGCGGTTGCTGCAGCTGCAGGCTGAAAAGGCACATGCAGCACATCGACCTTGAGCAGGGTACGAAACAGTAGCTCAGCCCCCAGTTGTGTAGTGGTCCCATTGCCAGACGAGGCATAACTGAGCTTTTCCTTCTTCATCAACGCAACCAGTTCCCCGAAGTTTTGCGCCTTGACGTCTGGATGAACATAAAGAATGTTGGGGGAAACTGCCGCCATGGCCACGGCCTCAAGATCCCCTACCCTGTAGCCGACATTACTGAACATCGAGGGATTGATGGCATAGGCCACGCTGTGCATGAGCAGCGTGTAACCGTCAGGTTGCGCCCTGGCAACCTGCACCGTCGCAATATTGCCCCCCGCGCCTGGCCTGTTCTCAACCACCACCGCTTGGCCCAGTGCGACTGACAGGCTGTTTGCCAATGAACGCGCCACTACGTCGGTAGCGCTTCCTGGGGAAAACGCAACCACAATTTTGACAGGCCTGTCGGGATAGGCGGCATGTGCGCTGCACATGGCAGCAGCAAATACCAGCATCAGAATATGTTTGATCAGCCTCATATGGACTCCTGTATTTTTCGGGTGTACGGGATGTTGCCGATCACGGCTATCCCGCCTGGATGACACCGGCCTTGACCATCGCCTTCCAGCGCTCGGCTTCGCGAAGCACCATGGCCTTGAAGCTCTCGCCAGCCAACACTGCAGGCTGAAAATCCTGAAGCGCCAGGTAATCACGCATGGGCTGTGTTTCCATGACCTGGAGCAGGTCACGGGTCAGGCGCGAGGAGACCGATTGGGGCAGGCCGGCAGGGCCAAGAACCCCAAACCAGGCCAGAATGTCAACACCTGTTATGCCGGCCTGCGCAAAGCTGGGCAAAGCTGGCAGCGATCCAATGGCAGATGTTCCGGTGTGAGCAATGGCTTTGAGGCGACCGGCCTTCACGTGTTCCATGCCAACCGATGGGGCAGCAAAAAATATCTGCACCTGGCCACCTATGGTGTCTGTTAGGGCCTGCCCTACTGCCTTGTACGGCACGTGCGTCATGGGTATGGAGCTTGCCTGGCGCATCATCTCTGCAGCTAGATGCCCCGTGCTGCCATTGCCAGCAGAAGCATACAGCAGCTCTTTTTTGTTGCGGGCGTAGTCGAGCAGTTCGCGAAGACTGGACACTGGCACGGCTGCATTGACAAACAACACCATGGGCGTGCTGGCCAGCTCGGCAATGTAGGTGAGGTCACGGTTGAGTTCGTATGGAGACTGCTTGCTCAAGGCCGGGGAAACAGCAAGATTAGACGCCACGACAGCCAGGGTATGCCCATCCGCTGGAGATCGAATCAGATTTTGCATGCCCAGCACGCCACCAGCTCCGGCGACATTCTCCACAAAAACTGGCTGCTTCCACAACAGCGTCAATTGCGGAATCAGGGCTCGCGTGAGTCCGTCAATAGAGCTTCCCGGGCCTGCTGGAGTAACAAGCTTGACTGCCCGCTGCGGAAATACCGGCTCTTTCAATTGCGCCCATGCAAACGGATGCAACGAAGCCAAGGGTAGTGCCAGCATACCAAGGCAGGTTTCACGCCTGCCTTTGTTGATCGTCTGTCCCATCAGGACTGTTTCTGTTGCAGCAACTGTTTTCATTTTTTGTCTCCTTCTGATGTTTTTTGTTCGACTCGCTCAAGCGCTCAACACGGCCGCGACTCGTTAAAGAAGGTCAGCGCTTCCACACCGGCACCTGCTTCAAACCATCCCGTGGCTTTTCCAGCTCTTGGACCACTCAGGTCGATCAGCGTTGCAACACCGGCGTCGTGATTGGCGATCACAGCTCTTGCGCCATCCTGCGTTACCGCCATGCCCTGAGGCCCTTTTGCAACCACCACCATCTCTTGGCTATGCAAGTCTTGCAAGGGATGGATGTGTACAACCGCACTGACACCGTTGCTTGACAGAAGACACCCCGCTTGAGGTGCCATCTGCAAGGTAATCAGGCGTGACCGTTTTGGACTGCTCATGACAGCACCGCGCAGCAAAACTCGATCAATAATCAAATGCGAGGCAGCATCGATCACGATCAGGCTCTGTTCACCGTTTTCCGCGACAAGGATACGATCTCCATCCGGCATGACAGCAATTCCCTCCGTACCAGGCCCGACGTCCACGGTGGCAATGACAAGCTGCTTTTTCATGTCAACAACCTTGAGCGGGCCAAACTTGCAGGACACAAATAGATGTGATCCATCGGGCGTCATCTCGATCAGGTGAGCCCGCTCCTTTGGTGCGGCGACCTGAAGCCGCGCGATGGGGCGACCCTCTTCAGCATCAATGCAGACGAGGTAACCAGTTTCCTCGCAGATCACCCATAGCTGACCATTCGCGTCCCAGCGCAAGCCATGTGGACCAGCATCTTCCCCAAGGTCGATTCGGGCCGCCGAGCATTGCTTTTCGACATCAACCACATTGATAAAATGACCGGGATCAACATTGCGCCCACCTTTGATGACACCAAATTCGCTGACATAGGCAAGCGAATGGTCGGGTGACAAAATCATCTGGTGCGGATGTGCAACAGCCAGCTGACCCAGTTTTTCAAAGGTGACGGGGTCAAACCACAAAAGTGAATTTCCGACCTTGTCAACGGCAAGAAGACCTTTGGTACCAGTTGAAAGATTTGCAGCAGCCAAGGCAACTGGCGACAGACTGGCAGCAGTGGTGCCGGACTTCAGGGCATTACTGGACATCGCATACCTCCTCAAATTTGAAACGTGGACTGCGGGCGAACACCGTGGAAGAATCGCCATACCCCAGATTGCAGAGGAAATTGGTTTTGACGGCAACACCAGCCCAACACAAGGCATCAACTTTGTCGTGGTCAAAGCCCGACATGGGTCCACAATCCAGGCCGAGCAAACGCGCCACCATCAGAAAGTACGCAGCCTGCAGCGAGCTATTACGAAATGCGGTGCTTTCCACCAGCATCGGCTTTCCCTCGTAGTAGGCTTGAGCATCAAGTTTGTGCGGAAAAATGGCAGGTAGCGTGGACGGGAAATTGAGGTCCATACCGAATACAGCACACACCGGTGCTGACATCACCTTGGCCTTGTTCCCGGGATACACACACGCCGCCAAAGCTTCACGCTTTTCTGTCGATGCCATGAATCTGACTCGCAGCGGCTGACTGTTCATGGAGGTTGGGCCCCAGCTCACATACTCGTAGATTTGTCTCAGCAGGGTCTCGGGAACCGGTTTGTTCAGAAACTGGTTGTGAGTCCTTGCCTTTTTGAAAACAAGGTTCAGAATCTGTTCACTTTCGATCAGTGTGGGCACATCCTGAATCGTATGACTGCTGGCACTCATACAAGCGCCTCTTGCGTAGCCGACACCTCGGTGGCCTGTTCTGCCTTGACCGGATTGCTTAGCGTACCAAGGCCGCCGATAACAATTTCAATGATGTCTCCATCGGCCATGAACACCGGCGGGGTTCGGGCATAACCGACACCTGCGGGTGTACCGGTGGCGATGATATCGCCAGGCTCCAGCGTCAGGCACTCCGACAAAATCACAATCAGTTCCGCAACGGACCAGAGCATGTCACGGGTATTGGAGTGCTGCATGATCTTTCCGTTAAGGCGCGACGAGATGTCAAGCCCAACGGCACCTTCTGGCAACTCATCCGGGCTTACAAGGCAAGGGCCCAGACTGCCTGTGGTGTCGAAGTTTTTGCCAATAGTCCATTGTGTTGAGCGACGCTGGAAGTCCCTGAACGTTCCATCGTTGAAACACGCGTATCCAGCCACAGCATCCAGTGCATTTTCTGCTGTTGCATATTTGACAGTCTTTCCGATGACGACTGCCAGCTCTGCCTCAAAATCAAATTTCTCCGAAACACGCGACAGAATCAGGGGCTGATCATGCGCGGCCAGCGAAGTACTGCCCCTGAAGAAAAAGGCTGGGTAATCGGGCCTGGCATTTCCGCCTTCCTTTGCATGATCGGCATAGTTGAGCCCGACACATATCACCTTGCCAGGTCGCGGCACAACCGGCAAAAGCCTGACGCTTTTTGTGGCTATCCAGTTGTGAGTGCCGGAATCTTCGGCCAGAGACAGCAGTTTTTTCACCTGCAAAAGCAGCTCGGGGCAGGCCAGCAACTCGACAATATTACCCGGACTGGCGGTTACATCGGAGCAATCGATAAATTGGTCGTCATGGCCGGTACGCAGAACGCCAATGTGCTGCCGGCTGTTTTTTTCAAAGGAAATAAGTTTCACGAAAAGCTCCTGGGAGTATGTGGATGAGAACAGCGCTGCGTGTTTCAGAAGGTATGCCTGATACCCAGGCGCACACCCGACTGGCGTTCATTCGATGATGCACCGGCAGTGGCACCGAGCCGTGCCTTGTCACCGGCGCTGGTGACCTGCCGGGCCAGATGCGCATACAGATTTGTGCGTCTTGACATCGCATATGTGACGGCAAGCGACAGTTGCCGGTAGCTGTCATTGGGCTGCGCATTGGCCCATTTCACCGACTGGGTCTGCAGGCCTGCGCCAAAAGTCCAGGCTGCCATCGGAAGCGTGAGATTCAAGTCCAGCACACGGGTACGTGGAGAGTTCACAAAAAGGTGGTTGCTTTCGTCGGTGTAGATGCCTGACAGCCGAAACCTGGCAGTCTCGTACGACAGTCCCGCACCGGCCACACGGTCAGTACGGATCAGTCCGCCTGATGCGGCAGCAACCGGCCGGTTGCTGCCGTTCCACTGGGCATCATCGCCCTTGAAGCGGTACCACACGGCTACCGCCTGCCAAGGGCCTTGCACATATCTTGCACCCAGTCCTTCAGAACGGCCATTTGCTGGCTGCCGTGCGTCCTCGGACAGCGCAACATAGGCACCTGCGCTGAGTCCGTGCCAGGGGGCGGATTCATAACGCAGGCTGTTGCTCATGCGAACCACGTTGACCCTGTTGCTTTGGCCGCTGGCAGCCAGGCCATGCACGCCCAGCGCGATATTGCCGGCCAGCCGGTTGGTCGTCAGGGGATTGAGCCACTCGATCAGGTCGGGCTGCCGGCCAAGGGTCAGGGTGCCAAGGGATGCCGAACGAAACCCGACAATCGCGCGCCGATCAAACAGGGTGGCGGGCACTGTGGATTCACCCGTATCCAGATTGACACCAGCCTCAAGGTTTGCCAGCGCAGCCATTCCTCCACCAAGGTCTTCAGTGACACGAATTCCCCAGTTCGAGCCCGTCCATTGGCCGCTCTGGATTCTGGACTGGCGTACACCTGCTACGTTGCTTGTGCTGTCAAATCCTGCATCAACGAGCCCGTACAGGACTACGCTGGATGAAGTCGCCTGCTGAGCACGGGCTGGCGAGGTGAACATCAACAAAGGGAGCATGCAGCTCAGTAGAGTGCCGCTGTTTGTTTTTCTGAAATAAAAAGTGTCCATAAATTGTCTCCATGTTTTTGATCTGATTTCACAAAGTGGCGGGCTAGCCAGCACTACCCCGCCAGAGGTCGCAGGCGGAAGTCGAATCTGACGTCGAGGAAGGGATTGGGTATTGACAGCATGGAGGCCCGCTCGGGGTCGTCCTTCTCGACGAAATCAACCCTTAGAGCCGGTCGCACGCCAAAAACGGCATCTGTTTCAAGGTATGGGTCATCTGAAGGAAATATCTCGGTGACAAGCGGCCGATAACCATCGGCAGAGACGATGACATGGAAATGCGCTGCACGCATGCAGTGGCGTGCCGATATGCGCAGCAGGTCGCCCACCGGGCCGTCGTCCGGAACACTGTAAGGGCGTGGCTTCAGGGTACGGATGGCAAACTGGCCGTCGTCATCAGTCCACAGCTTGCAGCGCAGGTTGTGCGCATCCTGGGCAGAGTCCTGCTGCGGATACAGGCCGTTGTCGGCGTTCTGCCAAAAGTCGATTTCCGCCCTGATCGGCTTGCCAGATGAGGAAAGCACCTGGCCGTGAAAATAGGTTGCCTCGCCAGCCTGCCCGTTCATGAGGTCCACACCGTTGTCCTGCGTGTGGGAGTCGTGCACATGAAAGGGGCCCAGAACGCTGCCTGGCGTGGCGTCAGCGCTTGAGTGCAGCAAGTCCACCAGTGACGAAACTCCAAAAATATCCGACAGCAGACTGAATTCGTTTCGGCCATTTGAAGTCATCTCCGCACTTTTGGTGAGAAAGGTAAGGCAGGCCCGCCACTCGGCATGTGTCAACTGCACTTCACGCACATAGTCATGAAGGTGTCTAACGGCACCATGCACCAGAGTGGCAAGGCGCTTGTCCTCAATCTTGAAGGCATCAACAACTGTGTCCGTAATTGACTGTGAATCCATTTTTATCTCCTTAGTTTTTTGTATTTTGACGATTTTTTTTACATATTTCAAGTTTTATATATAAAAAAATTTATCTTTGTAGATTTGATTTTTTTCTGAAAAAATTCCATAATTTTCTATTTACACGCTAAAATTCTTATGTTATGGATAATTTAAATAAATGGCAAAACGACCTGCACTGAACCTGACAGACCTTCATGGAAACTTAAACTCCACAAGAGCGGGGGCCGTTTACGATCAGCTTCGTCATGACATTGCGCTTGGCAAGCTTGCGCCTGGCACAAAATTGCGGGTCGAGGCCATGTGCGAGCGATATGGGGTGGGTGCCACCCCCCTGCGAGAGGCACTCAGCCGTCTTTCTGCCGAGGGACTCGTTGAAAGAAGCGAGCAACGTGGATTCAGCGTTTCTGTACTCGACTGGTCAGAGCTGCCCATCCTGAGGGCAACCCGCTGCGACCTGGAGTCCATCGCCCTGCGTCAATCGATTGAAAACAAGACGGCAGCCTGGGAGGATGAACTCGCACTGTTGATCCACAAGCTGGGGCGCACGCCCCGCTCCCTGTCCACAGAGATTTATGAGCCAAGCCCAGCGTGGGAATTGCTGCACCAGCAGTTTCACCGCACACTGCTTGCGAACTCACCATCCCGCTGGCTGAAATCTTTCTGCGATTCCTTGACTGAAGAGGCTTATCGCTTTCGCCAGATCGCTGCAGGCCGCGCCTTTACAAAACGAAACGAGCATGACGAACATCGCGCCATGTTTGAAGCCGCCATAGAAGGTCGCACCGAGGACGCAGTGGCCTTGCTGGTGGAACACTACACCCGCACCAGCGACATCGTGATGCAAAGCGCCAAAGACAACGGCCATACCCTTGTCAAGTGATGTCCAAACACAAGAGTATTGACCATCCCACATCCTGATGGTGCCTCACCAGACAGGGGCGCAACGGAATATCTCCAGGCTTTTTTTGTGCGTGTGCTCGGGTGCCTGAAGCACCTCAACCAATCCATCTCCCGATCACGCTGCGCGCTCTGAATCGTGGAACCTGCCAAGACCCAGCAAGCGTGCCCGTAAATCAGGTCGCCAAAATGCGCTGCCGCTTTCTCGCGCAATGGATACGTGGCTGAGGTCTCGGGATACCTGCGGAACATCAGCTCAAGCCTTGGAAATACGCCCTCAGCCATGCAGTCAACAGCGCCGTCCAGCAGAGCATTCAGGTAGTTCAGGTCAGCCTGGTGTTCAGCTGCCTGGCGTGCAGCCATGGCCCGCGCCACCAGGTCAGGCATTCCAGGCATGGACTGATGTGAATACTTCGCCTGCCATGTCACGAGCTTGGCACCAGCATCAGATTCCATGAGGTCACTCCCTTCGGTGATCAGTGCCCGAAGGTAGTCGCCATCTGCCAGAAATTGATCAGCCTTCACCATGGTGCAATCATCCCATGGGTCGCCGGGCACCTCTCCAGAAAGTTGCTACTCCGTCAGGGCTTGCGGCTCACGTCCAGGTGCAGGCCAGTCCCTCGAATCACTGCCAAAAATGTCTTGATGATCGGCTTGCCCCTCAGACTCAGGGCACGGTACAGGCTTTCGCGGGTAATGCCAGCACGCGCAGCCACAGCCGTCATACCCTGCGCTTCTACAATGTGGCGCAGCGCAGCCAGGAGCGCAAGCTCCCCGCCGGGCAGTTCGGCTTCTTCCAGGGCCGCGGCCCGGTCTTCGTTTGCAAAAGCCGGGTCTGCCTTGAGCATGTCCACCACGGTTTCATCGTGGCTTGCATGGCGTGGTACGTGAATGGTGCAGGCCATAGTTGCCGTATCAGGCTGCCAGCGCCTCAATAACCGCATTTGGGTTGTGTTTGATGACGTTGAGCAACACCAGCGCAGGGCCATGCGGCGCACGATCGCCGCGCTCCCAATGACGCAGTGTTGCAGTGGAAAACCCGAAACGGGCTGCAAATTGCTCTTGCGTCATGCCCACTTTGGCGCGCAATGCCTTTACGTCAACCGGCTGAGGGCGGTGAACGCGGGTTTGCGGCGCACGACCTTCAGCGTGCTCAATGGCTTCAAGCAGGCCGCGTTTAATGCTGTCGAATGAAGTACTCATGTCTGCTTCCTTTTCAATGCGAGAACCAGTAAGTCAACCAGTCCAGCCAAATTGTTGCGCTCTGCTTTGGACAAATTGGACTGGTCGCCTTTGGCAAAAAGTGTCAGCAGATAAAGCGGCATCAACTCATCGTGAAAGTAATAAATCAAGCGAACACCGCCGCTTTTTCCCTGTCCGCCCCGCCGCCACCGAAGTTTTCTAACGCCTCCCGTACCTTCCATCAGGTCGCCCGCTTTAGGGTGTTCTGCCAAGTAACTGATAACGTCTTGCCGCTCTGTCTGAGACAGCAGCTTGTCGGCGGTGCGGATAAACTCAGGCAGTTCGGCTACGGTCAACATGCTAAATTCTAATCCATTGGGACATCTGAAGCCACCGGCGCAGCACATCTGGCGCGGCCTGGGCCAAAAGCCATCCTAGCCTGCTTCAGAACGTGCGTTTCAAACTGCGTATGGCTTGGCATCCATGCTCAGTCACTTAAAGAACGTCAGGTATGTTGACCAATCCATCCCCCGGAATGCGTCCTGGCCGACAGTGGTGATCTATCCCGCCTCAACCCGCGCACAATACGCCTCAATAGTCCGCTTCCACGCGGGACGGGCCATGCACCGG
>JAZKIK010000433.1:0-2983 GCA_040384925.1 Pseudomonadota bacterium | reverse complement strand
GATGCGCTGAAGGCGCTGGGTTATTCGGTTGAATGGCATGACTATCCCATGGAGCATTCGGTCTGCCCGCAGGAGGTTGTGGATATCGAGAGCTGGCTGCTGCGGGTTCTGGGCTAAGCGTTGACCGCAGGCGGCAAAAGCCACTGGAAAGCCACAAGCAACTGATTTGTCATGCCAGCGGCGAAGGCTGCGTCTTTTCGTATCCCACGGGTGTCAGGCCTTCTTCTGCCTGCCGGGCCAGGTCCTGGTCACGTATGGCAAAAAGTTTTTCCAGGTCATCGGCCGGGTCGTTGCTGGCGGTGGTTTCTGCGGGGGCTATCTGTGCTGCACCGCGGGGCTCCCAGGTTTTTTCCAGCCGCTGTGGTTTTTCTGCATCTTTCCAGAAGTCGGCCTCAGGCAAGCTGGTGAAAGGGCAACTGTTGCCGACTTCAAGCGTCCACGAAATGCCGTGCAACCAGGTGGTCGATTGCGGGTCAAACTGTTCAATGTCATGCAGCAGTTCTTTTTGAAAAGCATTGGCGTAATTCATCAGGTCCTGGTTCCAGTGTTTGATCACCAGCCGCACATACATGCCAGCGCCCTTGGTGCGGCTGGACACCAGCAGCATCTGGCAGTCAATCCACGGCGCAGGGATGCCGCTGCGGCGCAACACATCACGCAACAGCACCTGGACCAGTTGCCTGCGCGTGGCGTTTTCAGAGCCGTCCACAATCGTGGGCGGGTTGTCGCGGCTCGCCGCAGCCGGCTGGGCGACAGCCGCTGCTGCCGTTCCGATCTGACCGAACAGTTTGTTCATTATTTTTTGCATGGGCAATATTTTCAACCTTGTTTGAGCTTTTGACTCTATACGTTACAAATTGTTTTTATAGTTGATGGCCTGGGAAGAAAATTCATGCAATTTATGAACTTATTGATTCAGGCGGCTTGAAGCCTGCAAACTGGCCTTCAGATCATGAGTTGGTGCGCACAATTGCTGCAAAGTCATCTGGTTGTTCAAGTTCAAAAAATGTCTCCTCCAGCGCAAAAGGCAAGCCTGTGATAACTTCCAGCCCAATCAAGAATCCGGGGGAATAACGATATGAACAACTTACAGGCTGAACCCGTTGCAACGGCTTTGTCCAGGCATCCGTCTGAAACCGCGAAAACTGCCTTGGTGGCCGCACCAGGCCAGAACGACCTGCACAAGCGCCTGAACGCCCTGAGCGACGACAGGCTCAAACGCATGCGGCGCGGTATCGAAAAGGAAAGCCTGCGCGCCCAGCCTGGCGGTGGCCTGGCCCTGACGCCACACCCGGCAGCACTGGGTTCGGCGCTCACGCACCCCAGCATCACCACCGATTTCAGCGAATCACAGGTGGAACTGGTCACAGCTGCCCACACCAGCGTGGATGGCGCACTGGACGAATTGACTCGCATCCACCAGTTCACCTACCGCGCCATGAAAGACATCGGGGACGAGATGTTATGGGTGTCCAGCATGCCCTGCGGCCTGCCGACTGACGAGACGATTCCGCTGGGCCGTTATGGCTCGTCCAATGTGGGCCGCGCCAAAAGCGTTTACCGCATGGGCCTGGGCCACCGTTACGGCAGGCGCATGCAGACGATTTCAGGCATTCATTACAACTGGTCGCTGCCCGATGTGACGAGCGAGCAGTATTTCGCGCTGATTCGCAACTTTCGCCGCCAGGCTTTTTTGTTGCTCTACCTGTTTGGTGCCTCGCCGGCCGTGTGTTCGAGCTTTGTGGCCGGCCGCCAGCACGAGTTGCAAAAACTGGCTGACAGCACCATGTACATGCCGCACGGTACCTCATTGCGCATGGGCCGTCTTGGCTACCAGAGCGACGCCCAGGCCTCGCTCGCCGTCAGTTACAACAGCCTGGAAGGTTATGCCGCCTCGCTGCAGGACGCACTGACCCGGCCTTATCCGGCCTATCAGACCGTAGGCATACAGAACCCTGGGGGTGACTACAACCAGCTGGGCACCACATTGCTGCAGATTGAGAACGAGTTTTACGGCACCATCCGGCCAAAACGTGTGATTTTTCAGGGTGAACGCCCGCTGCATGCACTGCGCGAACGTGGTGTTGAATACATAGAAGTGCGGCTGATGGACCTTGACCCCTTTGTGCCGGTGGGCATCACGGCACAGACCATGCGGTTTATTGACGTGTTTTTGCTGCACTGCCTGCTGGCCGACAGCCCGCCCGACAGCCCTGAGGAAATCGCTGCGCTGGCGCGCAACCAGCACCGCACCGCAGCGCGTGGCCGCGAGCCCGGTCTGCTGCTGGAGCGTGATGGCAAGGAAGTTGGCTTGACCACCTGGGGTGAAGAAATCGTCGCCCAGTGCACACCGATTGCCGCCCGGCTGGATGCCGCCTATGGCAACACGCTTTACAGCGAGGCCGTGGCTGCGGCCAGCGCCGCCCTGCTGGATGCCGACAGTCTGCCATCAGCCCGTGTGCTGGCCGCGATGGAAAAAAGTTACGACAACTCCTTTGTCAAGTTTGTGCGCGCCCAGTCCGAGCAGACCAGACAGGTTTTGCAAGACCTGCCGTTTTCCGATGAACAGCAGGCCAGGTTCAGCGCATTGACTGCAGAGTCAATCGCGGCCCAAAAGCTGATCGAGTCACAGGACACCATGCCCTTCGAGATTTATCGCCAGCAGTATGTGGCTGCAGAACGCCTCAACGTGCCTGCACGGAGCAGGGCGGCTGCTGGTGCCGTGACGGTCTGAAAGTTGTAGGTCGGCTTAGCGAAGCGTAAGCCGACATCCGCCATTTTGTGTTGGTCTGTCGGCTTACGCCCTGCGGCTGCAAAAGCAGACGCACACCTCTAATTTTGATGATTGTCTAGGGTTTACCCGGTGTTAGCCTGTGTTTTTGCACTTTGCCACCCCAGTCACTCTTAAAGGCCATCATGAAAACATCTTTTGTCAAAAAACCGGCGCTGCTTCGGCCCGTGCTGCTCGCCCTGTCATGGGTGC
>JAZKIK010000432.1:1490-7652 GCA_040384925.1 Pseudomonadota bacterium | reverse complement strand
TGCGATGTGAGGCGCAAGACGTGCCGCGTGGTAAACCACGCAAGCGGATTGCAACAAAGCAGCGCGCCCGAATCCGACAGGACAAACTGGGGAGCTTGTTTCTCGCCACATCCTAAGCATTGGCCATCATACGGAGGAACTGAATCGACATGACTGCAGTGACCACAAACCCACCCATCCCCAAAATGAGCCGCTGGCAGGAAACCTGGGGCTACATCAAATGGTTTTACAACCCCTGGGGTGCCATGTCGGCCAAGGACATCTACGAACTGGTGTCCACCAAGGCCTTCAGCAAAACCGGCCTCTACCTCAACCTGGGTTACTGGAAAGAAGCCAAAACTATTGACGAAGCCTGTGTCGCGATGGCCCGCCTGGTGTCTGACACCGCAGAATTCGGCCCCGCCGACCAGGTGGTGGACGTCGGTTTTGGTTTTGGTGACCAGGACATGTACTGGGTGGACACCCACAATGTGCAAAAAATAACCGGCCTCAACATCACGCCATCACAGGTCAAGCTGGCACGCGAGCGGGTAGCCGAGCGTGGTTTGACTGATCGTATCGAGCTGCTGGAAGCATCGGCCACCAAAATGCCGCTGGCCGACGCCGCGTTTGACAAGGTGGTCGGGCTTGAATGCGCCTTTCACTTCGACACCCGTGAAGACTTTTTCAAGGAAGCACTGCGTGTTCTGCGCCCCGGAGGCCGCCTGGTGCTGGCCGATGTGATCCAGAACGACCCCGTGCCCGGCCGTTTTGCACGCTCCATGCAGCGCTCGACCTGGAACAGCTTTGTCACCAAATATTCCGTTCCGCTGGCCAATGCCGACAACCGCGCCAGTTATGCCGAAAAACTCAAGGCTGCCGGTTTCATCAACGTATCGGTCAAGTCCATCTGGGAGCATGTCTACCCCGGCCTGCACCACTACATGAAAACCGAACCCGAAATGCTCAAGCGTTTTCACCCCATGGCGCGTTACCCCTATTACCTGATGCTGATGTTTGACCCCCGCTCGGTATTTGCCGCGTATGACTACGTGATTGTTTCAGCCGAAAAACCGGCTGCCTGACGGGTTTGATGGCTGGGCCGGAGGCAGACAAGTGAACGCAGCAAAATGCCCGCACGCCGCTGGCAACATCAGCGGCTTCAACATGATGGACACCGCCGTCCATGCCAACCCCTACCCCACTTACGAATGGCTGCGCGACAACGCCCCGGTCTACAAAATGCCCGGTGTGCCGCTGTATGTGCTGTCGCGGCATGAAGACATCAAGCGCGTGCTGCGTGACCACCAGGGCTTTTCATCCAGCCTGGGCATGAAGGTGCCGCTCATGTCCATGGTCATGATGGACGGTGCCGACCATACCCGCCTGCGCCAAAGCATCAACCGCGCCTTTGTGCCACGCAATATCCAGCACCTGGCACCACGCATCACCGCCATTGCTGAAGACTTGCTGTCACGCGCCACAGGTGCCTGCGAATTTGTGCATGCCGTGGCCAACCCGCTGCCCGTCACCGTCATTTGCGAAATGCTGGGCGTGCCCCTCAAATACCGCGACCAGATGAACAGCCACGCCCGCGACGCCCTGATGGCCGCCTTTGCCGCCACCGGCATGGGCAGCCCGCAACTGCGCGCCGAGGCCGAAGTTGGCCTGCGCGCCCTGATGGCCATTCTGGACGAAGCCATTGAACTGCACCGTGCCACCCCGCAAGACAACATTATCTCCAGCCTGGTCGAAGAAGAACGGCGCGGCACCGTCAACCGCGAGGAATTGCGCCACCTGTGCGGCGTACTGCTGATTGCCGGCCATGAAACCACCGCCAACCTGCTGGCCAACGGCGTACACCTGCTGGCCAGCGACCCCGAGCTGTTTGCAAGGCTCAAGGCCGAACCCGAAACCGTGCCACGTTTTATAGAAGAACTGGCCCGCACCCGCCCACCCCTGCAACGCGTGATGCGCCGGGCAGTCAATGCGGTAGAAATTGAGGGCACCACCATCCCCGCAGCCTCACTCGTCATGCTGCTGCCCGGCTCAGCCAACTGTGACGTGCGCAACTGGAGTGAGCCTGACCAGTTCGACATAGACCGCGACACCCACGGCCATCTCGGTTTTGGCACAGGCATCCACGTCTGCCCCGGTGCATCGTTGACACGGCTTGAAGCGCGGCTGACTTTTGAGGCGCTGCTGCGTCGCGTTAAGAGTATTTCACTCGACCCCACTCGCCGGGCCACGCCGATAGTTGGGTATGGTGCGGGGAGTTTGGGGTGGAATAAATTGCCTGTGATTATTGAGGCTGAAAAATAGGGTACACCGGTTACTTTAAACATTTGGCCAAGAGACTTCATTATGGAAAACGCTCGCTTTGCTCAGATTCTGCGGAGAATGGAAGCATCCGGGATCGCTTCACCTGCTCAACTTCGAGGGTGCGAGGAGCAAGAAATTTTTGAACTGGAGAAGAAGTACAACGTTCTCTTGCCTTACTCCTACCGCCAGTATCTGCAAGTCATGGGGCACGATTCAAGCAAGCTCTTCGGCTTTGATCACGTCGCAGCCGTCTACGCAGCCGTCATAGACATAACAGCTGACTGGTCCCAATACCTGGAAGAGGAGGAAATGGGACCTCCTGCCTCCTTTGTGTTGCCACAGGACGCATTGTTGATCAGCGAAAGGCTGGGTGACCAGTTTGAGTTCATCCGATGTGTGGATAAAGCGGACTCAACGGTCTGGTACTTCAACACCTGGGACTGGGAGATTCGTGTGTCGTATCTATCTGTTTACGAATGGTTGGAGTGTTGGTGTGGGCAGTCAGAAGATGCTATCGCCAGCGGCTACTTCAACCCTAGCTCGCGAGGATTTCGTTGATTACCGGTCGACTTTTCTCAAGAGACATAACAATTCAGTCATGGCCATGGAACTCGGGCGGTCGACGGGTGTGATATTTGCTTTACCCAAATCGGCAGCTTTGCCGGATACAGCCAGAGGGGTTGAGCAATGGCCAAAATTCCACCCGGGGTAGGCCCCCAATTTCCGCAACTGGTCGTGCTGTTTGGCGCCACCGGCGATCTGGCCAGGCGCAAGCTGCTGCCCGGCCTGTACCATCTTGCAAGTGCGGGTTTCATACCCGGTTGCCGCATCATCGGTGTGTCGCTGGACGAGATGGATACAGCCACCTTCCGCAAGTTCGCACGCGCAGCGCTGGAAGAGTTTTCCAGCCGCAGGCTGACCGAGACGGATTGGGATGCCTTTGCCCGGTGCCTGGACTATGTGCCACTGTCTGCAGGAGCGGCCGCTCTCAGGGCCGCCGTCGAGTGTGCCGAAAAAACCTTCAGTGGCGAAAGCCGGCGACTGCATTACCTGAGTGTGCCGCCGAACGCGGCACTTTCTGCCGTGCGCATGCTGGGCGAGGCGCAACTGGTGGAGCGTGCGCGCATCGTGATGGAAAAGCCCTTTGGTACCGATCTGGACAGCGCCGTGTCGCTCAATGCACAGCTGCACGAGGTGTTTTCGGAAGACCAGATCTTCCGCATCGACCACTTCCTGGGCAAGGAGCCGGCACAGAACATCCTGGCATTCCGCTTTGCCAATGGTTTGTTTGAACCCATATGGAACCGCAATTTCATTGACCATGTGCAGATCGATGTGCCCGAAACTTTGGGCCTTGGCAAACGCGCCGGTTTCTACGAACAGACCGGTGCCTACCGTGACATGGTGGTGACCCACCTGTTTCAGATTCTTGCCTTCATGGCCATGGAGCCTCCCACCGCTCTGGAGCCCAAGCCTATCAGTGAGGAGAAGAACAAGGTGTTCCGCAGCATGCTGCCTATCCAGCCAGCGGATGTGGTGCGCGGGCAATACAGCGGTTATCGGGCCGAGGAAGGGGTGGACGCCGAGTCCGAAACCGAGACCTTTATTGCCCTCAAGTGTTATATAGACAACTGGCGCTGGGCCGGTGTGCCCTTTTTTCTGCGCACGGGCAAGAAGCTGGCGGAGGGGCAGCGCATCATCTCCATCGCCTTCCGGGAGCCGCCCAAGAGCATGTTCCCGGTCGGCTCGGGTGTGGGCGCACAGGGGCCAGACCACCTGACCTTTGACCTGGCAGACGCATCCAAAATGTCGCTGTCCTTCTATGGCAAGCGTCCCGGACCGGGCATGCGGCTGGACAAGTTGAGTCTGCAGTTCGCCATGCATGACACCGGCATGCTGGGCGAGGTGCTGGAAGCCTATGAAAGGTTGATTCTTGACGCCATGCGCGGCGACCACACGCTGTTCAACACTGCCGAAGGCATAGAACGCCTGTGGCAGGTCTCCACCCAGTTGCTGGAGGCACCGCCACCCGTGCGTTTATACGCAGCAGGCTCCTGGGGACCCAAATCCATACACCAGCTGATCGCCCCGCATGCCTGGCGCCTGCCTTTCGAGCGCGCCTGGCGCGACCCGAACAGTGCAGGTGGGTGAGTTGGCTCGCACAAGCTCTTGCGCATATTCCATTTCCAGATCAATCATGCACTTTGTCGGCTTCGCTTTCTGTACGTCTGCACTGTCTTCGCTTCAGCGCCCCGGGTTGACTTGAAAACGGTTTGCTGGCTTTTCTGGAGATACGATGTCCGTTTATTTATACAATTTTTTGCCTGCAAGAGGGTTTGCAAGAGTGTCGCTTGGCAATGTTGGCGCGACAATTATTATGTTAAGGAGACACGGGCCTGTCTCCCTATATTGAGTTAGGTTTTATGGGAATCACTGCAACTCTCGTGACATCTGCTGCAGCGTCAGCTGTATCAGCCAATTCTTTGGCTGTTGCTCCTTCGTCGGATACGTGGGAAAAGGCTCTGCTCACGCTCTTAGGCACATTCGTAGGCGCCATGTTGGCCTTTCTCGCCCAAATTGCACTCAGAAAGAAGGACGAGAGGAAGGCAGAGCTGCTGGCTGCGCACCGAATCCTGTTCTGCCTCTTTCAGCAATTAAACACCCTGGTGCTGTTTCAACGGGAATGGGTGGCACCTCACAAGAAGAGCCCTGTCCAGTTCATCGAGATTCCCGCTGCCTCAGAGTTCGATCTTTCGAAAAACCTTTTTGACTTCACATCATTCGGCTTTCTGCTGAAGTCCAGTGGAGGCCGTCAGATCATGTATGACCTATACCTGGCGCAAGAGAGCTACATTGAGACTCTTCGAGCAATCAACGAGCGCTCCCGGATGCATAGGGAGCTTCTGCAGCCAAAGTTGGCGGGGATCGGAATCGGAGCAGGGAAACCAGTTTCGTTGCAGGACTTAGTAGAAGTCTTGGGACCGCTCGTTCATGGCAGTATGGTGAACGTCACTGAGCAGATGCTCTCGTCACTCCAGCATGCGTTCGGCAAGCTGATGATCGCGAAAGCCGCATTCCGGCCCTTCGCCGTCACTTACTTTAAGAGTTCCGACTTCACAGAGTTCGACTTTCCAGAATTGTATGGGCTGGCGGAAGGGCAAGAATGAGACCGAACAGGTCGAACGGCCTACGGGGTCAGGAAAGGCGAACGGGTCTCCCATTTCCCACATTCGGTGCAAGATGGGAGCCCTGACCCTGTTTGTTTTTTTATCTCGTGCTTTCGTTCCACAGTTCAACATCAATTGGCAATATCGTGGGTTCGACAATTACAAATTTTTTCCCGGTGAAATCGAAATAGGTCTTTCCTGCAGGCTCAAGCAAGCTGTTTTGAATAACATGTTCAACCACCTTGTTTCGTGCTTGCCCATTCCCGGTAAGAGCAGACCTGATCATTTGTTGTTGACTGAAAAACTCGCCCGGAGGGTGGATGCCACTCTCGTCATCAAGCAGTTCATCCGTAGATGTGTAGATCTGATGTTCTCGCGCAACGAAATCGATGCCAATTTCAAATGGGAGCAACATATTCACAATTCTCGACATGCCCTGAGTCTCATCTATCCAGTTCCTGACCGAATAGAGTATTTCCACATAAATATTGCGCAAACGTTCTGAAGGAAATTTCCTGACTATAACCCGGCCAGATTCATCGGCACCATAAAACAATATGCCGATGCTGCTGGTCAAATACTTTCCGATAGGCCGATCCTGGGCGAATTCTTCAAAAGTTCTCATCTCATTCCTCTTTTTAGAGTCCATCAATCCATATGATCTTGTTTTGCACTGGCGACCAGTGAAAGTTTG
>JAZKIK010000432.1:0-1480 GCA_040384925.1 Pseudomonadota bacterium | reverse complement strand
CAATCGCTTCTTCAAATCCAACAGGGCCGGATGGTCGTTTTTTTGCAGCGCGTTTCGAGTGCGCTGCAATACATCTGCTACATCACCATCTCCAAGCGCATTCTTGAGTGGCAATGAGTCTGGGTAGAAGTCACGCAATGCCCAGTCGGATCCTTGATCGTGAATATTGACTACATGAAGCGTTGCATTCAGCACCTGATCTCTGCGCACAACTGCTCCAGCATTTTGCAGAACTGTAAGGGACTGAGCAAGGTCGCCGATGCGTGTTTGATACCACCTCTTCAATGCCAGGTCCGGATTTTTTTCCGACAAAAACAGTTGCCCTTCACCACCTCGCAAGCCGGGATTGGGATTCAAATCGAACGTGCCAAATTTGACCAACTTGTCAAGGAATCCCTCATTCAAGGCCGGATCAAATCTACTCCAGGAGTCCGGGAAAATTTCATTCTTTCCCCCAATAATCGCCGCTGAAGTAGCTCCCGCATTTCCCTGAACCGGTGTTCTTGTCTGGGCTGTAGCCGTTGACTCGGATTTTGATTTGTCGCCGACTGTATTCAGACCCAAGGCCTGCCGTTCCTGCTGGAGCTTGTTGGTGGCAGCAGACGGTGGAGTGCTTGCTGGCCGACTGAACATGAGCCCATCTCTCTTGTGGTCGTAATTACCGTTGTTGCCAATGGCTGATTTGACACTGGAACGATCAAACGCCACCAGCTCAACGTGCCCCTCTCCAATATCCAAGACTGCGCCGTCATAACCGTGGCTTATTAAGTCCTGTGTGAACCGGTCGATCTGTTCCCGAGCGTATGTTTTTAAACGCTTTTTGGTTTCGTACGTGGCAACAAAGGGGTTTCTCACCGCCATGAAAACCGGCATGGTGTTGGGCCCGGCATTGCCTGGGCGTTTGACATGCTCCGCATGCATGTCTGCCAGGGTGGTGCTGCTGGTCGCATAGAAACCATCTCCCAGCCAGCCTCTATCTAGTCGGTTGGGGTGGTTGGGGTCGATGGCTGCGACGTCATCTTTGGTACCGTGGTAGAAGCGTACTGGGCGCTTATCTTCTCCAACAGGCCCGGAGGTCCCCGGAAAAGTGATATTCCCCGCTCTAATTGCCCTCGGAGTATTCTTGTCCACGTCTCCACGTCGTCGTAGGTCGTGCACAGAATCGCCTCCTCCCGCGTCAGAGACTCGTCTATCGGAAGAGTCCTCATCCAGGCCTCGAGTGCTTCGATTGAGTCCGGTTCCGGCGTCTGCTCGGTTTCCATCGTCAGTATTCTCCCAGTTTCCGTAAAATTCCTTGAATTTTGCCGTGTGTATCTGGTTATTCTGCCAGCGGGGGCCATCTTGGGGTGATTCACTGAAACGAATGCCTGAATTTTCCCTGTCAACCTGACTATTGTTCTGCGCAGCCTGGACCTTCTGGTCCGAGCCTTGCTGCCGTCCCCGCCATTTCACAGCCCGCACCGCAAGCGCCGCCATGTCC
>JAZKIK010000431.1:1011-9282 GCA_040384925.1 Pseudomonadota bacterium | reverse complement strand
CGCCTTTTTGCCGAACGCCCGACAGGTGGAGGTGCTTGATGCCGACTCGGGCCAGTCGGTCGGCAGGCTGGAGAAGCAAGGGGCTGACGGATTTTTTGAAGGCCTGCTGCCACTGTCGGCCCCAGTTGCCTACCGCCTGCAGGTGCAGTGGGACAAGGGCCAGACCAGCGTGCTTGAAGACCCCTACCGTTTCGGGCAGGTGCTGGGCGAGATGGATGTCTGGCTGCTTGGCGAAGGCACACATCTTCGTCCCTATGAAATCCTGGGTGCCAACCCCCTGTGCATGGACGGTGTGGACGGCACCAGCTTTGCCGTGTGGGCACCGAATGCTGCACGCGTCAGCGTGGTGGGTGACTTCAATTTCTGGGACGGCAGACGCCACCCCATGCGTCTGCGGCGCGAGTGCGGCGTCTGGGAAATCTTCCTGCCGGGCGTGGAAACCGGTGCCCGGTACAAATTTGAAATCCTGGCGGCTGACGGCCGGGTGTTGCCAGCCCGTGCCGACCCCTACGCGCGTCAGGCAGAACTGCGCCCGGCCACTGCCAGCATTGTGGCCGGCATGCCCGCGCGCCAGGCTGCGTCCAGCGCTCGCCAGCAGGCCAACGCGCTGGACGCGCCCCTGAGCATCTACGAAGTCCACGTCGGTTCCTGGCGGCGCATCGACGACCCGGCAAGCGGCATGCAACGCTGGCTGACCTGGGACGAGATGGCCGCACAACTGGTGCCTTACGCGGTGGACATGGGTTTTACTCACCTTGAGCTGATGCCGATCAGCGAGCATCCCTTTGATGGCTCCTGGGGTTATCAACCGGTGGGTTTGTACGCACCCACCTCGCGTTTTGGCGACGCGGATGGTTTTGTCCGTTTTGTGGCAAGCTGCCATGCAGCGGGCATTGGCGTGCTGCTGGACTGGGTACCGGCGCACTTTCCAAGCGATGCGCACGGCCTGGGAAACTTTGACGGGACACCGCTCTACGAATATGCCGATCCGCGTGAAGGTTTCCACAATGACTGGAACACGCTGATCTACAACCTGGGCCGCATCGAAGTGCGCAATTTTCTGATCGGCAATGCGCTGTACTGGCTGGAGCGCTTCGGTGTTGATGGCCTGCGCGTCGATGCCGTGGCGTCCATGCTTTACCGCGACTACAGCCGCAAGCCCGGTGAATGGATACCCAATGAGCATGGAGGCCGCGAGAACCTGGAAACCATTGCTTTTCTGAAGCGCATGAATGAGGTGATAGGCACCGAGCGGCCGCAAGCCGTCACCATGGCCGAAGAGTCCACCTCGTTTCCTGGCGTGTCGCGTCCCACCTATTCAGGCGGCCTGGGCTTTCATTACAAATGGAATATGGGCTGGATGCACGACACATTGCAGTACATGGCACGCGAGCCGGTGCATAGACGGCACCACCAGAACGAGATGAGCTTTGGCATGGCCTATGCCTTCACGGAAAACTTTGTGCTGCCGATCTCGCATGACGAGGTGGTGCACGGCAAGGGCTCGCTGCTGGACAAGATGCCCGGTGATGCCTGGCAGCAGTTCGCCAACCTGCGTGCCTACCTGGGTTTCATGTTCGGCCACCCTGGCAAGAAGCTGCTGTTCATGGGCTGCGAGTTTGCGCAGTTGCGCGAGTGGAACCACGACCGCAGCCTGGACTGGCATCTGCTCGATGATGACCGGCATGCGGGCATGCAGAAACTGGTGCGCGACCTGAACCGCCTGTATAAAAGCACGCCTGTGCTGCATCAGCTCGACTTTACCCCCGCCGGTTTTGAATGGATGGACCATCAGGATGCCGATCATTCAGTGCTCGGTTTCGTCAGGCGCGGGCTGGACACCAGCACCTTCATGCTTGTGGTCTGCAATTTCACTCCCACAGTGCAGACGGGCTACCGCATCGGCGTGCCGCAGCCCGGCGAATACCGCGAGCGGCTCAACACAGACTCGGCGCATTACGGCGGCAGCAACCTGGGAACGCCGCTGGGTGCCGCAAGGGCAGAGCCGCTTGCCTGGCACGGCCAGCAGCATTCTGTATTGCTGACCTTGCCACCGCTGGCCACGGTCTTTCTGGAATGGACAGCATGAAGGCGGCATTGCAAGCGGGCCGGCCCTGGCCGCTGGGCGCCACCTGGGACGGTCACGGCGTGAACTTCGCCGTCTTTTCAGCGCATGCGCAGGCCATGGTGCTGTGCCTGTTCGACGACGCCGGCAAGCTTGAAACCAGCCGCCTGATGTTGCCCGCCCATACCAACGATGTGTGGCATGGCTACCTGCCCGAAGCATCACCCGGCCTGATTTACGGCCTGCGTGCCCATGGCCCGTGGCGGCCTGACCGCGGCCACCGCTTCAATCCGCACAAGCTGCTGCTCGACCCCTACGCGCGCGAAGTTGTCGGGAATTTTGAATGGCGTGACGAGCACTTCGGTGCCGACCGCCTGCATCCGCTGCATATGGACACCCATGACAATGGTGCCATCGCACTCAAGGCCAGAGTGGTGCATGACAGTTTTGACTGGCAAGGCGACCGGCCGCCATGCGTGCCACTGGCAGCCACTGTGCTGTACGAGATGCATGTCAAGGGCTTTTCCAGACTGAACCCGGAGGTGCCCGAAGCGCTGCGCGGCACTTATGCCGGACTGGCGCATCCAGCCTCGGTGGCACACCTGCAGCGCCTGGGTGTGACCAGCGTCAGCCTGCTGCCGGTTCACCAGGCGCTTGATGAAGAGCGGCTGGCCGGCATGGGCCTGGGCAACTACTGGGGCTACAACACGCTGGCCTTTTTTGCGCCTGCTCCCCGGCTGGCGTCAAGCCCGCCAGGACGGGCAAGCCGGGATGAATTCCGCAACATGGTCAAGGTCTTGCACCAAAGCGGCATGGAGGTGCTGCTCGATGTGGTCTTCAACCACACCGCCGAATCCGGCGGCGACGGCCCCTCGCTGAGCTTTCGCGGGCTTGACAACGCGAGCTACTACCGCCACCCGCCCGAGTCACCGCTGGCTTTCGAGAACCACAGCGGCTGCGGCAACACGCTGGACATCCGTCAGCCCCGAGTCCTGCAACTGGTCATGGACAGCCTGCGCTACTGGGTTGGCGAGATGCATGTGGATGGCTTTCGCTTCGACCTGGCACCCGTGCTCGGCCGGGGCGACCACGGCTTCGAGCCCGGTGGCGCCTTTTTCACCGCCGTGGCGCAGGACCCGGTGCTGTCGCAGGTCAAGATGATTGCCGAGCCCTGGGACATTGGCCCTGGTGGCTACCAGGTCGGCAACTTTCCGCGCGGCTGGCTTGAATGGAACGATCACTTCCGCGATGTGATGCGCGGCTTCTGGCTGCAGGACGACCACAATGCCCGTTCACGGGGCGACTTTGCCCTGCGGCTGTGCGCCTCGTCCGACCTTTACCAGGCGCGCCGCCGCGCACCAGCGGTGTCGGTCAATTACGTGGTATCGCACGACGGTTTCACCCTGCGCGACCTGGTCAGCTACAAGGAGCGGCACAACGAGGCCAACGGCGAGAACAACCGCGACGGCCACGGCCACAACCTGAGCCGCAACTGCGGCGTGGAGGGCCCGAGCGACGATCCGCAAATCAATACCCTGCGTGGCCGGCTGCAGCGCGCCCTGCTGGCCACCACCCTGCTGGCGCAAGGCACACCCATGCTGTGTTCCGGCGACGAACTTGGCCACACCCAGCAAGGCAACAACAACCCGTATTGCCAGGACAATACCCTTACCTGGCTGGACTGGGCAGAGGCCGACGACGATCTGATTGACTTCACTGCCTGGGTGCTGTCGCTGCGCCGCCAGCTCCTGCCTTTTGGCAACCACTGGTACAGCGGCCTGACCGACCCATTGGGTCTGCACGATCTGTCCTGGCTGCACAGCAACGGCCAGACCTTGCAGGGCCAGGCCTGGACCGACAACACCGAGCGTGTGCTGGGCTGCCTGATAGGCCAGCCGGGGCGGGCTCGTGCGCCATTGCTGCTGCTGGTCAATCCGGGTGCCGAAGACCACCACTTCATGCTTCCAGCCGGCGTCTGGCAAGTCGTGCTGGACAGCTCCCACCCGCGTGGCATAGGCCGCTGGCATGGCCAGGGTGAGGCGGCCCTGCAATTGCCAGCCCACAGCCTGATGTTGCTGGCAGCCAGTGGTACGGACATTTCCTACTGATCCCCAGAAACAGCGACACCTTCACCATGACCTTTCCCCGCGCCAGCGGCGTGCTGATGCACCCGACTTCCCTGCCCGGCCCGCACGGCTGCGGTGACTTCGGCCCGGCTGCCTACCATTTTGTTGACTGGCTGGTCACGGCCAGGCAAAAGCTCTGGCAAATTCTGCCACTGGGCGGCATAGGCCCTGGCAATTCGCCCTATATGAGCAGTTCGGCCTTTGCCGGCAACCTGCTGCTGATTGACCTGGCCGAATTGCAGCAACGCGGCTGGCTGAGCCAGGCCGATCTGCAGCCCGACCCCGGTTTCAGCGACCAGCGTATTCACTTTGGCACTGTCGTGCCCTGGCGCATGGTGCGGCTGCAGCAGGCCGCCACAGGCTTTGCGCAAGCAGCCAATGCTGCAGACCAGGTGGAATTTGCTGACTTCTGCCTGCACCATGCTGGCTGGCTGGAGGACTACGCGCTGTTCATGACGCTGAATGAAATTCATGGCGGGCGCGACTGGTGCGACTGGCCTGCTCCGCTGGCCCGTCGTGATGCGCCAGCCCTGCAACAGGCCTCTGCCGAACACGCCGCGCGCATCGGTTTCTGGAAATTCAGCCAGTGGTGTTTTTACCGGCAATGGAAAAAGCTGCGCGCCTATGCCAACGAGCGCGACGTGAAGATCGTCGGTGACGCGCCCATTTTCATTGCCTTCCAGAGCGCAGAAGTCTGGGCACGCCAGGAACTGTTTGAGCTGGACGAAGCTGGCCGGGCGCTGGTGGTTGCCGGGGTACCGCCCGACTTTTTCAGTGCCACCGGCCAGCGTTGGGGCAACCCGCTGTACCGCTGGAGCGCCCATGCTGCCGAAGGGTACGCCTGGTGGATAGAACGGGTGCGGCGCATTTTCGAGCTGGTGGACATTGTGCGCATCGACCATTTCCGGGGTTTTGCCGGCTACTGGGAAATTCCGGCCAGCGAACCCACCGCCATACGGGGCCGCTGGCTGCCCGGCCCTGGAGCCGCCTTGTTCCAGGCGATTGAAGCCGCACTGGGGGAGTTGCCCATCATTGCCGAAGACCTGGGAATCATCACACCCGACGTGGATGCATTGCGCCATGAATTCAGCCTGCCCGGCATGCGCATCCTGCATTTTGCCTTCAATGAGGAGGGTGACAACAGCAACGCTTATTTGCCGCACAACTTCGACACCAACACCGTGGTCTACACCGGCACCCACGACAACAACACGACCCAAGGCTGGTGGGCTGAAGCCTCGCTCGCACTGCGCAAGCAGGTGCTTGATTACCTGGGTGCGGAAAACGAGCACGACATGCACTGGCAACTGATACGCGCCGCCTGTGCCAGCGTGGCAGACACGGCCATACATCCACTGCAGGACGTGCTGGGCCTGGGCGCTGAACATCGCATGAACCTGCCCGGCCAGGGTGAAGGCCACTGGGAATGGCGTTTCAGCTGGGCCCAGGTGCAGCCTGGGCATGCCGAGCGGCTGGCCTGGTTTGGCAGCCTGTACCGGCGAGCTTGAGCCGCTGAAAAATGGCGGTACAAGACAATCTGTGACCCGTCCGAAAACGGCTAGCCACGCCCGGCAGCCTGCGTAAGATCACGGTCATGACTACCGCCGACCTTGCTGACGATGACTGCTACCTGGCCCTGAAAGCGCGTGATGCGCGTTTTGATGGCAGTTTTTTTACTGGTGTGACTTCTACCGGCATTTATTGCAGGCCGGTTTGCAGCGTCAAAACACCAAAGCGCGAAAACTGCCTGTTTTTCAGGCACGCTGCGCAGGCCGAGACCGCCGGTTTTCGTCCCTGCCTGCGCTGCCGGCCCGAGCTGGCACCCCATTCAGTGGTCTGGTCGATTCAGGATGCGTCTTATATATTGGCGCACCAGGCAGCGCGCTTGCTTGACGAACCCGAAAGCTGGACTGATTCACCATCGGTAGAAAAACTGGCGGCCAGGCTGGGCGTCAGTGACCGGCATGTCAGGCGAATTTTTGAAGCCCAGTTTGGCGTTTCGCCCATGCAGTACATGCAGACCCGGCGTCTGCATACGGCAAAACAGCTGCTGGCTGACACGGCCTTGCCAGTGACAGAGATTGCATTGATGAGCGGTTTTGCGAGTGTGCGGCGCTTTAATGCGGCGTTTCTTGGGCACTACAAACTCAATCCGACGCAGTTGCGAAAAAAAGGGGCGACAAACAACCAAACCGCTGAAAACATGCAGGGCGATGACCAGGGCAGCAAGGGCATCACCGTTCGGCTTGGTTACCGGCCACCCTATGACGTGGCAGCCATGCTTGGGTTTTTCGGTAAACGCGCCATAAGCGCTGTTGAAACAATACGTGCTGACGGCCATGAGGCAGGCACAACACGTACATTTCGCATCAAATCCGGTGAAAAAACGCATTCTGGCTGGCTGCAGATGCGCTTTGACGAAAATCGCTCGCAGCTTGTACTGCAGGTCAGTGATTCATTGCGTGATGTGCTGCCCATCGTGATTCGCCGAGTGCGGGCCATGTTTGACCTGGACGCCGACCCGGCCGCCATCAACAGTGTGCTGCACAGCAGTTTCCCCGGCGGTGACGGCCTGCGTGTGCCGGGCGCACTCGATGGTTTTGAGCTGGCGGTGCGCGCCGTACTGGGCCAGCAGATCACCGTGGCTGCCGCCCGTACGCTGGCCCAGCGTATGGTGGACAGGTTTGGGGAGCCGATTCAAACCCCCTGGCCTGCGCTGACGCGACTTTTTCCGAGGGCTGAAGTTCTGGCCGGGCTGGGTGCTGAAGGTGGTGAGGCGCTGGGCCAGCTTGGCATCGTCAGGCAGCGCCAGGCGGCCATTGTTGGCCTGGCAAAAGCCGTGACTGACAATCGCCTGCACTTGCACAGCGGCGCCGATGTCAACGCCACCATCACTGCGTTGAAAACACTGCCCGGCATTGGCGAATGGACGGCGCAATACATTGCCATGCGCGCCTTGCGCTGGCCCGACGCCTTTCCAGCCGGTGACGTGGCGCTGCACAAGGCCCTGGGTGTGCAGGGCCAGAAAAACCCGGCACGGCTGGCTGAAGAAGCCTCGGCCAACTGGAAACCGTGGCGCAGTTATGCCGTGATCAGGGTATGGAGTGGCACCCTGGAGCGGCCCGGCTGACGGCAACCAGCGCCATTGATGCGCTTCCGGCATGAATGCAGCTCACCGAATTCATTGGACGAGGGCGCGCCCGCGCGCGACCATAGACGTCGAATGGATGAGACCGGGCCGTTTGTGCAGCCATCTGCAGCAATTGAATTGCTGCAGAGTAAATAGCTGCTTGTTCCCACTGCATAAGGCAGACACAGCAGCCCAGACCAGACATTCAAGGTGATCTTCATGAAATTTTCCAGCCCCCTCGTTCAAACCACATTTCAAAGCCCGCTGGGCCAGATGACAATTGCAGCCACAGACAGAGGCCTGGCTGGATTGTGGTTTGATGGCCAGCGGCACCTGCCGCCTGAACTGATCGGCCCGGCGGTCTGGCCAAGCGCGCCCGATCACCCGGTTCTGAAACAGACCAGCCAGCAACTGAGCGAATATTTTGCCGGTCAGCGCAGCTTTTTCGAGCTGCCGCTGGACTTGAGTTACGGCACACCTTTTCAGCAATCGGTCTGGCAAGCCTTGCTGGGCATCAACCAGGGCGACACTGCCAGTTATGGTGAGATCAGCAGCCGCATCGGCAAACCGGCTGCCGTGCGCGCCGTCGGCGCCGCTGTCGGGCGCAACCCGGTCAGCGTCATCGTGCCCTGCCATCGCGTGCTCGGTGCCAAGGGCGCGCTGACGGGTTACGCCGGTGGGCTGGACAAAAAAACAGCACTGCTCAGGCTTGAGGGTGTATTGCCCTAGAAACGGCAGTTGACCGCTTATCACCTTTGGTAAAGCCTTATGAGTATTGACATTTTTCACTTCGATGGCGTTCACCTGATGGGTGACCACGCTACGCACCCGATGGCACTGCGCTTGACGCGCCATACTGCGTTGCTCCGCCTTGTGGGCAATAGCCCACTGCGTTGTCTCGCCTTGTCTGGCACGCCAATCACAGCGCCCTCGGGCGCGTCCAACTGCCG
>JAZKIK010000431.1:0-1001 GCA_040384925.1 Pseudomonadota bacterium | reverse complement strand
CTAGGCTTACTCAAAGAGGCTACAACTTGACCACCGCCAACACCACTGCGCCCGTCGCAGGTTTCACAAAACCAGGCATTTCGGCCACGCCAAAAAACTGGCTGACAGACTTTTTGCTGCTGGCTGCCATCTGGGGTTCATCATTTCTGTTCATGCATCTGGCGGTGGTAGATTTTGGCCCGCTGCCAACCGCCGCCGTGCGTGTGGCGATTGCTTCTCTGTTTTTGCTGCCTATTGTCTGGTTCAAGGGCCTGCTGCCGGACTTGCGCAAACACTGGAAAAAAGTGTTTTTTATCGGCCTGCTCAATTCGGGCATTCCGTTTGCGTGTTTTGCGTTTGCCTTGCTGTCCATCACCACCGGCCTGTCATCCATCCTGAATGCCACCGTGCCCATGTTTGGCGCGCTGGTGGCCTGGTTGTGGCTGAAAGACAAACCCAATACCTCGCGCATTCTGGGTCTGGTCATAGGTTTTGCCGGCGTCGCCATGCTGGCCTGGGACAAGGCGACTTTCAAACCTGACGCCTCCGGCGTGTCGCCCGGCTGGGCCGTGCTGGCCTGCCTGTTTGCCTGCATCTGTTACGGCATCTCGGCCAGTTACACCAAACGTTATCTGGCCGGCATGCCGCCACTGGTGACGGCTGCAGGCAGCCAGATTGGGGCTAGCCTGGGCCTGGCGCTGCCTGCCATCTGGCTCTGGCCCGCACACATGCCTGGCCCAAGAGCCTGGCTGGCGCTGCTGGTGGTGGGCATCCTGTGTACCGGCCTGGCTTACATCCTGTTTTTCAGGCTGATTGAAAACGCCGGTCCGCCGCGTGCGCTGTCAGTGACCTTTCTGGTGCCGGTATTTGCGGTTTTGTATGGCGCACTGTTTTTAAGCGAAACCGTCACGCCGTGGATGCTGCTGTGCGCTGTCGTGATTGTTTGCGGCACCGCCTTGTCAACCGGCCTTATTGCAATGCGCCGGCCACCACGTTGATGCTGAGCGCCACGATCAGCATGT
>JAZKIK010000430.1:0-2088 GCA_040384925.1 Pseudomonadota bacterium | reverse complement strand
GACGCCGTTGATCACATAAGCGTCACCGTCCCTGACCGCCGTGGTACGCAGGGCGGATGCATCGCTGCCCACATGCGGCTCGGTCAGGCAAAAAACCCCCAACATTTCGCCCTGCGCCAGCGGTGTGAGCCACTGCTTTTTCTGCGCTGCATTGCCGTAACGCATCAAAATTGCATTGACCGGGCAGTTGGTAACGCTGATGGCCGTGCTGGTGCCGCCGTCGCCAGCTGCAATCTCTTCCAGCACCAAAGCCAGCGTCAAATAATCAAGATTGGCGCCGCCAAACTCCTCGGGCACACAGATGCCGTAAGCGCCCAGCGCGGCCAGGCCTTTGTGGACTTCTGCTGGAAAAGTGTGCTCCTTGTCCCAGCGTGCGGCGTGGGGCCAGAGTTCCTGCTGGGCAAAGGCGCGAACCGCGTCCCTGACCTGCTCCTGGTCTGAATTCAGTATCAAAATGGCCTCCTGCTCAATATCTGCCGGCTTGGGTTGCCACTTGTTTACAGTATTTCAATCGCCATGGCCGTGCCTTCGCCGCCGCCAATACACAGTGTGGCCACGCCTTTTGTCAGGCCACGGGCTTTCAGCGCGTAAATCAAGGTGACGATGATGCGGGCACCGCTGGCGCCAATCGGGTGGCCCAGGGCACAGGCGCCGCCGTTGACGTTGACGATGTCGTGGCTGATGCCAAGTTCGGTCATGGCAGCCATGGGCACAACGGCAAAAGCCTCATTGACTTCCCACAGGTCAACGTCCTTGACGTCCCAGCCGATTTTCTTAAGCAGCTTGTTGACGGCACCAACCGGGGCGGTTGAAAACCATTCGGGCTCCTGCGCAAAGGTGGCGTGGCCAACGATACGGGCAATCGGGGTGGCACCCAGCGTTTTGGCTGTTGATTCGCGGGTCAAGACCAGCGCAGCCGCGCCGTCGTTGATGGACGAGCTGGAGGCAGCGGTGATGGTGCCGTCTTTCTTGAAGGCCGGGCGCAGGCTGGCAATCTTGTCGAGCTTGACCTTGCCTGGACCTTCATCAATCGAAATCAAGGTGTCGCCGCTACGACCCTTGACGGTGACGGGTGTGATTTCAGCGGCAAATGCGCCGGATTCGGTCGCTGCCTTGGCGCGCTGCACGCTGGCAGTGGCAAAAGCGTCCTGCGCTTCGCGGCTGAAGCTGTATTTGGCTGCGCAGTCTTCACCAAAGGTGCCCATGGAACGGCCGGGCTGGTAGGCGTCTTCGAGGCCATCGAGCATCATGTGGTCAAAAATACGGTCATGACCAATACGGATTCCGCTGCGGCCTTTGGGCAGCAGGTGCGGTGCGTTGGTCATGCTTTCCATGCCGCCGCTGACCATCACGTCGCGGCTGCCGGCAATCAGCTGGTCATGCGCAAGCATGGTGGCTTCCATGCCCGAACCGCACATTTTTGACAAGGTAACTGCGCCTGCGCTGGCTGGCAAACCGCCTTTAAAACCGGCCTGGCGCGCTGGTGCCTGGCCCTGCCCTGCCATCAGGCAGTTGCCAAACAGCACTTCATCAACATTTGAAGGCGAAATGCCGGAACGTTCAATGGCCGCCTTGATGGCTGCACCGCCCAGGTCATGTGCGGCCAGTGATGAAAAATCACCCTGGAAACCGCCCATGGGCGTGCGCGCAGCACCGAGGATAACGATGGAATCTGTATTGGGCATGTTCTGTCTCCTGTTAAATCGTTTTTAAAAATCTGTACTGCGGCGGCATCAAGCCATCAAAAAGACGTTGCAGTGTCCAGCGGCTCATGCCGCCTGATAAAGCGTTTTTCGCGTTCATACGGAAATACGTCATGCACATGGCCCGCCTGTATGCGCGCCTGGTGGGTTTGCCAGAAGCTGGCGTCGAGCAGGTCGCCATGGTGTTTCATGAAAACACCGCGTACCGCGTCGTTGCCAAGCAAAAACGGGCCAAAGGTTTCGGGGAAAACGTCTTTCGGGCCGACGGAGTACCAGACCTCGCCGCTCATTTCTTCTTCTTCATTGCGCGGCGCGGGCACACGGCGGAATTTGCAGTCGGTGATGTATTCGATCTCGTCGTAGTCGTAAAACACCACCTTGCCGT
>JAZKIK010000429.1:0-3859 GCA_040384925.1 Pseudomonadota bacterium | reverse complement strand
CATCAACAGTGACCGCCACTATGGCGAAGAAAAAGGCCTTGATGAGGATATTCAGCAGGTAGGCATCAAACACCAGTGGGCCAAGGGCAACCAGCAATATGCCGGCGGCGACCAGCGCCATCAGGCCGCGGCCTGTGGTGGAAGCCGGCCTGGCGGACGGTGGAACTACCGGGGTGGGGGAAACTGTCTGTTCAATCACGGGCAAAACCTTTGGGACGTATACGCAAGGTCACGGCGGCCAGCAGCGCAATGGTGAGGCCGCCGAGCACGGGGCTGGCATAGGTGCTGACAAGCACCTGGCAAGCGCCAAAAACAACACAGGTCAGCAGCAGGCTCAACACCGAGTGGCCCGACACCATGACCAGCATGAAGGCACTGACCAGCCAGGGCACGCCCATCATGGGGTCCAGGCTGGACAGTGGGGTAATGACGGTGCCGGCCAGTGTTCCCAGCGCCGCACCCAGGCTGAATGTGGCAAACCGGACGCGGCTGGAGTTGATGCCCAGGCTGCTGGCCAGCGCCTCGTTCATGATCACGGCCCGGGTCCTGACACCAAAACGTGTGCCCTTGAGCAGTGCATGCAAAGCAGCGCACAGGATCAGGGCCAATGGCACCAGCAGCAGCCGGTAAGCCGAGTAGTCAATGCCGCCCACAGCCCAGGTGCCTTCCAGCGGCACGGCAGCAAACTTGATGTCGCGGCCAAAGCCGATCACGATCAACTGGCCGATCACGATGCCCAGGCCCCAGGTGGCCAGAATGGCATCAAGAGGCCGTTTGTACAGCGGCCTGACAATCAGCAACTCAACCGCCATGCCAAGCAGTGCGCCGCACACTATAGCCAGCGGCCAGCTCCACCAGGGCCCGAGGCCAAGTTGTGTGACGGCAAAAGCCACATAACCGCCCAGCGTCAACAGGGCACCGTGGGCAAAATTGACAATCTTCATGACGCCAAAAATCATCATGAGCCCCGCTGTCACAATGAACAGCATGGCTGCCGTGGTCAAAAAATCGAGTATGAGGGCCATCAGTTTCTCCAGTCAGCCATGCTGCGTTTCATGCCTTGTCCTTCAGCTTATTTGATGTTGGGGCATTGGGCGCCCGGATCGACGCTGGCATAGGTCTCAAGGATACGGATGGAGCCGTCAGAACGCACCTGGCCCAGGCGCATCGCCAGTGGTGTGTGGCGGCTCTTGTTCATGCGCACGGCGCCGCGTGGGCCGGTAAATGTGGCATCACCCAGCGCCTTGACCACCTTGTCGGAATCTGTCGAGTTGGCCAGCTCGACTGCGGCCTTGTATAAAAAGAAGGCTTCGTACTGAGGCACCGACAACTCGTTGGGTGCTTTCACGTCGGCACCGAACTTGCTCATCATCTTTTTCAGGAATGCCTTGTTCTCGGGTGTTTCAATGCCGGTGAGGTAAGAGGCTGTCAAATACTGGCCGGTGGCTGCGTCACCCATGGACTTGGCCGTGCCTTCGTCAATCGCCAGGTTGCCGTAGGGCACGGTCAGGCCTGCCGCCTTGAGCTGTTTGGCCAGTGACACATTGGGCGCGCCGCCAGCGGTCGCGCTGATCAGCGCATCGGGTTTGGCAGCCCGGATTTTTGACACCACCGAAGTCCAGTCGCTGCCGTCCATGGGCAGGTATTCCTCGCCCACGACCTTGCCACCCGATTTTTCGATGTATTTGGCCGTGAACTCCAGCATGCCGCGCCCAAAGGAGTAGTCACTGCCGACCAGGAAAAAGGTTTTGGCGGCCTTGGTCTTGATGAAAAAATCGACCACCGGCGCGACCTGCTGTTCAGGCACCCAGCCATTCACATACATATAGTTGTTGCACGAGCGGCCTTCGTAAAACGAGGTGTAGATATAGGGCACCTTGCCACGCGAAACAATGGGCAGTGCGGCATTGCGTGCAGCGCTGGTTTCCATGGCAATGATGGCGCTGACCTTCTTCTGGAAGATCAGGGTGTCAAAAGCTTTCTGCGCACCCACGGCGCCGGATGCGTCATCAACAATCTCCAGCTCGACCTTGCGGCCCAGAATGCCGCCGGCCTGGTTGATTTCGTCCACGGCAAGCTGCGACGACTGCACGACTGCGGGCGCAATGACACTGTTTGCGCCCGAAAGGCCTACCGCCACGCCTATGCGTATCGGTTCCTCGGCGTGGCTTTGTGTGACCATCAGCGCAGCGATGGCGATGCAGGTCTGCAGAACTGTCTGGCTGATAAGGCCGATACGAATGAAACTTCTCATGATGAACTCCTGGTTGAGGTGAAAAGAAAGGGGGCGAAATTTAATGCCGGGGCAAGGGCCATCCGGTGCCCAGCATGGGGTCGTACACGTCATCGCGGCGGTCGCGAAGCACGTCGTTGAATGCGTTGAGATGCCTGGCCAGGCGGGAGCGCCGGATGTTGATGTGTGCGTAAAGGATTTCTTCATCACCGGTACTCGCCGGGCCAGCGACCGGCCAGCCATCGGCACCCACAATCAGGCTTTGCCCGATAAAGGGCTGGCCCCTTTCGGTGCCGACACGGTTGGCGCAAATGATGTTCAGGCTGTTGCTGTGGGCATTGGCCATGGCCAGGGTATTGGCCATGGCTTGTGTGCCGACAAGCTGGCCCGCCATGGGAACCCAGTTGGTCGGCATGCAGACAATGTCGGCACCCTGCACGGCCAGCAGCCGGTACACCTCGGGAAACCAGCCGTCGTAACAGATGATGGAGGCAATTCGGCCCAGCTCGGTATGCACGACTGGCAAACCCAGGTCACCCGATTCAAAATACAGGTGCTCTTCAGCCCAGAGGTGCAGCTTGCGGTAGGTGGCAAGGTGGCCTTGCGGGCCTACCGTGACAGCGGCGTTATACAGTTTGTCGCCAGCCCGCTCTGTGATGCCTGCAACGATGTAGATATTGAGCTGGCGCGCTGCAGCCATCCAGGCCTGGGTGCTCTCGCCATCAGGTATTGTTTCTGCCAGCGAAAAGGCTTCCTGCCTGCTGTGAAAGGCATAACCCGTGTTGACCAGCTCAGGCAGCACGATGATCTGTGCGCCCTGCCCTGCAGCCTGGCTTATGCACTCCAGCGACCTTTGCAGGTTGAGCGCTTTCTGGCCAATCACGGGTGCCATCTGGACCGAGGCCACCTTGATGTCAGGGAAGCCCTGCGGCTCGTGCGCAGGTTTTTCGATCAACATTTTCAAACTCCAAAAACAAAAAAGCCCCTGACCGCACTCTCGTGCAATCAGGGGCTTATATAGCCGTTATGTGGTCAGCAATGCTGCTGAGCAACAACCCGCGTCTAAGGCGCAGAGTTGTCGTTGGTTGGACTTTATGGGTTTTTTAAAAACGTGTCAACACGTAAATAAAAAAATTAAGCAAGATCATCCACGCGCTTGACGCGGGGGACGAACAGACGGCTGTCTGGGACGGGTTCACGGTCTAAGATTGGCGCATGGACACAACTTGCATTTCTGGCAGCATCCTGCCCTGCTGATTTTTCAACTGCCTGGCCAATGACAAATTCCAGCCGAAACAAGGGCGGCCTTTTTGACTCTCTGCTGCGGCGTGGCAAGGAGGAGCGCCTTGCCCAGGCGGCAGGTGGCCTGACCTTTACCACGGTGATGTCCGTGGTGCCACTGCTGGTCGTGAGTTTTGCCTTGTTTGCACGCATCCCGTCCCTGCGAGCGCTGGGCGAAGCCATCCGTGAGCATTTGCTGAACGGCCTGCTGCCAGCCGGTATTGCAAAGACGGTGCTGAAGTATCTGGCGCAATTTGCAGGCAACGCCAGCGGACTCACGCTGATCGGTTTTGCCGTTTTTATGGTATCTGCCCTGATGCTGCTCCTGAGTGTGGAAAACACCTT
>JAZKIK010000428.1:3697-11228 GCA_040384925.1 Pseudomonadota bacterium | reverse complement strand
TTGGGCGACAACTGCAAGCTGATGATCAGCGGCGCGCCAACGCCTTTTCATGCTGCTGGCGAGTTTGAGTCCATCGCGTTTCACCGCGATGTGATGCTGCCGTTTTATGACCGCTACCTCAAGGGCATGCCGACTTCATACGACTCGCGTGCTGCGGTGGAATACCCGGTACGCAACTCGCCCCTCAAAAAACAGGCCGACATGTGGCCACCGGCGGCCGCCACACGTGAAAGGCATTTTCTCGGCACCATCAGGACAGGCTCGGTGAACTCGCTCAATGATGGCTCGCTGCACGCAGGCCAGCCTTCAGCCGACGGCGATGCCAGCCTGAGCTTCAGCTACCCGCAGCCGTCCTGGGTACTGGGCACGGCGGTAATGACACCCACAGGCCCGGATACCGTGCGCGGCGTGCTGACCTTTGCCAGTGCGCCGCTTGCGCGTGAGCGCGTCATGGACGGCCATGCCAGGGCGGTAATCCATGTCGAGAGTTCGCGGCATGACACCGACGTTTTTATCAAGATCAGCGAGCAGTTTGCCCCGGACCCGGCTGCACCGCCCGGCACCCAGCCACGCGCTGTCATCGTGACCAAGGGCTGCCTGCGCGCCTCGCATACCCTGGCTGCCCATGCGCTCGACACCAGGCTCAGCACATCAGACGCACCCTGCTACCTGCATGAGACCGAGGTGTTTGCCAAACCCGGTACATTGCTGCGGCTGGAGATACCGCTGCGCCCTATGGCCTACCAGTTCAGCAAGGGCAGCCGCATCCGTGTGGAAATCGCCAACACCGACACGCCGGTCACCGAAGCAGTCTGGGCACATATCTACAACCCGCAGAAGATGGGCACGGACATCTTCCACCTTCGCGGGGACTCGGCGTCTTTTGTAGAAATGCCTTTTGTGGATTGAGGCTGGCATCAGCATTTTCGTGTTGACGCCAAGGACCGTGGCTTTTGCATCTGGCCTTTCCTTGCGCGCATGCGCGCCTACGGTTCACTCAAGCCCCAAAACCGTTTGGGGGCCGAGCAAAGTCGAAGCCACTGTGCATGCTTCACCGAGACCCCGAAACCGTTCGGGCTGAGCCTGTCGAGGCCACTGTGCATGCTTCACCAAGACCCCGAAACCGTTCGGGCTGAGCCTGTCGAAGCCACTGCTGCTCGTGCGAACAACCCTTCGACAAGCTCAGGGCGAACGGGTGGTATTGGCACAAGGCCATATTGGCGCTGGCCCGCATTCTCACCACCCAGATGCCGTTGCCTGTTTCAGGCGGCCACTGCCGTAGCTTCCATCTCAAATCGGTCACCAAAATCAAAGTAGTCGTCATGCGTGAAGCCGCCTTCGTAGTACTGGATTTCCCACCAGTTGTGGTCCAGGTCTTCGAAATAAAAGGAATAAACGCCGTGCATGTCCTGTATGTCAAGCACCTGGCGTATGCCGTAGGTCTGCCTGTACTTCAGGGCTTTGGCATGGGCCTCGTCAACCTCTTCTTTCGAGCTCACGTCCAGGCCCCAGTGGTTCAGCACATTGCAGGGGTGGATCTGGTCGCCGACTTCCACACAGACGATGTGAAAACGCATGCCCAGGCGCACGGCCATGGCCGGTTTGGCGTGGCGCACACATTCAAGGCCAAGAAACTCTTCGTAAAACCTGCGTGAGGCCGCCAGGCTGAAACACTCCAGCGTGCCGTGGCCCAGCACAAAAGGCCTGAGCATGGAGTTGCGTGGTGCCGGGTCAACCCGGCAGTTTTCCGGCAGGAGGGGGGAGCTTGCTGTCATCGGATGGGTCTCCTTGAAGGGTGGCATAAATTAAAGAATCAGGTGTTGGCAGGCTCGCGTGTCCTGTCGGCTTCGCTGACAAAGGAGTCGGCCAGGAACTGGTCTTGGGGTAGCCCGCACAGGCTGGTGAAATCGCGGCGTGCGGCCTCTACCATCACAGGCGCGCCGCAGGCATACACCTGGTGTCCCGAAAGGTTGGGGTAGTCCTGCATGACGGCCTGGTGCACAAAACCCTGCCGCCCCTGCCAGCCAGAACTTTCGCCTGCATCGCCGAGATCACTGAGTACGGGCGTGTAGCTGATGTGCCCATGCGCTGCGGCCCAGCCGGAGGCCAGTTCATGCATATAGAGGTCTTCACGGCGGCGGCCGCCCCAGTAGAGGTGCAGGGGCCGGCAAATGTTTTTCTGCAGGCTGTATTCAATGATGGCCTTGATAGGTGCAAAGCCCGTGCCCGATGCAATCATCACCATGGGTTTGCTGCTGCCTTCGTCCAGGCAGAAATAGCCGTGCGGCGTTTCGACACGCAGCAGGTCGCGCACCTTCAGCGAGGAAAACACCCTGTCTGTGAAGCTGCCGCCCGGCATGTGGCGTATGTGAAGCTCAAGCTGGCGCAGGCCTTGCGTTGTCGGTGCCGAGGCAATGGAATAGGAGCGCGTCACACCGCCTTCCAGCAACACTTGAAGGTACTGCCCGGCCGAGAACTTCTGCGCTTCGTTGGGCGGAAAACCCAGCACGACCCGCATCACATCGGGCGCAAGCTTTTCCATCAGCATGATGCGTGAAGGAAGCTGTTGCGCGGGCAACAGGCCAGCCGGGATTTCGTCAGCCTCTATGACGCAGTCGCTCAGCGGCCTGGCGCAGCACAGGTGGGCATGACCCTCGGCCCGGTCGGCTTCCGACAGATAGGCTGGATGGACGGCACCCAGGTCAACACGGCCTTGCAGCACGCGGCTGCGGCAGGTACGGCAGACGCCCGAGCGGCAGCTGTAGCGCAGGGACACATCGCTGGCCAGCCCGGCCTTCAGGATGTCAACATTGGCTGCGCACTGAAAGCTGCGGCCGCTGGGTTCAAGCCTGATGGTAAAGCTTGCAGGTGTGGAAGGAGTGGTCATGGAGAAATGTTAGGCAGCAGCCCGGACGCCGTCCAACAAGAATTGATGATGAGCCTTATGCGCCGGATGAATCCGGCAGTGCCGCGTCCATTTGCCATCGGCATGGCCGGTATCACCAATATTCGTTGGACGCGGCAGGGCACGGAAAAGACACTTTCGGTTCCGTATCCGGCCGGTATGCCCCCGGCAAACCGGCAATGAACAACACAACCCAAGGACAGGCCATGGCCGTTACCCTCATCAATGTTTTTATGGTGCCCGCCGAGCGCGAGGACGAGTTCCTGGCGACCTGGCAGGAAACCTCAAAAGTCTTCAGCGGCAGGCCAGGCACCGGTTTTATCGAAACCCACCTGCACAGAAATACCGGCGTGGGCAACAACACCTTTGCCTTCATCAACATCGCCAGCTGGGAAAGCCCGCAGCACTGGAAAACCGCTCACGATGCCTATTCGCCCAAGGAATACCTGATTCCCGGCGTCAAGGGCCACCCGGCAATCTTCGAGTGTGTGGTGGACATATTCGGCATCGGCAGGGTGGATACGGGCCAGAGCTTTTTACGCGTTCCGGCCAGGAACTGAGACCCTGCAAAGCCCAAACAGGGTGCCGCTATCCCCTTTTTGCCGTTGGTGTGGGCTAGCTGGGCACAAGCATGTTGCGCAGTATGCCCACACCACTGATCTCGACCTCAATCACATCGCCGGTTTTCATGAACACCGGCGGCTTGCGGCCCACACCCACGCCAGCGGGTGTGCCGGTCAGCAGGATGTCACCGGGCTGGAAGGTGTACCACCGGGAAAAGTGCGCAATGGTTTCAGCCAGACTGAAAATCAGGTCACTGATGGGTGCCCGCTGCATGACCTGGCCATTCAGGCGGGTTTCAATCTGCAGGGCCGTCACGTCCGGGATCTCGTCTGCTGTGGTCAGCACCGGCCCCAGTGGGGTGAAGCTGTCGAACTGCTTGCCCATGATGTTGGTCTCCCAGGTCTGGCGTGCCTGCCAGGGCTCTTTGGCTTCCCACACCGGTTTGACCCAGTCACGTGCAGACACATCGTTGGCCGCCATGTAGCCGGCCACAAACGACATTGCATAGGCAGCACTAACGTCATGGCAGGTGCGGCCAAAAACAACCGCCAACTCACCTTCGTAGTCCACACAGGCGTTTGCGTGGGGTGGAATCAGGATGGGTGCATCCGGCCCGGTGATGGAGTTGCTGCTTTTCATGAAACCGGTGGGGTGGGCCGGTGCCGGTGTGCCGGCCATTTCGGCCAGATGCGACTTGAAGGCCAGCCCCGCAGCAACCATCAGGCGGGGATTGGGCACGGGTGCCAGCAGGGGTGTGGCGACAGCAGCCGTGATGGCACCGCTGCGTTTGAGTTCTGCCAGAAAGCCGGCCGGGGCGGCCTCGATGCGGCTGACCAGTTGCCGCACCACCGCCAGACCCTCTTCTCCTGCCTCCAGAATGCCGCGCACGCCAGGGGGAATCCAGCCCTCCAGCGTGCCAGGCGCTGCCGCCCTGCCCAGGTGCAGGATGTCGCCTGAGCGCAAAAGGGCACCCGGCGAGCCTTGGGCGGTGTTGTTGATGGTGACCAGTTTCATTGATGTCTCCGGGTGATAAAGCGCAAAATGGCCGCCTGATGCTAGGCAGCTTCCTGGTCAAAGGCCAACAAATCATGGTGATGCGGCCTATGGTTTTTTGAAATGACGCTCATGGGCCGGGAGCCTAAAATTGGGCGGCCCGGTCACCCCTCTTTAGCAGCAAAGCATGAACATCAACACGGTCGACCTGAACCTGTTCCTGGTGTTCCAGGCCATTTACACAACACGCAGCGTGACCCTGGCCGGAGACCGCCTGGGCATGACGCAGTCTGCGGTGAGCAATGCGCTAAAACGCCTGCGCGAGCGTTTCAATGACCCGCTGTTTGTGCGCACGCCGGTCGGCATGGTGCCCACGCCGCTGGCCACCCGACTGATAGAGCCGATTGGTGAAGGCCTGACAAAACTCAACCAGGCCATAGACCAGAGCCGGACTTTTGACCCGTCCAGTTCGAACCAGGTGTTTCGCATTGCCATCAACGACATTGGCCAGCTGGTGTTGCTGCCGCCTTTGCTTGCAGCCGTTCGTGCCGTGGCACCGCGCATCCGTTTTGAAACCGTCGAAGTCTCACCGGCCAACTGCCGGCAATTGCTGGTGGAAGGCCGGGTTGATCTGGCCATAGGCAGCTGGCAGCCGCTGGGAAGCGGCATCTACCAGCAGCGCCTGTTTGAAGAAAGTTATGTGGCGCTGTTGGGCATGCACCACCCGCTGAAGGGCGACAAGCTGTTGCTGCACGAGTACCTGGCAACCGAACACGTGGTTTACCGTCCCAGCGGCGCCAGTTATGACGCACTGCAGGAAGCGCTGGCAGACCTCAATGTGCTGGATCAGCGCAAGGTGGTGCTGACAGCCGCCCACGCGCTGGGGTTGTCAGCAGTGGTGGCGTCTTCAAACCTGCTGCTGAGCGTGCCCGAGCGGCTGGCGCAAACCATGGTCAGCCCGCGCACCGACCTGCGGATTGCGCGGCTGCCTTTTGAGGTGAAGCCCTTTCCCATCAAGCAGCAGTGGCATGAACAGTTCCATGCCGATGCAGGCCACCAGTGGCTCAGGCGGCTGGTGTTCGAGCTGTTCAGCGACCTGCCCTGAATTTTTTGGGGCTGGTCCCCAATACCGCTCATCTGGCCTCAAAACCGTTCGGGCTGAGCCTGTCGAAGCCTTTTCTGCTCATGCGAACAAGCCTTCGACAAGCTCAGGGCGAACGGCTCTAAACGAACAGTATGGAGGTAGTCCCACAATTGCGGTGCGGCAAGGCGGCGTTAAAAGGCCTGCGTCGATAATTGCCGAATGCTCCTGAACCTGCTGCCAAAATCGATATCCACCTTGGCCATTGGCTTTGTGGCGCTGAACCTTGCCGGCCCGGCCAGCGCGCAAAGCCCTGCGCCTGTCCAGCCTGTGCCGGCGGCATCGACACCCGCAGCAGTCCTGCCCGCCCTGCCGCCCCAGGTTGAAGCCCTGCTGGCCCGCGCCAAGGTGCCGCGTGAAGCGCTGGCCGCGATGGTGCTCGACGCTGCGCCCCCTGGCCGCATGGGTGCCGTGCCGCTGTTGAGTTACCAGCCTGCTGCCTTCATGAACCCCGCATCTGTCATGAAGCTGGTGAGCACTTACGCCGGGCTTGAGCTGCTGGGCCCCTCCTATACCTGGAACACACCGGTTTTTATTGACGGCCCGGTCAGGGACGGTGTGTTGCAGGGCAACCTCATCATCCAGGGCAAGGGTGACCCCAAGCTGGTGATGGAGCGGCTGTGGCTGCTGCTGCGCCGTGTGCAGGCGCTGGGCATCAAAACCATCAGCGGTGACATTTTGCTGGACCGCAGCGCCTTTGCGCCCAGCACCCAGAACCCCGGCGACTTTGACGGCGAGCCCTACCGGCCCTACAACGTGGCACCGGATGCGCTGCTGATCAACTACAAGTCAGTCGTCATGACTTTTGTGCCCAACCCCGGCAGCGGCCAGGCCAGCGTGAGTTTTGAGCCGCCCATGGCCAATGTGCAGACGCAGGCCAACGTGCCACTGACGGCCGGTGCAGGCGGCGCGCCCCTGAGTGATTGCGGCGACTGGCGTGTGCTGCTCAAACCCGAGTTTGCCGACCCGTATCGAATCAGCTTTGGCGGCAGTTACCCGGTGGCCTGTGGTGAAAAGGTCTGGAGCATTGCTTATGGTGACCCGGCCAGTTATGCCGAACGCGCCGTGCTGGGGCTGTGGCAGGAAATGGACGGCAAACTGACAGGCCGTGTGCGTGAAGGCCGCGCCGCAGCAGGCCTGAAGCCGGTGTTTGAGGCCGTGTCGCCCTCACTGGCCGAAGTGATTCGTGACATCAACAAATACAGCAACAACGTGATGGCGCAGCAGCTTTTCATGACGCTCAGCATGAATCGGCCCGGCAACAACGCCCCCGCCAGCAACGAGGCCTCACGCGAGGTCGTGCGCAACTGGTGGCGCGAGCGTTTTGGCGAGGCCGATCTGCCGGTGCTGGACAACGGCTCTGGCCTGTCACGCACAGAACGTGTCACACCGCGCGGGCTGGCGCGGCTGCTGCAAACCGCTTACCTGTCGGGTGCCATGCCAGAGCTGATGGGCTCCTTGCCGATTTTTGGCGTGGACGGCACACTCAGAAACAGCAAGTCCCGCGTCTCGCAGGGCTGGGCGCACTTGAAGACCGGCACCCTGCGCGACGCCACCGCCATGGCCGGTTATGTCCACACCGTCAGCGGCAAACGGCTGATTGTGGTGGGCATCATCAACCACCCCAATGCCTCCGCCGCCCGCCCCGCGCTTGAAGCGCTGGTGGACTGGGCCGTGAAGGAAGGCAACAAACAATGAACCGTGACCAATGAGCATTCACCCATGAGCATCGAAGTTTCCCCTGCGGCCCTGACCGACATCATAGGCTCCGTGGCCGCCTGCCTGACCACGGCCAGTTTTATTCCCCAGGCCTGGCTGACCTTCAAGACCCGCGATGTCAGCGGCATTTCGCTGGGCATGTACAGCGCCTTTACCACTGGGGTTGCTTTGTGGCTGGCTTATGGCCTGATGCTCAAGGCCCCACCCAT
>JAZKIK010000428.1:0-3597 GCA_040384925.1 Pseudomonadota bacterium | reverse complement strand
AAAGGCAAGGCTGTTGATACCTATATGAGCCACGGCTGGATGCCGGACAAGGCATTTGTCGACAAGGACACCAAGCTGGTGGCCTTTGGCTCCTGTTTTGCTTCCAACATCAGCAATTATCTGCATGCGCGTGGCTACAACGTGCTGACCAAACGCGAAGGAAAGTCCTACGTCACCAAAATGGGCGACGGCATTGTCAATACCTTTGCCATCTTGCAGCAATTCAAATGGGCCTGGCTCAACCATGTGCCTGAAGGCAACTTCTGGCATGGTTATGAAGCAGAAGAATTTGGTTACGACGATGAAATCCGCCTTGAAACCAAGGCCATTTTTGACCAGGCCGACGTGTTTATCATCACACTGGGTCTGTCTGAAGTCTGGTACGACGAGCCCAGCGGCGAGGTTTTCTGGAGAGCGGTTCCAAAAGACAAATATGACCCGTCACGCCACAAGTTTCGCGTTTCAACGGTTGAAGAAAACAAGAACAACCTGATTGAAATCCACAGGCTGATCAGGCAGTTCCGGCCGGATGCAAAGATTGTCATCACGGTTTCGCCGATACCGCTGGTTGCAACCTTCCGCCCGGTCAGCTGCATTGCGGCAAATGCCGTGTCCAAGGCGGTGTTGCGTGTGACGGTTGACGAGGTCATGCGCAAGCTGCAGCCTGATGACCCAAAGCTGTTTTATTTTCCGAGTTATGACGTGGTCATGTACGCGTTTGATAACCAGTGGCTTGAAGACCGCAGGCATGTTTACCCGCACGTGCTCAATTTCAATATGAAGATCTTCGAGACCTATTATTGCGATTCGGACATGAGCGTTCCAGATCTGGAAGAAGCCTACAAACTCGCGCTTGAACAAGATCGCCAGATTGCCGCCGAAGGCCATACTGCAGCCCCACGCGAATTTACAACGGCCAGGCCAGTCAGGCAGAAGAAACACAAGCTCACCCGCGACGACAAGGTGGCACAGCGGGTCGCAGCACGGGCAGCCAGCCGCAAACAGGCCAGGCTGGCGGCAGCAAAAGCCACAGCAAGCACAGCAGAAGACCAATAAGGCATCAACAAAAAAGCATCGCAAGATGCTTTTTTTCTGCCTGCGCGCAAGCTGCCGCAGTTGCCTGGGCGCTTGAAAGGCAGCGGATTCAACCCTACATGACTTGAATCCGCCCACCAGCCTATTTACTGCAAGCTGCAGAAAGCCCGCCCATGACCAGCCCAGCCAGCCCCGTTCTACAAATCAAAACCCTCGGTTTCCCCTGGGAAACACAAGACCCTTTCCTGTTTTGCGCCTATCACGACGACGCTTACCCGGCTGGCAATGGCAAGCTGGGCCCGGCGACTTCATTGGCGGGGCGCAATATTGGCCAGGACTTCAGCCGCAAGGACGGCTGGAGCATGTACCACGGCGCAACGGTGCCGGGCTTTCCGCCCCACCCACACCGGGGTTTTGAAACCGTCACCATAGTCCGCAAGGGGCTGATTGACCATTCCGACTCGCTGGGTGCGACAGCACGTTTTGGCCAGGGTGATGTGCAGTGGCTGACGGCGGGCAGCGGCATTGTGCATGCTGAAATGTTTCCGCTGCTGGATGACAAAAGCCCGAATCCGCTGGAGTTGTTCCAGATCTGGCTGAATTTGCCGGCGCGCAGCAAGATGGCCAAACCGCACTTCACCATGCTGTGGTCACACCATATTCCGCGCCAGACGGTGCGTGACGAACATGGCCGCACGACTGAAATTGCCGTGGTGGCAAGCCAACCACAGGAAACCGATGGCACAGGCGAAGCCGCCACCATCAAACCACTGGCCCCGCCACCTGATTCATGGGCTGCGCAGGCCGACAGCGACGTGGCCATCTGGACGCTGCGCATGGCACCCGGTGCCCAATGGACACTGCCCGCCGCTGCGGGTGACAAAACGCGGCGCACCTTGTACTTTTTCAAAGGTGAATCAGTCAGCCTGGCCGGCCAAGCGCTTGATGCCCATGCGGCGATTGAGCTGCGCGCCAGCCAGCCGGTCAACATCGTCAACACCGGCGCTGAAGAGGCTGAGTTTTTGCTGCTGCAGGGCAAACCGATTGCCGAACCTGTTGCGCAATACGGCCCGTTTGTCATGAACACCCAGGCTGAAATTGCCCAGACCATGGCCGACTACCGCCGCACCCAGTTTGGCGGCTGGTCTTTTGCCGACGACGCCCCGGTACACGGCCACGACCCGGCACGTTTTGCGATTCACCCCGGTGGACGCGAAGAAAGGCCGGAGGTGCTTGAGTCCTGAATTGATAGCTGCTTGCGCCCTCGGGGCAAGCAGCACCGGCTGATTCGACTCTTTTTAAGTATGCCCTGCAGGGAGTTATGCAGAGCATCCTTAACGCCCAAACCGTCAAATCAGCCTCGGCCGTTCTTGTCCCCTTTCCCATCGGAAGAGAGAGTAAACCCGAATCAATCAAGCCAATTGTGGGACACCGCCTACAAACCAAAGCGATAACTGACGACACTTTCAGCTGCTTCTGCGTTTTATGGTTACCAGTTCCTACAAGCAAACCATGGCAGCAGGTCCAGCGACAAGGAGGAAACCATGCTTATCAGAGCACTACTGGTTGAAGACAACCCCGACATCAGCGACACATTGATTGAATCGATGGAAGCAATGACGGCGCTCAGATTTGCAGGCGTGGCCAAAACTGAAGCTGCTGCCCGCCGCTGGTTAAGTGCCAATGATGGCAATTGGAACCTGGTCATCGTGGACCTGTTTCTGGGTGAAGGCTCAGGTTTTGGTGTGCTCAAAGACTGCCAGAAGCGCTCGGCCAGTCAGAAAGTCGTGGTACTGACCAGTTACGTGCCTGACAACATCGTGCAACACTGCCGCCAGCTCGGTGCCGACGCCGTTTTTGACAAATCGCAGGACGTTGAAGATCTGGTCATGTTCTGCCGCCAGTACGCCGCCAACCTCGACAGCGTGAACGGCGTCGACCCGATTTTGGAAAACACCGAGCGCTGGCACCAGGCCAACGAAGCCCTGAGCAGACAATATGGGCGCACCATCCCCGGCCCGGTACCCGTACCGGTCTAAACACTGTATTTTTTATAACTGCTTGGGTCCGGTACATCTGCACAACAGGCACCTTTGATGCATAAAAGCCGGTTTTCGTTACCCAAAGTCATCAGGGACGGCGCAGCAGGATGGCGACTCTTATTCCTTCCATCGGGACCTGCGTTTCACGCATGAACTGCAGCGAGCGACGGCTGGGTGAAAGGCTGGAGCAAAAGCGTGATGCGGACTCTTTGCTCCACAAGGGCAGACGACAAGGACGGCGGCGACACGCCAATTTTAAATTTATCAGTTGCAGCCGCGCCAGCGAAGCACCACTGATTATTCGCCTGCCCACCTTGCGCAACGAAGCCAACAAGATTGCAGAGTTATTCAGCAAAGCCCACCAGCATGGCTGCCTCCTGTGGCGGTATGGATGGTGCTGACCGGTTTCAGCTGCTGCGCCAGCATGGCAGCATGAAAATCTGCTGACAGGTCAGCCAGCGTGATGCTTGCCAGCCGCTGCGACAGAATGGCCATCGCCTCGTCCAGGCTGGACGCCAGC
>JAZKIK010000427.1:0-7879 GCA_040384925.1 Pseudomonadota bacterium | reverse complement strand
TGGCTTCGCCAGACCGCAGGCGCAGCGGCCCCCTCGGGGGGCAGGGCGCTACACGAAGTGAGCAACCGTGGGGGCTCTAATCCTGCCCTTCTGTTAGGGTATCAAGCTGAAACTTGCCACTCTTGTGCCACAGCCAGGTTTCGGTATAAACCACTTTTCCCAGCCTTGCAGGTACCGGAAACGGTGACGCCTGCTGCACAGTGCGCTCAATTTCGGCAATCACTTCGGGCGCGTGTTTGGGCGCACGCATCCAGTCAAGGTGTGTGACGCGGCCCACCTTGTCGATGTGTACGCTCAGCACACCAATGGCGTACAGCAGTGGCGGCATTCTTCCCTTGTAGATCCGGTCAGAGTTCAGGCCGTACAAATGGCTGGCACCGTCTTCACGGTAGGCCTTGGGTGTGGTGGCCGATGACCTGCGGGCCGAACCGCTGGCCGCATCGATAGGGCCAATAACTCCTGGCGGGGCTGGTGCCACAGCAGGTGCTGGCAGCCGTGGCGGTGGTGGGGCGGGGGCAGGTCTGCCCAGGTCAACAGTTGATTTGCACGCTGAAACAATGGCGGTGCCCAAGGCTGAAAAAAATGCCAGCACGTAACTGCGGCGGGGAGGGGGAGGTTTGCTCATATGCGCTTTCCTTTTCTTCTTGTTGCCAGATCAGGCCGGTTGCCGGTTTCGTCTGGTGTTATGGTTTTGGTGTCTTATGTGGGGCATGTGTGTGGCTTTTGCAATCTTGCCTTTTAAATCTCCACGCCTTTCAATTTGCTTTTTTCATGGTTTTTAACATTAGTAACACTACAGATACATTTGATTCTGTCAATACGGCAAACACCAGCCCGCACGCCGCCCGCTTTTTTGGGCTGCTTGCGCAGCAAGCCGCTGTGCTGCTGCAGATCGAATCAACACAAGGGTCGGCCCCGCGAGAGGCCGGCACCTGGATGGCGGTTTTTGCGCATGAGCTGGTCGGCACGATTGGCGGTGGCCATCTTGAGCATGAAGCCATCAGCCAGGCGCGTGAGCAACTGCGCAGCCAAAATACTGAAAATGCAGAGGCGCGCACATTAAAAAGACAGCGATTTGCCCTCGGCCCCTCGCTGGGCCAGTGTTGTGGTGGTGTGGTTCATCTGCTTTTTGAGCCGGTCAGCGCGCAAGACTTGCCTGCCCTGCGCACCCGGTTGCAGCAGTCCTTGCATCCGCTGGCCTTGTTTGGTGGTGGCCATGTGGGCCATGCGCTGGTGGAGGTGCTGGCCAGGCTGCCATTTTCCCTGACCTGGATAGACAGCCGCGACGGCGTGTTCCCCCAGCCGGCGCCCGCCGGTGTGTGTTGTGAACATTCCGAGCCGGTGCAGTCCGCCGTGAGTGAGCTTGTTGCCGGCACACGTGTGCTGATCATGAGTTTCAGCCATGCCGAAGACCTGGATGTGCTCGCCGCCTGCCTGCAGCGCCAGCGTGACAAGGCTGATCTGCCCTACATTGGCCTGATTGGCAGCCATAGCAAATGGGCCACTTTTCAGCACAGACTGGAAGCGCGTGGTTTTAGCAGCGCCGAGCTGGCGCATGTCACCTGTCCCATCGGAGTGCCCGGCATCACTGGCAAAGAGCCTGAAGTGATTGCCATTGCCGTGGCTGCCCAGTTGCTGCAGTCCATCAGCAAGACGGGCTAATGGTCGGCTGTGCAGCAAGGCAACACTGGCAAGGCTTTTGCTTGCAAATTTAACGGGTTGATGCAGAAAGTTTTGTAAACTGCATGGCTCAGGTCGCAGCGGAGCCGGGGAGTTTGGGTTAAAAAACCGGCTTCTTTAGTTCGTGACCTCGTTGCTGCTTACAGCGCCCGCAGTGGTGAGCAGGTTCGGATTTCGCAGTTTTTAAAAACAAACTGCATAGGTTGAGAGAATCATGGAAAGTTATCTTCTAGCCTGGGCCGACCTGCTGCTGCGATGGGTGCATGTTATTACCGCTGTGGCCTGGGTAGGTTCATCGTTTTATTTTGTCTTTCTGGACTCCAGCCTGACGCCGCCGGTGGATGAAGACCTCAAAAAACAGGGCGTCAGTGGCGAGTTGTGGGCTGTTCATGGCGGTGGTTTTTATCACCCGGTCAAATTTGCCGTCAAACCGCCCCAGATGCCGGGGCATCTGCACTGGTTTTATTGGGAGAGCTACAGCACCTGGCTGTCTGGTTTTGCGCTTTTTACCGTTTCGTATCTGTGGAACGCCAGCACCTATCTGATTGACAAGTCCCTGATGGGCTGGTCGCCCGGCGCAGCGGTGGCGGTTGCGCTGTCATTTTTTGTGGTGTTCTGGATGTTGTACGACGCCATTTGCCAGCTGTTTGGCAAAGGCAAAAATGGCGACGCCATTGTTGGCGCGCTGGTGGCTGTGCTGGTGTGTGCGGCGTCCTGGCTGGCTTGCCACTGGTTTGCCGGGCGTGCGGCCTTTTTGCTGGTGGGTGCCATGATGGCGACTTCCATGAGCGCCAATGTGTTTTTCTGGATCATTCCCGGCCAGCGCAAGGTGATTGAGTCCATCAAGGCCGGTGAGGCGGTTGACCCGGTACACGGCCTGCGCGGCAAACAGCGCAGCGTACACAACACCTATTTCACCCTGCCGGTGCTGTTTGCCATGCTCAGCAACCACTACAGTTTTACCTGGAGCCACCCGCAAAACTGGCTGGTGCTGATTTTGATGATGCTGGCAGGTGCCGCCATTCGGCAGTTTTTTGTGCTGCGCCATGGCTACAAGCTGGGCCGCAACCGCCATCCGCTGGCCTACGCGCTGGTGGGTGTGGTGGTGATTGGCGCGGTGATTGTCTGGATGAAACCGCAGCCCGCTGCCGTGGCACAAAATACGCCTGACCGGATGGCGAGCAATGCCAGCCAGCCTGGGTATGAAACCGTGCAAAAAGTGATTGAGCAGCGCTGCTACATGTGCCATGGCGCGCAGGTGCAGATGAAAAACGTGCGGCTCGACTCACCTGCGTCACTCGGCCAGCATGCGCAATCTGTGTACCAGCAGGTGGTGGTGAGCAAAGTCATGCCCATGAACAACGCCACCGGCATTACCGATGCCGAGCGTGGGCTGATCAAACAATGGTTTGAAGCGGGCGCCAACACCCGGTAAACACCAGTGAGCCGGAATTAATCCTCAAACACCTTCATAGGTGTTTGCCCCTGCGTATAAGTGCTTAGCCAGTTCAGGTGAATTTGCACTCAAAATGGCGGCGCAGCAAGGCGCTTTGCTGTGCCCGGCGCAGGGCGGTGCTTTCCGGTGGTCAAACTGACGGGCAGGTCTGGTCTTCTGTGCTTGTGGCGGGTCATCACAAAAACAGGAGACACAACAATGCTATTCAAAACCCTGACACGCACCGCAGCCCTTTGTGGTGTGATGGCTGTATCCCTGACGGCTGGCGCTGCCCAGTTTGTGATCGGGCAGGTGGCACCCATGACGGGATTGGAGAGTGCGCAGGCACGTGCTTATGCCGTCGGCATCCAGATGGCGCTGACCAAGGCCGGCACCATCAACGGCCACACCCTCAGCCTGGTCAGCAAGGACGACAAAAACCAGCCGGCAGAAACCGTAGCCGCCACCAAACTCCTGCTCAGTGAAAGCCGCCCGCTGGCACTGGCCGGTTATTTTGGAGACCAGGGCCTGGGCGAGTTGATCAGTTCAGGTGTGCTTGAAAAAGAAAATATTGCACTGGTCGGTTACCGCATCAATGACATACGCAAGGAAGCCCCGTTTGTGTACAGCGTGCGCGCCAATCTGCGGGATGAAGTCACAAAAATCATTGAACACCTGGCCACGGTAGGCATCACCCGCCTGGGCCTGTTTTATCAGGATGGCCCCGCCGGTGCCGCGCTGGTTGCCGCCACAGAAGAAGTGGCCAAAGGAAAATCCGTAAAGCTGACGGCCAAAGGCACTTACGCAGCAGGCACTTTAAGAGTCACCGACGAGGCCATGGCGCCTTTCATGTCGGCGCAGCCGCAAGCCATCATCATCGTGGCCAGCGGCTCGGCGGCCGCTGCATTCATTGAAAAATACCGGCTCAATGGCGGTGCCGCGCAACTGTTTGCCCACTCGGGCGCAGACATCGAGCAGATGTCAAAACGCCTGGGCGAAGACCAGATGAAAGGCGTCTCGATCACCCAGGTCACACCCAACCCCTACAAGGTGTCAGGGCTGCTGGCCAAGGAGTTCAACGACATCATTGCCAAAAAAGGCAATGGTGACGTACCCGTCAGCTACGCCATGATGGAGGGTTACATCGCCGGCTCCGTGATAGCTGAAACCATGCGCCGCATGGGCCCCAAGGTGAGCCGCGAAGCTTTTGTCAAAACCCTTGAAAGCATGGAAAGTTTTGATCTGGGCGGCTACAAGATAGGCTACAAATCCGACATGCATTCGGGCTCACGTTTTGTCGAGCTGACCATCATTACTGCGGCTGGGCGGATTCGGCAGTAGGGTGTAAATGGCCGATCGGAGTGGCGTTTTGGCCCCTCTTCTTATCGGGCGCTTTCAGCCAGCTCCATCGCCAGCTGGTTGTGCCGCTCCACCAGCGGCTCCAGCTCCACAGTCGTCAAGCGGCCCTCACGCACCACCACCTTGCCGTTGACCACGGTATAGGCCGCCTGTGGGCTGGCGCATAAAAGCAGGGCACCTACCGGGTCGTGTACTGCGCCGCCTGCCATGCCCAGGGTGCGCAGGTCAAACAAGGCTATGTCGGCGCACATGCCGGGTGCCAGGTGGCCTATGTCCTTGCGGCCCAGCACTTCTGCGCCGCCGCGTGTGGCGACAGTCAGCACATCACGTGCAGTCATTTCTGCCGGGCCCAGGTCACAACCAAAAAAAGTCCGCCCACTCGCGTCGGTTGACGGCGGTTGCATGGCGCGCCCTACCCGCGCCAGCAGCAGCGCCTGGCGCGCTTCATTGAGCATATGGCCGGCATCATTGCTGGCGCAGCCATCCACACCCAGGCCCACCGGCACCCCGCTATTGAGCATTTTGCGAATCGGTGCAATGCCGCTGGCCAGGCGCATATTGCTGCACGGGCAGTGCGCCACGCCGGTGCGGCTGGCCGCAAACAGGCTGATGCCTGGGTCGTCGAGCTTGACACAGTGTGCATGCCACACGTCATCACCCAGCCAGCCCAGGTCTTGTGCGTATTGGGCCGGTGTGCAGTTGAATTTTTCTCGTGAATAAGCAATGTCATGGTCGTTTTCGGCCAGGTGTGTGTGCAGCCGGGTTTTGTAGCTGCGCGCCAGCAGGGCGGCTTCGCGCATCAGGTCACGGCTGACGCTAAAGGGCGAACAAGGTGCCACGGCAATCTGCAGCATGGAGCCTGGTGTTGCGTCGTGATAGGTCTCAATCAGCCGCTGCGTGTCTTTCAGGATAAAAGCTTCGTTTTCAACCACACGGTCAGGCGGCAAGCCGCCTTGTGACTGGCCCACACTCATGCTGCCCCGGCTGGCGGTAAAGCGCATGCCAATCTGCGCCGCAGCTTCAATGCTGTCATCAAGCCGCACCCCGTTGGGGTAGATATACAGGTGGTCACTGCTGGTGGTGCAGCCGCTTGCCAACAGCTCAGCCATCGCCACCTGGGTTGAAACCCGAATCATCTCGGGCGTCAACCCGGCCCAGATCGGATACAGCCCCCGCAACCAGCCAAACAGCTCGGCATTCTGCGTAGCCGGAATCGCCCTGGTCAAAGACTGGTACATATGGTGATGTGTATTGACCAAACCCGGCATGACAAGATGCCCACGCGCATCAATCACTTCGTCTGCATCCTGCGGCTGGTCGGTTGCAGCCCCCAGAGACTCAATCAGCCCGTCACGCACAAAAACCGAGGCGTTGGGGATTTCGCTGGATTTGTTTGGGTTGGTGTGGTCGAAGGTGGCGACCAGGCGGGCGTTTTTGATTAGCAGGGTTGGCATGTGTGTGCTTGTGGTGTGAGGCTGCTTGCATAGGCAATAAAACCATTACATCAGCAAATGTGGCCGAAAATCATTTGCCAATGCACAAGGATATATTTCCTGCAGTTTGTCGGTTTTCTGCTTTTCCTGGGGAATGACATATGAATTCTTGCTTCGCGGCAGCAGGCGTTCTCGCCTTTGTTATCGGTCTGGTCCACTCTGTGTTGGGTGAGCGCTTGATCTTTCGTCGAATGCGGGGCATGGGTTTCATTCCAACCAAGGGTGGGCAAATTCTGCGCGAAGCCCACGTGCGCATCCTTTGGGTTAGCTGGCACCTTGTTACCGTATTCGGGTGGGGTCTTGCAGTTGTACTTTTCTGGCTGGCCCATCCATCTGCGGCCCAGCTTTCACAGTCCATGGTCGCCAAAGCAATTTTGGCCTGTCTGCTGTGCGGTTCTGCGCTCGTGCTCGTTGGCACCAGGGGCCGGCACCCTGGCTGGGTGGGTTTGCTTCTGGCCGCCATTCTGACCATGCTCGGCATGTATGCATAGCGCCTCAACCACGTCACGACAATGACCTGCCTGATCAGTTGGCCTCGTACCTAAACGTTGTAGACGGCAGCTTGAAAAGTGTGGAGCAGGAAGACCGCAGGCCCGGTTCGCAGGGAGGGGAGGACGGTGTCCTTCTCTATCCGTGGTACGCCAGCTTCTGCTCGCTGGGAGCCTTCGTCGGCAATGTGAAGAAAAACGTGGCACCGGCACCTGGCTGACTTTCGGCCCAGATCCGGCCACCATGGCGCTCAACGATGCGCTTGACGATGGCCAGCCCCACTCCGGTGCCGGGAAAATCGGCCACATTATGGAAGCGATGAAACGGCTCGAACAGTTTCTCCGCGTGCGCGAGATCCATGCCGGTGCCGTTGTCGCGGACGAAGCAGGTATGAAGACTCTCACCCGTACCACTGCCTGCTATCGCGCCGACCTCCACCACCGGCTGCTCCTGCCGCGACGAATACTTGAGCGCGTTGCTGAGCAGATTGACCAGCGCATGCTGGAGTATGGATTCGTCTGCCCAGACCTGCGGCAGCGATTCACATACGAGTCGTGTCGGCTTTTGGCCTGGCAAGGAGATGAGGTCGTCGAAAATGGCGAGAACCAGACCTTTCAGGTCGACCTGTGCCAGACGCAGCGGCTGCTGGCCGGTCAAACCCAGAAAGCGCAGATAGTCCTCCATCATGCGGGTCATCTGTAGCGCATTGGTGTGAACGCGATCCAGGAAGCGTTGTCCGGAGGCGTCGAGCCGGTCGCGATGCTTTGTGCTAAGAAGTTGGGAGAAGCCGGTAATGGCGACCAAGGGCCCGCGCAGGTCGTGACTCACAGCCGCAGCAAAGGCTTCGAGTTCGGCTCCGTGCATCTCCTGTTTTTCCTGTTCGACCAGCAGCGCTGCTACCTGGCGTGTCAAGGTCTGCACCCGGCTTTCTGCAGAAGTCCGGTCGGTGGAGTCAACCAACACCACGACAGCGCCCAGAATATTGCCGGCTTCGTCGCTAATCGGCGAGGCGCTGTCATCCACGAAGCGTTCCTCGCCGTTGCGCTGGATCAGTACAGTGTCGGGGTCCAGGCGGACTACCAGGCCATCGTGCAGGGCGCGCAGCGCCGGGTTTTCCACCGGTTGGCGAGTTATCAGGTGCACCAGACGCACTATGTGGTCAAAAGGCTTTCCGATGGCCTCGTTCTGCGTCCAGCCGGTCAACTTTTCTGCGGCCGGATTGATCAGCAGAATCTCGGCATGAGTGTTGGTGGCGATCACGGCGTCGCCGATGCTGGTGAGCGTCGCATTCAGCAATCGGGCGACCCGGCGTGCCTTGCGCTCCATGTCATGCCGCACCGGTGCCAGCTCGATGGCCACCCGCAGTTGTGAATCGTCGAAGGGTTTGACGATATAACCAGAGGGGTCGGTGAGTTTGGCTTTT
>JAZKIK010000426.1:0-2499 GCA_040384925.1 Pseudomonadota bacterium | reverse complement strand
CGGCAGTATGAGCGGGCAAGCCTCACTGATGCGCAGGCGAGAACGCACTTCAACACCAGCTTTTTCAAGCCCTTCAATCTCTTCAAACAGTTTGCCGGCCGACAACACGACACCATTGCCAATGTAGCACTTGACGCCTGGGCGCATGATGCCGCTGGGAATCAGGTGCAGCGCGGTTTTGACACCATTGATGACCAGTGTGTGGCCAGCATTGTGGCCGCCCTGAAAGCGCACCACACCTTGTGACAACTCGGTCAGCCAATCGACCAGCTTGCCCTTGCCTTCGTCGCCCCATTGGGTGCCCACAACCACGACGTTACGTCCTGCAGTGGCGGCTAGTTTGTTTGTCATCTTCAAAATCTCGTTTAAGTGGGGAAAATGGAAAAATGGCGTTTTGCCAACCGGGAAGCTGCCTGACTGGTCAAATTTTTTTTTAACCAGTCATTTTGAAAGCCTTGGTTTTTAAACCGTTTTTGTCAGGGGCTGAACCATCCATTGCCCCCCGACATGTGCCAGCTCGCGATCACAGTCAAACTCATTGACTTCATGCTCGTGGCCGGGCAGTACACAGGCCACTGTTTCACCGTCTGCCCGCAGACGGGAAATTGCTGCACGCAAAGTCTTGTCTTCGCCCCACGGCGCACGAATTGCCGCCTTGAGCGGCCTGGGGGCCAGCACATTGACCAGCTCTTTCAAGTCAAGACTGAAACCCACGGCGGGACGATTGCGGCCGAAAACAGCGCCCACCTCGTCATAACGGCCACCACGCGCAAGTTCGGCACCCTGGCCGTAAATGGCAAAACGGGTGCCGCTGTAGTAGGCATAACCGCGCAAGTCGGCCAGGTCAAAACTGACCTTGACATCGCCTTTTTCAGCGCCTGTGTGAGCTCCCAGCCATTTCAGGTTCTGTAGCGCTTCAGGTACTCCGGCAAAGCGCTGCAGGGCCTTCAGAGCCTCATCCAGCACTTTTTCGTCGCCATAAAGTTGCAGCAGGGTTTTGAGTCCCTGGCGCGCTTCGGCGGAAATCGCGCCCTTGAGGCTGCCAGTCAGGCTGTCAAGTTCACTGGCATCCTTGGAAGCCAGCGCAGCATGAATCAGCGACAGCGTTCTGGCCGGAATATCCGCGCCGGCCAGCAAACCGTTGACGATGCGTACATCCGCCATGTCAACGCTGACATCACCCACACCCGCAGCCTTCAGTCCTTCAATGGCAAGGACCTGCGCTTCCAGATCAGCTTCAAGGCCAGCATGGCCATAAATTTCTGCACCAAACTGCAGCGGTTCACGGGTTGAATGAGGGCGGTCGGCGCGGGTATGCAGCACCGGGCCGCAGTAACAAAGTCGCGCCACACCATTGCGGTTCAGCAAATGTGCATCAATACGGGCAACCTGTGGTGTGGTGTCTGCCCGAAGACCCAGCGTACGGCCCGAGAGCTGGTCAACAAGCTTGAAGGTCTGCAGATCAAGCGCTTCGCCGGTACCCGTAAGCAATGACTCAAGATGCTCCAGCAGCGGCGGCATGACCAGCTCATAACCATAACTGCGTGCGGTGTCCAGAAAAAGACGACGCAGTTCTTCGATGTGACGCGCCTCGGAGGGCAAGACATCGGCAATTTGATCCGGCAATTGCCATGATGACGACCAGGCGGGCATGTAATTAAGGTGCGCTGTTAAAAACAGGATTTTACCGGGCTTGGGCGCTGTTTTTTGCCGGCCCCTGGCATGAAGCAAGTTTGCAAGCCAAATTCAGCTGCTACCAAAGTCTGATCAAAGGCTGAAATGGGCAGGATCAGCACCCGTCAATCACATCAGCAGCGCAACTCCAACAAGCCCGGCGGCCATGCTGCAAAGGCCAAAAAAGCGTATCTGGCCGTCACTCATGGACAGGATCTGCTCAAACATGCGGCGCCAGGCCACAGGGGAGAAAAAAGGCAACAAGCCCTCGACGACCAGCATCAAGGCAAGCGCCAGCCAAAGGCTGTTGCCATCCATCAGAAGGTTTTACTTCTTGCCAGTTGCAGCGGCAGCGCCTGCAGCAGAACCTCGCATCGCCTTGAAGAAGTCCGAGGACGGATCCAGCACCATGACATCGGCCTTTTTGTTGAAACTTGCCTTGTAAGCATCCAGGCTGCGGTAAAACTGGGCGAATTGGGGGTCTTTTCCAAAAGCGTCTGCATAAATTCTGGCGGCTTCCGCATCACCCTCGCCCTTGACCTTCTGGGCATCGCGGTAGGCATTGGCCACTGTGACGGCACGCTGGCGGTCAGCATCAGCACGAATTTTTTCACCCTCGGCTGCACCCGTGGAGCGCAACTCGTTGGCAACACGCTGGCGCTCTGCGACCATGCGCTTGTAAACCGAGTCCGTGATGGCCTCTACATAATCGACCCGGGTAATACGGACGTCCACCACGTCAATGCCCCAGGGTTTGCTGCCCTGCACGGCCTGCTGAACTTCCCGCTTGACATCGGCCATCAGGGCTTCGCGTTTGAGCGAAAG
>JAZKIK010000425.1:0-4004 GCA_040384925.1 Pseudomonadota bacterium | reverse complement strand
CGACACCATGAAAAAGTCGCTGGAAACCTTTCGCCGTATCAAGACCTATACCGATCCCGCAGCACCTGGCCGCGACTGGAATCTGGCCACCGCCATGCTGATTCAGGACAAGGCCGGTTTCCAACTGATGGGTGACTGGGCCAAGGGCGAATTTGTAGCCGCCAAAAAATCGCCGGGCAAAGACTTTTTGTGCGCGGCAGCACCAGGCACGGCCAGCTCGTTCACTTTCAACGTGGACTCGTTCATCCTGTTCAAGCTCAAGAGTGAACCAGCGCAGAAAGCCCAGGGTTTTCTGGCCAGCTCCATCATGGGTGGCGAATTCCAGGAACTGTTCAGCCTGAACAAGGGTTCCATACCGGTGCGCACCGATGTGCGCATGGACAGGTTTGACGACTGCGCCAAGTTGTCGAGCAAGGACTTTACGGAATCCGCCAAAACCGGTGGCCTGGTGCCCAGCGTGGCGCATGGCATGGCCATCGCACCGGCGACTGAAGGTGCCATCAAGGATGTGGTCAGCCAGTTCTGGAATGACGACAAGGTCAGCGTGGCAGACGCCATGAAAAAAATCGCGACAGCCGCAAAAACAAAATAAGGAAACCCCATCATGATGAAAAGAAACCGCCTTTTGGCGGTGGCTTTGGCCGCCGCATGCGCAAATGGAGCCATGGCTATGGATGTAGCCGGCTTTGAGTTCACTGGTTATTCACGCGGAGGCCCGGTGTTCAACCACTCCGATGGTGTCAAGGGTGGCCTGAGCCTGGGGGGTGAGTTGCAAAAGTACCGCCTTGGCAATGAAGGTGACAACGGCATTGAAGTCAGCCTGGCCCGCACTTTCGAAACCGATGGCATCAAGTGGAAGGTGGACTACATGCCGGCCAAGTGGGGCAGCGGCGACGTCAGCACCGAACAGGCTTATGTCGAAGTCAGTGGTTTTTCGTTTGCGCCAGAAGCCAAGTTCTGGGCCGGCCAGCGCCGCCTGCGGATTCAGGACGTCCACATCGTTGACTACTTCCTGATGAACTACGGTGACAACCAGGGTGCCGGTGTGACCAACATCCCTGTCGGCGGTGCCAGACTGGGTCTGGGTGTGTTCTCAGGTGACAAGTTTGACAAGCAGTTGCCCAACGGCGTCAAGGCACATCGCTTCAATGCAGACATTTCCGACATCCAGACCAACCCTGGCGGCAAGCTGCGCGTGCTGCTGACGGCAGTGGGTGGCAGCGGCCAGATCAATGGCTCATCGGGTTCAGGCATTTCGGTGTCGCACAACCAGAAGGATTTCATTGTTCCAGGCCTCAGCAATGCGCTGTTTTTGCAGGCATCACGCGGCCATGCCCGTATTGACGGCCAGTTTGAAGCCATAGACGGCACCAGCGCCGGCAAAAAAGTCATGCGTATTGCAGATTCGATCAACTGGCAAAGTGGCCGGTTTGGTGGCCAGGCGCTGATCGCCTACCAGACCAACAAGGTTGATCTGACCAATGTGACCACCAAGGACTTCTCGCTCGGCGGCCGTGCTTCTTACGCCTTTCACAAAAACTTCAAGGGCCTGACCGAGCTGTCAACCACCACCCGCAAGGGCGCGGGGCCTGACCAGCGTTTGAGCAAGGTCACACTGGCTGGTGCACTGGCCTTGTCCGAGGACTTCTGGTCGCGTCCCGAGTTGCGCCTGTACGTGACCAAGGCCAACTGGAACCAGGCCGCTGCTGCAGCCAATGCCACCAGTTTTGGTTTCGGCGGCAAGACTGCCCGCACCCTGGTGGGTGTGCAGTATGAGGTGTGGTGGTGAGTTTTTGATTCCGCTTGATGATTGAGTCGGTTTGAGGTCAACACAGGGTTTGGGGGCACGCTGTGTGCCCCCTTTTTTCGTAACCTTGAACAACTCGCAACAGAAATGTCCGTAGCAATGAAAAACTCTTTTGAATCCTGGCTGCCCAGGCTGGTGGTGGCACCGGCCTTTGTGCTGGGTTTTGCCTTTATTTATGGCCTGATGGTCTGGAACGGTGTGCTCAGCCTGTCGGCCTCCCGCATGTTGCCCAATTACGAATGGGTGGGGCTGGCGCAGTACGAAAAGCTCTGGGAAATGGACCGCTGGTGGGTGGCGCTTAAAAACCTGGGCATTTTTGGCGTCGGTTATGTAGGCGGCTCTCTGGTCATTGGCATCACGCTGGCCGTGTTGCTGGACCAGAAAATCCGCGCCGAAGGTGCGCTGCGCACGATTTACCTTTACCCGATGGCACTTTCATTTGTGGTCACGGGCACGGCCTGGAAATGGCTGCTGAACCCCGGCATGGGCATTGAAAAAATGGTGCGTGACTGGGGCTTTGAAAACTTCAGTTTCGACTGGATTGTCGATACCGACATGGCGATTTATTGTGTGGTCATCGCCGGCATCTGGCAAAGCGCCGGGTTTGCCATGGCGCTGTTCCTGGCCGGGCTGCGCGGTATTGACGACAGCATCATCAAGGCCGCACAGGTTGATGGTGCCTCGCTGCCGCGTATTTACTGGCGTATTGTGCTGCCCGCGCTGCGGCCGGTGTTTTTTTCAACGCTGATGGTGTTGTCACACCTGGCGATCAAGAGTTTTGACCTGGTGATGGCTTTGACCGCAGGCGGGCCGGGTTTTGCCACCGATGTGCCCGCCACCTTTATGTACACCATGTCTTTTTCACGTGGCCAGATTGGCCTGGGTGCGGCCAGCGCCACCATGATGCTGGCAACCGTGGCGGCCCTGGTGATTCCCTATCTTTACAGCGAACTGCGGAGCAAACCCCATGACCGCTAAGGCGTCTTTTTTTCCGTCCCTTGGCCGTCTGCTGGTGTATGCCGTGCTGGCGCTGGCCGTCGCCTTCTTTCTGTTGCCGCTTTACGCCATGCTGGTCACGTCGTTCAAGGACGCTGAGGAAATCCGCAGCAGTTCCCTGCTGGCTTTGCCTGGCGGCCTGAACTGGAGCGCCTGGTCAAGCGCCTGGTCAAGCGCCTGCACCGGCGTTGACTGCAATGGCCTGCGCCCGTTTTTCTGGAACTCGGTGGCCATGACGCTACCTGCGGTGATGATCTCCACGGTCTGGGGCGCTCTCAACGGTTATGTGCTCAGCCTGTGGAAGTTTCGCGGCAGCGACACGCTGTTTGGCCTGCTGCTGTTTGGTGTGTTCATGCCTTTTCAGGTGGTTTTGCTGCCCATGAGCCAGGTGCTGGGCTGGCTAGGCCTGTCAAGTTCCATCACCGGACTGGTGATGGTGCATTGCCTGGCCGGGCTGGCGGGCACGACCCTCTTTTTTCGCAACTATTACGCTGCGATTCCCAAGGAACTGGTCAATGCTGCGCGTATGGATGGTGCCAGTTTCTGGCAGATTTTCTGGCGCATCGTGCTGCCGCTGTCCACGCCTATCGTGATGGTGGCGCTGATCTGGCAGTTCACCAATATCTGGAACGACTTTCTGTTTGGTGTGGTGTTTTCTGGCACCGAATCCAAACCTGTGACGGTGGGCCTGAACAACCTGGCCAACACCTCCAGCAGTGTGAAGGCTTACAACGTGGACATGGCGGCAGCCATCATTGCCGGCCTGCCGACCATGGTGATTTATGTCCTGGCAGGACAGTTTTTTGTGCGCGGGCTGACAGCCGGCGCCGTCAAGGGGTAATCGGAAAATGGCTTCTTCGCTTGAAATTGCAGGTATCAACAAACGTTTTGGCAAGGGCGACAAAAGTGTCGAAGTCCTGCGCAAGATAGACATCCACGTCGCGCCGGGAGAGTTTCTGATTCTGGTCGGGCCTTCGGGCTGCGGCAAATCAACCCTGCTGAACATCATTGCCGGGCTGGACGAGCCGACTGAAGGTGAAATCCGCATTCGTGGCAAAAACGTCGTCGGCATGCCGCCACGTGACCGCGACATTGCCATGGTGTTCCAGAGTTACGCGCTGTACCCCACGCTGAGCGTTGCCGACAACATCGGTTTCGCGCTGGAGATGCGCAAGATGCCCAAGGCAGAGCGCAAGCTGCG
>JAZKIK010000424.1:0-3802 GCA_040384925.1 Pseudomonadota bacterium | reverse complement strand
TGGGCGACATGCAGGCGCTGCGTGTCATCAACGCCACCGGCCACAACCTCAAGGGCGTGAGTGTCGAGTTTCCGGTCGGCCTGCTGACCTGCGTGACCGGTGTTTCAGGTTCGGGCAAGTCCACCCTGGTCAACGACACGCTGTATGCCGCCGTGGCCCGCACCCTGTACCGCGCCCATGAAGAACCGGCCGCGCATGAAAGCATTGAAGGCATTGAACATTTCGACAAGGTCATCAATGTGGACCAGTCGCCGATTGGGCGCACACCGCGCAGCAACCCGGCAACCTATACCGGGCTTTTCACGCCAATCCGGGAACTGCTGGCCGAGATGAACACCGCCCGTGAACGGGGTTACGGTGCCGGCCGCTTCAGCTTCAACGTGGCCGGTGGCCGCTGTGAGGCCTGCCAGGGCGACGGCGTAGTCAAGGTGGAGATGCACTTTTTGCCCGACATGTACGTGCCCTGCGATGTCTGCAAAGGCATGCGCTACAACCGCGAAACGCTTGAAGTGCTTTACAAGGGCAAAAACATCGCCCAGATTCTGGACCTGACGGTTGAAACCGCAGCCGAATTCTTCAAGGCCGTGCCAGTGATTGCCCGCAAGCTGCACACCCTGCTCGACGTCGGCCTGAGTTACATCAAACTCGGCCAGGCCGCAACCACCCTGTCAGGCGGCGAGGCGCAGCGCGTCAAGCTTGCGCTGGAACTGAGCAAACGCGACACCGGCCGCACGCTTTACATCCTCGACGAGCCCACCACCGGCCTGCACTTTGCCGACATAGATCTGCTGCTCAAGGTGCTGCATCAGCTGCGCGACGCTGGCAACACGATTGTGGTGATCGAGCACAACCTGGACGTGATCAAAACCGCCGACTGGCTGATTGACATGGGCCCTGAAGGCGGTGCGGGCGGCGGCACCGTGGTGGGGGTTGGAACGCCTGAAGACATTGCGGCGAATCCGGCCAGCCACACCGGGCGCTACCTGGCGCGGCTGCTTTAGCTTGATGTATGCCTGCTCGTGCGTTCTGGAAGCTTGAAGGAGATTGTGATGCCCCGTGTTAATTCACTAAGTGTGTCTGGCTACAAGTCCATCCGCGAATTGAAGGATTTCAAACTCAATGCATTGAATGTGCTGATTGGCGCGAATGGTGCGGGCAAGTCCAATTTCATTGGATTCTTTCGGTTGATTGGCCAGATTCTTGGCGAACAACTTCAAAGATCCGTTGGTTTGGGAGGGGGCCCGGATGCTTTGCTTCATTTCGGGCGAAAAACGACAGACAAACTCACTGCAACAATTGATTTTGGGAATTTTCCTTATTCATTCGAGCTGATTCCCACGAGCGACAACAAGATGATGTTCGACCATGAATTGGTATGGGCAAAGCGCAGCGAGGTCGGCGAGGTCAGTACATCCTCTTCCGGATATTTTGAAACTCAGGCACACAAGTATCATGAGACAGGCCAATTTCATGGTCTGGACATTGATCAACTTTTGCGTGTTTATCACTTTCATGACACCAGTGACACGGCCAAGGTCAAACGAATTCAAGCGGTAAACGACAATCTGCGGCTAAAGCCCGATGCTGCCAACTTGGCACCCTATCTGCGTTTTCTCAATGAAACGCATGCTGCGGAATATCGACGTATTGTTGAAACAATACGGCTGGTGATGCCGTTTTTTGGCGACTTTGTGCATCGCCCCGGCAACCCGGAACACGTGGAGCTGGAATGGACACAAAAAGGCAAACCAGATACGCCGTTCAAGGCGCATATGCTGTCAGACGGCAGCCTGCGCTTTATCTGCCTGGCTACCCTGCTCTTGCAGCCCGTGGCGCTGCTGCCAGACACCATCCTGATTGATGAGCCTGAACTCGGCTTGCACCCCTATGCCATCGCCGTTTTGGTGGATATTTTCAAACAGGTGGCTGAAGACAAACAATTGATTGTCTCTACACAGTCAGTTGAACTGGTGAACGGGCTGTCGCCGGAAGACATCATCGTGGTGGACCAGGAAGACGGTGCCTCGACCTTCAGGCGTTATACAGAAGATGAGCTGTCGGGCTGGCTGGCTGAATATTCAATGGGTGAAATCTGGAAGCGCAATATCCTCGGCGGAAGACCTTGAGATGGTGCAAGTCATTGTTTTTGCCGAAGGGCAGACTGAAGAAAAGTTCATCAAACAACTGGTGGCACCTGCACTGCGCCATTTGGACGTTTTCATCAAACCGCAACTTTTGAGCACATCACAGACCTCCAGAGGTGGTGCGATCACGTTTGATCGATTGAAACTCAATGCCAGAAACACCTTGAGGCAGCATCCCGATGCGGTGTTAAGCACCTTTCTCGATCTATATGCGCTGGCTAGGGACTTTCCAGCGTTTGAAGACGCCAGGAAAAAACCAGACGTTTATTCAAGAGTCGCTCATCTTGAACAAGCATTGAATGACGCCATCGTGGCTCATGTTGGGTGCCGACCTAAGCGATTTTTGCCTCATATTCAACCCTATGAATTTGAAGGTTTGCTGTTTTCCGATGTGAAGGCCTTGAGTGCAGTGGAACCAAGCTGGGCCAGCAACCTTGCTGACCTGACAAGAATACGCACCTCAGTCCAAACGCCAGAACATATCAACGACGGTTACCAAACAGCCCCTTCCCGGCGACTGGAAGGCTTGCTGCATCCCAAATACAAAAAGACCACACACGGCCCCAGGGCCGCCGCACACATTACGCTTGAAGTCATCGAGAGGGAGTGCAAACACTTCAAAAGCTGGATGGACTCCTTGCGTGGTCTGGCTTCACCCGAAAAGTATTGATTTGCAATAGCGCTTCCTTTTTCACCCGCCGCCACGTCGTTTTTGCTGTCGCCTCGCTTTGCTGCCTGCTCTGGGGCAGTGCCTATCCGGCCATCAAGAATGGTTATGCGCTGTTTAATATTGCGGCTGGCGATATTGCGTCCAAGCTGGTGTTTGCCGGTTACCGCTTTATTTTTGCCGGTCTGGTGTTGCTGGTGATTGCTGCCATCGGCAAAAAAACGCTGCGGCTGGACCTGCGCACGCTGGGCCAGGTCAGCTTGCTGGGTTTGACACAGACCAGTTTGCAATATGTGTTTTTCTATATTGGCCTGGCTTATGCCACCGGCGTGAAAAGCTCCATCATGAATGCGACCGGCACTTTTTTCAGCGTGCTGCTGGCGCACTACATCTACAAAAACGACAAGCTCAGCTTCAACAAGGCGCTGGGCTGCATCGTTGGTTTTCTGGGGGTGATGGTGGTCAACTTCAGCGCCGGCTTGTTGAGTTTTGACTTCACGCTGCTGGGCGAAGGTTTTGTGGTGGTTGCCGCTTTTGTGCTGTCGGCCGCCAGCATTTACGGCAAAAAGGTGTCGCAGCATGTTGATTCAGTCGTGCTGACAGGTTACCAGCTGGCGATTGGCGGGCTGGCGCTGCTGGTCGTGGGCCTTGTTGCTGGCGGCACACTGACGGGGTTCACCTTCAAGTCAAGCGCGCTGCTGGTTTACCTGGTGCTGCTGTCCTCAGCCGCCTTTTCGCTCTGGACAATATTGCTCAAATACAACCGGGTCAGCATGGTGACGGTCTTCAACTTCATGATCCCGGTGTTTGGCACCATGCTGTCGGCGCTGTTTCTGGACGAGAGTTTTATGGAATGGAAAAACGCCGCAGCGCTGGTGCTGGTGTGTTACGGCATCTGGCTGGTGACCAAGGAAGAAAAACCGGCACCAGCTGCTGTTTAGGGAGGCGGAAATTGTCAATGTACCGTTTTTGGGGGTGCTGGCGGGATGCA
>JAZKIK010000423.1:2309-9085 GCA_040384925.1 Pseudomonadota bacterium | reverse complement strand
TGGCGGCACTGACGGGCGCATTGCTGCGTTGTTCCTCGCTTGTGTGGCTTGCCACACTGCACTCCGAACGCCTTGCACTGCATCCCGCCAGCACCCCCAAAAACGGTACATTGACAATTTCCGCCTCCCTTACTGCACGCCGAGCTGCGTGTAACGACCCATCTCGACCAGTTCGGCAATCGTGCCGCCAGGGTCGCGGAACTTGATGGGAATCACGCCAGGGTCGCTGATGATTTCGCAGCCAAAGGTCTGGATGTCCCTGCTTGACTGCTCCAGGTCTTCCACCTCGACCGCAAAATGGTGAATACATGGGCCGTCGCCCGAGGCGGTGGACTCGGCTGAAGTGGTGCCTGCGTCGTACTTGATCAGGGTGAAGTCAATCTCGCCGTCCGTCATATGGCGAGAGGTGTGGTCACGGGTCTTTTTGGTTTCGGTGTCCCGAAAGTCGAACAGCCTGATATAAAAGTCGCCCACTGCCTGGATATCTTCCACCTTGAGCGAGATGTGGGTGATGCGGCTGATCTTCTGACCACCGGCATCGGTCTTGTAACGGCCAATTTCAACCAGCTCGGCAATCGTGCCACCAGGTGCGCGGAACTTGACCGGAATCACACCAGGGTCGCTGACCACCACACAGCCATTGGCCTGAATTTCTTCAGTTGCTTTCTGCAGGTCTTCAACCTCGATGCCAAAGTGGTGGATGCAGGGCCCGGCGCCTGCGGCAGTCGACTCAGCCGAGGTGGCGTCCTCGTCATAGGTCAGCAGAGTGAAGTCGATCTCGCCGTCTGTCATGTGGCGCGAGGTGTGGTCACGCGTCTTTTTGGTGACCGCGTCCTGGAAATTGAACATTTTTTGGTAGAAGTCACCGGTTTTCTGGATGTCGTCTACCTTTAGTGACAAGTGAACTATGCGACTCATGAAGGTCTCCGTCTGTTTTGGCAAGTAGGTGTGAAGGCACGCTGTTATTGCCCTGGCGCCAGGTAATGGAACAACATGGAACGAATGATGGCGCAAGACTATTGCTCTGTAAAATGCAATCTTTCTTATGATTAATGCGTCAGACACATGAATTTCGACCTCGGTGATTTACGTGCTTTTGTGGCAGTTGCCAAGCTGGGCAGCTTTCGTGCGGCGGCTGAAGAACTGCATCTTTCACAACCCGCGCTTTCAAGGCGAATTGAAAAACTCGAAGGGGCTCTGGGTGTGCGGCTGTTTCACCGGACCACCCGAAAAGTGGACATGACCACTGTGGGCCGCGAGTTTTCGCACCGGGCCAACGAGTTGCTCAACAACCTGGAGCAGTCCCTGATGGGTATTCGCGATGTGGCCGCACATGTCAGCGGCGAGGTCACGATTGCCTGCATACCCTCAGCCGTGCGCTACTTTCTGCCGGGCATCCTGATGGCTTATCACCAGCGTTATCCGCAAATCATGGTGCGCATCATTGACCAGGGTGCCAACGAGGTGCTGACCACACTTTTGCGCAACGAAGCCGATTTTGGCCTCAACTACATCGGTACGCAGGAACCCGATCTGGAGTTCGAGCCGATATTAAAAGAGCCTTTTGTCGTGGCCTGCAGGCCGGAGCACCCGCTGGCACGCAAGAAAAAAGTGAGCTGGGAGGAATTGAGCGCGCATGAATACATGTCGGTCACCAAGGACAGCGGCAACCGGTTTTTGCTGGACCTCGCGCTGACCGACAACCCGAAACGGCCGCGCTGGTATTGCGAGGCGCAACATGTGTCCACACTCGTCAGTCTGGTGGAAGCGGGCATGGGGGTAGCCGCCGTGCCGCGCCTGTCCATGCCGCCAGACGGCCACCCGACGCTGGTCAGTGTGCCGCTGGTTGACCCGGTGATTACACGCACAGTTGGCCTGATTCGCCGGCGCGGCCGCCCGCTGTCACCCGCTGCGCAGCAGCTTTATGACCAGTTGTATGCGCTGGCACCAAAGGCCAAAAAGAAAAGCCAGCCGGCCAGCTTGTAGCCGGCGGACTGGCGGCGGAGTCAACGGGGCGTCAGATCATGAAATCCGCACGCCATCGAGAAAAACTACAGCAGCAATGCGTTCACACGTTTGACATAGGCCGCAGGGTCAGTCGGCATACCACCTTCGGCCAGCAGCGCCTGGTCAAACAGAATATTGGCCAGGTCGTCAAAGTGTTCGCTGCTTTCAAGCTTTTTGACCAGCGGATGCTGGGCATTGACTTCAAGAATCGGCTTGGCATCGGGAATGGTCTGGCCAGCCTGCTTGAGCATGCGTGACAGCTGAGTGGACATTTCGCCGTCCTGCACGACCAGGCAGGCGGGTGAATCCACCAGGCGTGTGGTGGCGCGCACATCGCTGGCCTTGTCTTTCAGCGTGTCCTTCAATTTGTCAAGCATGGGCTTGAACTGGGTTTGCGCTTCTTCAGCGGCCTTTTTCTCGTCTTCGTCCTGCAGTTTGCCGAGGTCAACCGCGCCTTTGGCCACGGATTGCAGAGGCGTGCCGTCAAACTCATGCAGGTAATTCAGCGCCCACTCGTCCACACGGTCAGCCATCAGCAGGACTTCAATGCCTTTTTTGCGGAAGATTTCCAGCTGCGGGCTGCTTTTGGCGGCCACCAGCGAGTCTGCCGTGATGTAGTAAATCGCGTCCTGGCCTTCTTTCATGCGCGCCTTGTAAGCAGCAAAACTCACACTGACGGTGTCGGTCGTGGTGCTGGCAAAACGCAGCAGCTTGGCAAGGCGCTCGCGGTTGGCAAAATCCTCGCCCAGACCTTCCTTGAGCACGGCACCAAACTCAGCGTAGAACTGGTCAAACTTGCCGACCTGTGCCTTGTCTTCTTCGCTCACCACGTCGGTCACGCCATCGGCATCGGCCACGGGCAGTTCATTGTGTTTGGCCAGGTCTTCAATCATGGACAGCACACGTTTGGTGCAGCCTTCACGAATCGCCTTGACAGCACGGCTTTCCTGCAGCAGTTCGCGTGAAACATTCAGCGGCAGGTCTGAGGAGTCAACCACACCCTTCACAAAACGCAGATAGGTTGGCATCAGCGCCTGGGCGTCGTCCATGATGAAAACGCGCTTGACATAAAGCTTGACGCCAGCGGCTTTTTCACGGTTGAACATGTCCATCGGTGCCTTCGATGGAATGAACAGCAACTGGGTATATTCGGTCGAGCCTTCAACACGGTTGTGTGTGGTCGCCAGCGGCGCCTGCTGGTCGTAGCTTATCTGTTTGTAAAACTCGTCGTACTGCTCTTGTGTAATGTCTTTTTTGGCACGTGTCCACAAGGCTGCGGCCTGATTGACGGTTTCCCATTCACCGGTTGCCACCATCTGGCCTGGCTGGTCGTTTTCACCGTCTTTCCACTCTTCCTTGCCCATCAGGATAGGCAGGGAGATATGGTCAGAGTATTTGTTGACGATACCCTTGAGTTTCCAGGCGTTCAGATAATCGAGCGAATCCTCCTTGAGGTGCAGCGTGATACTGGTACCACGCTCGGCGCGCTCGATTTCAGTGACTTCAAACTCGCCAGTTCCTTCGCTGCTCCAGCGCACGCCCTGGGCCGCAGGCACACCTGCGCGGCGGCTTTCCACAGTGATCCTGTCGGCGACGATAAAACCCGAATAAAAACCAACACCAAACTGACCGATCAGCTGGGCATCATTTTTCTGGTCACCCGACAGTCTGGCCATGAAGTCGCGCGTGCCGCTTTTGGCAATCGTGCCCAGGTTGTCAATCGCCTCCTGCTGCGACAGGCCAATACCGTTGTCTGTGATGGTCAGCGTTTTGGCGGCCTTGTCAAAACTGAGCTTGACCTTCAGCTCAGTATCATTTTCATACAGGCCAGCGTCATTGAGCGCTTCAAACCGCAGCTTGTCGCAGGCATCCGAAGCATTCGAGACCAGCTCACGCAAAAAGATTTCAGGATTCGAATAAAGGGAATGGGTAACCAGTTTGAGTAACTGGGCTACTTCGGCCTGGAAGGCTAATGTCTGTTTTTGCATGTGTAAGTAATATGTTTTAAGGTTGTTACAACTTTGAGTCCGACGTATGGAGCCAAGGGGCAGACCGACGGCGAAACCAACATTGATACAATTTGCCGCACAAGGGCGGGAGACGTGAAAATATATATAACTTCTGTTATTTCAATAGCTTAGCGTGAAAAATTGGGCAAATACCGAGCTGTTACAAGGTGAAAACCAACACAAGCCGGAAACGAGTCGTTACAGTCCACTCATCACCCCCTCACTTCTTTTTTGGATCAAATCATGAAAAAACTTCTTCTGGCCAGCGTGATTGCCACAGTCTTTGCAGCCCCACTGGCTGTTCATGCCGAATCAACTACCGTCAATCCGGCCATCAGCGGCTCCACCGCAACAGGCCGCCTTGATTTCACCGTGGTCATTCCCGCCGTACTGTATCTGCGCATCGGCACAGGCAATGCGATTGCCGCCGCCAACAATGCAACTATAGACGGCATCACCTTCACGGTGCCTGCCACAAATATTGGTGACAGCACTGTAGTCGCTGGCGTAGGCGGTGACCTGAACGCCACCACACCAGGTTCAGTAACAGTGCGTGTCTTCAGCAATTTCGGTACGGGCGTCGGCCTGAATGCTGCTGCTGGTGGCCAGTTGACCAGCAGCGGTGGCGACACCATTGCCTGGACTGACATCGCTGTGGCGACTGCTGCCCTGCCCGCAACGACTGCCGGCTATACCAATGGCACGCTGGCTCACCCAGCCCTGACGGCTGCCGGTGTGGGTACTTCAGTGCCTATCGCCGCAGTGGGTCGCCTGGTTCGCCAGGAAACCAAATGGACCTTCTCCTACTCCAACAGCACGGCAAAACCCGCCGGCTCATACGGTGCCGGTACTGGCACCAATGGCCGCCTGACCTATACTGCAACACAGGTCTGAGCCATCTGACTGTTCCAGCCGCATGAGGTCCTCGCCTCATGACTGGAACAAGGCTTCTGTTTGAGGCTGGTATGCTTGGGCTTGTACAGGATAAATCATGTTGATCCTTGCTGACGCATCTCAAGCAAACAACCAGATGGCTCGCCTCTTGCAGCAAACCGCATTGGCTTTGGTGCTGATGACATCGCTTGCAGCGCAAGCCTATGTCGTCACCATCACCGCCGGTACCAAATCCATCTTTCTTCAGGTGGGCAACGGCACCATGACTGGCGGTAACTTCAACGCGGGCGGTGTGCCCGGCAACAACGCCACCATCAATACAGTCAGCGTCACTGTGCCTGCAGCCACACTGGGGGCGGGGACGCTTGCGATGACAACCAACAGCACGCTAGCCATCAGCCCCTGGGACGGCTTTGCTTATTGCGACTTGCCGGCCGAGGTCTATGTGGGTGGATTTTTTCGCACTCCCGGCGCATCTGCGAATGCAACCTTAAGGGTAACAACGCCAGCCAATCTGACCAGCGTGGCCGGCAGCACCATACCGTTCAGCAATATTTCCTGGATTTCCGGCGGCAATGGTGATACAACGGCGACGATTCCAAGCGGAACTTTTGTAGGCGGCACGACCCAGACACTTCTGAGTGTGACCCGCAACACCTGGTTCGAAAGTTGCCTGCAGTTCAACTACGCCAATGCGCAGGTTGTGCCGTCAGGCACTTTCACCGGTCGCGCGACTTACACCCTGGTAGCCCCCTGATTGTTTGATTGTTGTGTATGCGCCAGTCCTTTCATTACCTGATCAAACTGCTCTGCCATGCACTGCCCGGTGCCATGGCACTGCTGTGCCTGGCCTCTGCTGCCCAGGCAGCAACATCACGGGTGGATGACAGCGGAACCGTTGTCAGTCAAAGCGTCCTGCCCATGCGCTGGAAGCAGCTGGTACCAGGAAGGGGTGCCGATCACTCCGTGGAGGGAAGCGTCCGTGTCGCCGTGCGACTGAACATGGCTCGCTGGGTCAACCAGAACGTACGTCTGTACATGGCGTTGGCACCAGCAGATGGAGAGCCGGTTTATGTCAGTTGGCGTACAGCAGGGCATCTGCTGCCGGGCACGGTACGCTCAGGCGGGCGATCACTGATTTTCAGCGGTGTGGTGAATGCTGCCGTTCTGGAGGAGCCCATTGAGCTATCAATAAAAACAGATGGACGCGCGCTGGCAACAACCCAGGGCCTGCAATTTTATTTTGAGATAGATAGCCCATGAATTACCTGTATCAGAAGATGCCGTCTCGCCGAGTTTGCCGCTGGCTCACGGCCATGACGGCCACAGCCCTGTTATGGGGTGCTGGCAATGCACAGGCCAGCGAGTTTGCCCTGGCCGTATCGCCACCCCGTTTTGAACTGCAGCTCAAGCCTGGCGAACGCAATCGCCAGGTGCTTGAAATCACCAATGCGTCTGCCGAAGCCACGCCATTGACGATCAAGACTGCCGACTGGTCACTGGCTGCGGACAACTCTGTCACTTTTTATGACGAACTGCAGCCCGGCAGTTGCCGTCCCTGGATAGCCATAGAGCGCCGCGAACTCAGCATTGCAGGTGGACGCCCCTACCGCTTCCGCTTCGAGGTCAGTGTGCCAGCCGATGCAAAACCTGAAGAATGCCGTGTGGCTATCATGCTCGAAGGACAGGAGCAGGTGACAAAAACAGCTGGTGGGGTGGATGTTCCGTTTGCGGCCCGTGTCGGGGTGGTGGTTTATCTGGCTGTCGGCGGCGCAGAACCCAACCTGACCATCACGGGTGCCGAGGTTCGCAGCATCAACGGAAAACCGACACCCGTGCTGATGGTTCAAAACAGCGGCAAGGCAC
>JAZKIK010000423.1:0-2299 GCA_040384925.1 Pseudomonadota bacterium | reverse complement strand
GCACATGGAAGGCTCTCCGGCTTTCTGTCAGGTACCGATTCAGGCAAAACGGCACTTGAATTTACAGCGGCCAATTCGCCCATTCTTGCTGGCGAAACGCGTCCCATTCCCCTGACAGCAACACGTCCTGGCGACACCGATACCCCGGTTGATGTGCAGTTTCCCGTCACCGTGACGGGCAAGATTGAATGGGGCAAGGACAAAACGCAGGCCATTGAGCAACGTTTTGCTCCATGAGTGCTTCCCGTCGAAGACCCAGACACCACCCCAAACCGATTTCAGTTTCACTGCGTAGCTGCCTGACCGGAATGACAGGCCTGCTGGCCGGCCTGGTACACGGTGCCACCGCACCCGAAGTGGCAACACCGCAGGCAGCCGCCCAGGAAGTTTATGTAGACAGGGTGATTGACGGGCTGTCTCCCGCTGATGATGCGCTGCAACTCAAGGCCGACAACTACAACACCAGTGGCTGGCCACGTAGCTGGCGTGTGGACTACTCCATTTTTTCGCAGAAAGGTGCCACCCAGACCCAGTCCAAAGCCCTGGGTATCAACGGTTTTCTGGATACTCCCGAATACGGTACCCTGTCGGTCAATTCCAGCACGATTGAACAGCAACTCGATTCACCGTCCACCCAGACACTGGGCCGCGGCACCACCTGGCGGATCGACCAGCGTTCAGTCCCGCTCGACGGTGGCTGGCGCGCCAATTTCAGCGCCGGCGATATCAACACCGGCATTGTCCCCATGGGCAGGATAAATGGCCGGATTTCCATCCCTTCAACCCAGATCCGTGGCATCGCGGGGCAATGGTATCTTGGCGATACGGCAGAAATCAATGTGGCCAAGGGGCCGGCAGGCCTTTTTAACGAACTCGATGTCGCCGGATTCGACAAGCTTGGCGGACAGCTTTCATCCGCTGGCATGCAATTCAAACTGCCCACAGACAAGCTGTCTGCATTCTCTAGCCGCAGCGATGCCGCAATACAGCTTATTGAAGGCAAGGACATCACCTCAAGCGGCACTGGCGTCACACAAAACACCCGCAGCGCCTGGATGTCCACCGCCTGGGAAGGCCTCGCGCCCTGGAGCAGCAGCCTGGGCAAAGGCACCGGACCACTCAGTGAGCGCGTTGGCGGCCTGCGCATTCAGGGCAACATCATTCAAAGCAACAGCACCATCGACGGTCAGGCCCTTGGACTGTGGGCCGATGCGGTCTGGCGCACGGAGCGCTGGCGCCACGCTGCTGGCGCTTACCGGTTTGAACCATTTCTACGCTGGGGCACCTCAGCTCTGGCCAGTGACCTGCAGGGCGTTTACTGGCAGGCAGACACCTCAACCCGACAATGGCAGGCGGGATTCGCTTCCGAATTCAGTGAAAGCGTGCAGGACACTGGTACTGGCGCACCCAGTCAAAGCGTCTTTTTCTCCTCAAACGCGCGTTACCGCGTGGACAGCCGCAACGCCCTGGGCGCCACCCTCAATATCAAGGCGCTGGCAGGTTCGGGACAATCGCTGTCCATGAACTGGGACAGGACGGGCGACTGGGGACAAACCCAGTGGCGCGGCGATTTTGCCAATACGGTCGATGGCCACACCAACCGTTTCAGCGCCGATCACAGCTGGCCGATAGCTGCACCGACAACCCTGAGCACCTCTCTGGCCTGGGAACGTACCAGCGGCGGCACCTCGCCCGGCAAGGGACTGATATGGGGGGTTCTGGGCTCCTGGTCACCAGTGCCCCAGTGGCTGGTTGACGGCTCCATCCGGGGTGCCAGACGAAGTGATGGCAGCTCATCCCTGAACGCCAATGTGGGGCTGATACTGCAGGCGCAGGGCGGCTGGTCATTGTCGCTGCGCTACACCGAATCGCGCGGCAAGGAACCATTGCAACCACTGGTAGTGTCGGCCCTGACGACGGCACTGCTACCAATCGTGCAAAACACCCCGGCCAACCGCAGCATCCAGCTTATCCTTAGCTACAGCGCCCGCGCCGGAATGGCCAGTGCACCTCTGGGCGGTGTGCCAGGTACCGGTGCGGGTGGCCTGAGCGGCACCGTATTTTTTGACGCGGACGCCAATGGCAGGCGCGAAGCCTCTGAAGGCGGCGTTCCCAACATCACTGTGATTCTGGATCGCCGTTACGTGACCCGCACCGACACCCAGGGCAAATACTCGTTCCCCTTTGTTGCTGCCGGCGAACACCGTATAGACATCTCATCCGACAACGTGCCTTTGCCATGGAGCCCGGTTTTCCGCGACCCGGTCAAGATCGAAGTGCTGGTCAGGGACATCACCAT
>JAZKIK010000422.1:0-1880 GCA_040384925.1 Pseudomonadota bacterium | reverse complement strand
GCCCTTGCTGAAGGTTGCGCCGTTGGCAAAAGTGCCCGCCACGTTGTCCCAGACACCTTTCATGAACAGTCTGTCAAAGCCGCCGAAGAACGCATTGCCTTCGGTGAAAGCCAGGCTGTAGCCGTAGATGAACCACAGCACCACAATCATGGAGAAAGTGACCATGACCTGCATGAGCACCGACAGCATGTTTTTGCTGCGGACCAGGCCGCCGTAGAACAGGGCCAGGCCGGGAATGGTCATCAGGATGACCAGCAGGGTTGACACCATCATCCAGGCGGTATCGCCTTTGTTGGGGACGGGTGCCGGTGCTGCAGCAGCTGCGGGAGCTGCAGCGGGAGCAGCAGTCGCAGCTGCAGCTGCAGCAGCAGCCGGAGCCGCGGGAGCGGCAGGCGCAGCAGCTTCTGAAGCGGCCGGTGCAGCAGCAGGAGCCTGAGCCAGCACCGCAGTGGCGCCAGTGAAAAGGCTGAATCCCAAAACCAGGGAAGCAAGTAGTTGTTTCATGTCTGTTTCTCTTTTTGGGTTGTGCCTTACAGCGCTTCTTTGCCGGTTTCACCGGTGCGGATGCGCACTACCTGCTCAAGGTTGTAGACGAAGACTTTGCCGTCGCCGATCTTGCCGGTCCGGGCTGCGCCCTCCACGGCTTCAATCACGCGGTCGACGAGCTCGTCGGACACCGCCGCTTCGATCTTGACCTTGGGCAAAAAGTCCACGACGTATTCAGCGCCGCGGTACAGCTCGGTATGCCCTTTCTGGCGACCAAACCCCTTGACTTCGGTCACGGTGATGCCTTGCACGCCAATGCCGGACAGCGCCTCACGCACTTCATCGAGCTTGAACGGTTTGATAATGGCTGTGACGAGTTTCATGTGTTCTCCTCCAAGATGAACGGTGGCGTGATCAGAACGAGTATTTCAGGCCGACGACCACTGCGTTGTCCGCGATGAAGCGGTTTTTCAGATCGGTATAGAACCCGCCGCGCTTGGCATTGGTGTCCGTTGCCATGATGCTGACCGACAGGCCATTGCCCAGGTCTTTGGCCAGCGTCAGCGCGTAGTCGGTGTAGTCGGCTGCGTTGCCGCGCTTGACTTCGCCGGTGATGGCATTGGTGTTGTTCTGGTTGGGGATCTTCTGGTGACCGACGTGTGGTGTCAGCGTGAAGCCGTTGCCGAGGTCAAAGTTGGCGCTCAGGTCCAGGTAAGTGCTGCCATTGCTGTTGTTATTGCCCAGGAAACGGCCGGCGCTGCGGCTGTATTTCAGGGTGACCATTTTGAAGGTCAGGGCGCCGTAATATTCCGTGGTGCTGGCATTGCCATAAGCACCGGCCGCAACCGCGTTGGGATAACGTGTGTTGGCAACACCCGAGTTGTTGCCAGGGTACTGGTAAGTGATCACACCCACATCAAAGCCAAAGTCACCCGCGATCGGGCCCTTGAAACCGCCATACAGGTCGACTTCATAGGACCCTTTGGTGGCGCCATTGACTTCCTTGACCCACTTGACGTTGGAGCCCCAGGCACCCAGGTAAAGACCGCTTTTGTGGGCGAAATCCACACCACCCTGCAACGCCGGCTTTTCCGAAGTCTGTGTGATGCCACGGAAACGGTAATCCGACACAACACCGATGTTGTAAGACACGGTGTAATCAGGCTCAGGCGCTTTTGCTTGTGCCATGGCTGCGGTGGCTGCCACCAGGGTGGACAGGACGAATACGGATTTGAATGCGAGTTTCATGGGTTCTCCAAGTGGTAATGTGACCGACGGTTTCTATCTAGCATGGAGTGTGCCAAGCCAGACAGGGCCTCACAAGTGTGCGTCCCCGCTTTTGGTCGCCAGTGCGTTGTACTAAATACAAAACAAGGAAAATAGATGCACCAACA
>JAZKIK010000421.1:0-2745 GCA_040384925.1 Pseudomonadota bacterium | reverse complement strand
GCAACATGCTACTTATCCCCGCGATTGACCTGAAAGACGGCCACTGCGTTCGCCTTAAACAGGGCGACATGGATCAATCTACCGTCTTCAGTGAGGACCCGGCTGCGATGGCCAGATCCTGGGTAGACAAAGGCGCACGCCGCCTGCATCTGGTCGATTTGAACGGCGCGTTTGCGGGCAAGCCCAAAAACGAGGCGGCGATCAAAAAAATCCTGCTTGAAGTCGGTAGCGAGATTGATGTGCAACTGGGCGGCGGCATTCGTGACCTGGACACGATAGAGCGTTACCTCGACGCCGGCCTGCGCTACGTCATCATTGGCACGGCAGCGGTCAAGAACCCAGGTTTTCTGCAGGATGCGTGTACTGCTTTTGGCGGCCACATCAGTGTTGGCCTGGACGCCAAGGATGGCAAGGTCGCCACCGACGGCTGGAGCAAGCTGACGGGTCATGAAGTGATTGACCTGGGCAAAAAGTTTCAGGACTACGGTGTTGAATCCATCATCTACACCGACATTGGCCGTGACGGCATGCTCAGCGGCATCAACATGGAAGCCACCGTCAAGCTTGCAAAAGCCCTGCGCATTCCGGTGATTGCGTCTGGCGGCCTGTCCAGCATGGCTGATATTGAAGCGTTGTGTGCTGTGGAAGACGAAGGTGTTGAAGGTGTCATTTGTGGCCGTTCCATCTACAGCGGCGACCTTGACTTTGAAGCCGCACAGGCCAGGGCCGACGAGCTGGCGATATGAGCGCGGCGGCGACAAGTCCCGCGCTGGCTGAATTTCAGGGCCAGCCCTGTGTGGATATCTCCCTGCCGCAAGGCGACCGGGTCAGGATTGCTCTGCACGGTGCCCATGTGCTGTCATGGACAACAGCTGATGGCCAGGAGCGGCTTTACCTCAGTCCGCGTGCGCTGATCGATGGGCAAAGTGCGATTCGTGGTGGTGTGCCCATCTGTTTTCCGCAGTTCAATAATCGGGTTCTGAATGGCCAGACATTGCCAAAACACGGTTTTGCACGTACTGAAAGCTGGACGCTGCAGTCTGTGGAGCAAACCGCGACCTTCGCCACTGCCCGTTTGCGGCTGGGCAGCAATGAAGCCACCCGCAAGCTCTGGCCGCATGAGTTTGTCGCCACCCTGACGGTTGAGCTGGCAGCTGACCGCCTGTGCCTGGTGTTCGAGGTGCAAAACACCGGCTTGCAAGCCTGGCCTTTTGCGCTGGCCCTGCATACCTATCTGCAGGTTCAGGACATCAGCCAGACCCGCTTGCTGGGGCTTGAAGGCCTGGTTTTCTGGGATGGGGTGCAACACCTGACGCAGCCTGAAGTGCGTTCATTGCAGCTAGCAACCGGCCCTGACAGCGCGCTCGGCTTTGATGCCGAGACTGACCGGGTTTATGAGGATGTGCATCGTGACGCCGAAGCCGACCGGCCTATCCATGTCACCCAGGCAAATTTTGAAGTCCGGCAGCAGTCTGGCGACACAGTCCGCCTGAGCCAGTCGGCCAGCCTGACTGACACCGTGGTCTGGAACCCCGGTGTTGACCGCTGCGCCGCGCTCAACGACATGCCGCCTGATGGTTATCGCCACATGTTGTGTGTTGAAGCGGCCTGCATCAACAGCCCTGTCAATCTGGCTGCCGGCCAGAGCTGGAGCGGCTGGCAGGCCCTGGATGTGCTGCGCGCCTGACTTGCGTCTGCCCTTTTTTCTCACCATCTGTAAATCTCCATGCTCGCCAAACGCATCATTCCCTGCCTGGACGTCACCGGTGGCCGTGTCGTCAAGGGCGTCAATTTCACGCAGCTCAGGGATGCCGGTGACCCGGTGGAAATTGCCGCACGTTACAACGACCAGGGTGCCGACGAGCTGACTTTTCTCGACATCACTGCCACCAGTGATGGCCGCGACCTGATCCTGCACATCATTGAAGCCGTCGCCAGCCAGGTATTCATTCCGCTGACTGTGGGCGGCGGTGTACGCACGGTCGAGGATGTTCGCCGCCTGCTGAATGCCGGCGCTGACAAGACCAGTTTCAACTCGGCTGCGCTGGCCAATCCGCAGGTGATTGAAGACGCTTCGGCCAAATACGGTGCGCAGTGCATCGTGGTGGCGATTGACGCCAAACGCCGCTCTGAAGAAGAAGCCCTGAGCCGCGGGCCTGGCTGGGACGTGTACAGCCACGGCGGCCGTAAAAACACCGGGCTGGACGCCGTGGCCTGGGCGACCGAAATGGCGCGCCGCGGCGCCGGCGAGATCTTGCTGACCAGCATGGACCGTGACGGTACCAAGTCTGGTTTTGACCTGGCACTGACCCGTGCCGTCAGCGACGCCATCAGCGTGCCGGTGATTGCCTCTGGCGGTGTTGGCAATCTGGCGCATCTGGCCGATGGCATACAGACCGGTGGCGCTGACGCCGTGCTGGCCGCCAGCATCTTTCATTACGGGGAATACACGGTGCAAGAGGCCAAACAACACATGGCCGCACGCGGCATTCCTGTCAGACTCTGAATTGACGGTATTTTTGGCCTGCTGTCCGACGGCTGCTGCATGAGCAGATGTTGACTGCATGCTGCCTGGCGACTCGCCCTCGGGCCCGCCCTTCCAACCCAAGCCCCCAATCGCGGACAATCCACAGCATGAACTGGCTAGACGACATCAAATGGGACGACAAGGGATTGATTCCTGTCATTGCACAGGAGGCATCCAGCGGCGACGTGTTGATGTTTGCCTGGATGAACCGCGAGGCG
>JAZKIK010000420.1:752-3881 GCA_040384925.1 Pseudomonadota bacterium | reverse complement strand
TGAGCTGGCCACCACCAAACAGGACCTGGAAGACCTGTACCTGCCCTTCAAGCACAAACGCCGCACAAAGGGCCAGATTGCACGTGAATCAGGCATTGAGCCGCTGGCCGACAAACTGTTTGCTGACCCTTCCCTGGTGCCCGCCGATGAGGCGGCGGCTTTTGTCAAGGCTGAAAAGAACGAAACCGGTGATGACTTCACCACCGTGCAGGCCGTGCTGGACGGTGTGCGCGACATTTTGAGCGAGCGCTGGGCCGAAGACGCAGCGCTGGTGCAGTCACTGCGCGGCTGGTTGTGGAGTGAAGGCCTTTTCAGCTCAAAATTAGTCGCTGGCAAGGATGAAAATCATCCCGACAACGCAAAGTTCCGTGACTATTTCGACTACGACGAGCCGATTGGCCGTGTGCCTTCACACCGCGCGCTTGCCGTATTCAGGGGGCGTGGGCTGGAAATTCTGGACGCAAAGCTGGTGCTTCCAGCGCCACCTGAACTGGCGCCACTGGCCAGTGGCAAGGCTGCACCTGTGGTGACCCTGGCTGAAGGCAAGATTGCACTGCATCTGGGCTGGAGCCACAAGGCACGTCCCGCTGATGATCTGATACGCAAATGTGTTGGCTGGGCCTGGCGCGTCAAACTGAGCCTGTCGCTGGAGCGTGACCTGTTCAGCCGCTTGCGTGAAGATGCCGAGAAAGTTGCCATCAAGGTGTTTGCCGACAATTTGCGTGACTTGCTGCTGGCCGCACCGGCTGGCCCACGTGTGGTGATGGGCCTGGACCCTGGAATCCGCACCGGCGTGAAGGTAGCGGTGGTGGACAGCACCGGCAAACTGGTTGAAACCGCCACCGTTTTCCCTCATGAACCGCGCAAGGACTGGGATGGATCGCTCCATGTTCTGAGCAAGCTGTGTGAAAAACACGGCGTCAACCTGATTGCGATTGGCAACGGCACTGCCAGCCGCGAAACCGACAAACTCGCTGCCGACCTGATGAAACGTATCGACGGCATGCAGCGCGTGGTGGTCAGTGAGGCCGGTGCCTCGGTTTACTCAGCCAGCGAGTTTGCCTCGCAGGAAATGCCCGACGTGGATGTCAGCCTGCGTGGTGCGGCCAGTATTGCCCGCCGCCTGCAAGACCCGCTGGCCGAGCTGGTCAAGATTGACCCGAAATCGATAGGCGTCGGCCAGTACCAGCATGACGTGAACCAGTCAGACCTGGCGCGCAGCCTGGATGCGGTAGTAGAAGACTGCGTCAACAGCGTCGGCGTGGACCTGAATACCGCCAGCGTGCCGCTGCTTGCACGCGTGTCGGGCCTGAGCCAGACCGTGGCCAAGTCCGTTGTGCGCTGGCGTGACGCCAACGGCGCATTTGCCAGCCGCGCTGACCTGATGAAGGTGACCGGCCTGGGAGCCAAGACCTTCGAGCAGAGCGCAGGCTTTTTGCGTTTGCGCGGTGGCAGCAATCCGCTGGACATGACGGGTGTGCATCCGGAAACCTATTCAGTCGTTGAACAAATCATGTCGCAAACCGGCAAACCGGTGACCGAGCTGATGGGCCGCGCCGACATGCTCAAAACTCTGAAACCCGAGCTGTTTGCCAATGAAAAGTTTGGTGTCATCACGGTCAAGGACATCCTGACTGAACTTGAAAAACCGGGCCGCGACCCGCGCCCGGACTTCAAGGTGGCGCGTTTTAACGACGGCGTGGAAGACATCAAGGATTTAAAGGAAGGCATGCTGCTTGAAGGCACAGTCAGCAATGTGGCCGCATTTGGCGCCTTTATTGACATTGGTGTGCATCAGGATGGCCTGGTTCACGTCAGCCAGCTCAGCCACAAGTTCACCACCGATGCGCGTGAAGTCGTCAAGACCGGCGACATTGTGAAGGTGCGGGTGACCGAAGTGGACGTGGCACGCAAACGTATTGGCCTGACCATGAAGCTGGGCGAGGCACCAGCCCGGCGCGATGGCCCGCGTGACAACCGGTTTGAAGGCGCAAGGCCGGGACAAAACCAGAACCGCAGCGGCGGCGGCAGACCAGCCAGCCCGCAGCAGGCCGTGCCGTCAGCGATGGCATCGGCGTTTGGCAAGCTGGCTGGATTGAAGAAATAAACGGCCTATGAAAATGCCAGCTTGCCAACTGGCGTGCTACTGCCGGGGCGGTACAACGACAATGGTGTTGCCGCTAGTGCCAGTCCGTCCTGGATCACCCGTCGCACCGGTATCGCCGGTGGCTCCCGTGGCACCGGTGTAACCAGTGTTGCCCTGGTTGCCGGGTGCACCCGTAGCGCCTGTGTAGCCAGTGTTGCCTTGCGGCCCCATGGGGCCAGTACATGCACCAAGACCTAACAATGAGGCCAGAATAAGTGAGCTGCTTGCGAGTTTCATATCGATTCCTGTTGGTTGTTATCAGTTGCTCAAAATTGAGACCACACCGATATGTCCATACAAACACGCGCGCTGTATACAAACCGTGGGCCTTTGTCGTGGCGGCCGGTAGGACAAGGGGCGGCCACTGTTGAACGGCAATGCCGCGAAATCAGTCAATCACCCAACATCAACATCAGTCCCATGAAAGCCTTACGCATTTACGCCGGCCCCAAAGCCCGTGCCCATATCGAAAAAAATGGCTTGCAGCCACAAGACATCGGCGTGGTGCCGGGTGCCGCTGGTGGCCCAAAAGGGCTGATTCTGGGGCCACTAGACCGGTTTATTTTTGGCAACTGGCTGGGGCAATCAACTCAGCCTGTGCATCTGGTCGGTGCCTCCATCGGTGCCTGGCGTATGGCCACAGCCTGCCTGAATCAGCCGGTGGCGGCCTTTGAACGGCTCGAGCACGACTACATCCACCAGCATTACGAACTGCAACCCGGCCAGAAACGTCCGACGGCTGACTTTGTGAGCGAACAGTTTGGCCAGAGCCTGCAAGACTTTTATGGCGGCCGGGTGCAGGAGGTGTTGACGCATCCGCGTTACCGGCTGCATATCCTGACCTCACGTGGCCGCCATGTGCTGGGACGGGAACACAAAATTGCCACGCCGCTCGGTTATTTCGGCGCCTTTGTCACCAACAGCATCCACCGCAAAGCCATGGGTGCCTGGCTGGAGCGGGTGGTGTTTTCGACACCGGGCGC
>JAZKIK010000420.1:0-742 GCA_040384925.1 Pseudomonadota bacterium | reverse complement strand
AACTTCAAGCCCGCGCTGCAGGCAAGCTGTTCGATTCCGTTCGTGCTGCGTTCAGTTCACAACATTCCGGGTGCGCCGCCCGGCGCTTATTGGGATGGCGGCATCACCGACTACCATCTGCACCTCAACTACGCGTCTGACTTGATAACGGCCTCTGGCGGACACACGGAGGCATCAGGTGCCAACGAGCACAGGACGGGCTCAGAAACGGCATCAAATGCCCATCTGGTCCTGTACCCGCACTTCCAGAAATCCGTGGTACCCGGCTGGCTGGACAAAACACTGAAGTGGCGCCACAAAGCCACCCATTTCCTCGACAACATGGTGCTGCTGGCCCCCAACCCGGAATGGATCAAAAAATTGCCCAACGGCAAGCTGCCAGACCGCCAGGACTTCACACATTACGGGCCGGATCTGCAGGGTCGTATCAAGGCATGGAAAACGGCTACCAGTGCGAGTGGGCAACTCGTTGACGAGTTGCAGCAATGGCTGAATTGCCCGGACATGAAGCGCATCGAGGGAATTTAGCCCGCCTTGCTGAAAATTACACGCAAAAATCTGGCGCTTTTAAGCAACAGATACTCATAAAACTTGCCTCCAGTATTGAACTGCCGCCAACGCCAAGTAAAAATCACGACCTTGCTTCCTCAAGAGCACTGTGCAACGAATAACCTTGTACGGTTTATCCCTTGAAAGGCCCATCCCTATGTTTGTTCTTCACCCCACCTGATTTCTGCACCTC
>JAZKIK010000419.1:0-1870 GCA_040384925.1 Pseudomonadota bacterium | reverse complement strand
CAGGCTGTGGGACATATGCCCTGAACGCCAGACGTTTTACTGAAGCACTTGTCAGCCGGGGGCATCGGACGGCGCTGCACACGCCATGAAATCAAGGTCTTTCAAAGAAACCTACCATCTGGTATGATTCCTTATGACCAACGCACACGAACGAAAAAAAGAGCCTGAACTGGTGCGCCGCAGATTGCTTGACTGCGGTGGCCAGCTTGCGGCCGTGAGTGGGCTGGGCAGCGTCACGATACAGGCGGTGTCTGATGCGGCTGGTGTGACCAAAGGCGGCATGCTGCATCACTTTCCAGACAAACGGCAGTTTCTGGAGGCGCTTTTTGATGACATGCTGGCTGAATTGGACAAAGACATTGACACGCTGATGGCGCTGAACCCCGATGCACCCGGCGCTTTCACCCATGCCTACGCAGAGCTGAGTCTTCACGAGGCTGTAAATGAAAACCAAAAAAAGGCGGCGCAGACATTTGCCATGCTGGGCGATGCCGACTTGCGCAAGCGCTGGGATGCCTGGATCAGCGCACGCCACAAGCAGCATGCGCTGACCGACTCCGAACCGATTCATCAAGTTATTCGATTTGCGGCTGACGGTGTGTGGATGTCTGGCCTGACAAAACCACTCAGTCTGACTGAATGCGAGCAGTTGCGTGCCCTGTTCAATGATTTGCTAAAAAGGAAACCCACCCCATGAACCCAACAGCCCTGACCTACGGCGCGCTTGCAACGGCCATTGTTTTTGAAACCATTGGCACGACCCTGCTGTTTAAAAGTGAACAGTTCACCAAACTACTTCCCACGCTTGGCATGGTGGTTTGTTATGTTGTCGCATTTTTCTTTTTGTCGCTCACGCTCAAAACAATACCCGTGGGCGTGGCCTACGCCATGTGGAGCGCTTTTGGAATTGTTTTGATCTCGCTTTTTGGACTGCTGTTTCTGAAGCAGGCGCTGGACGCACCAGCCATGATCGGAATCGGTTTCATCATCACCGGCGTGGTGGTGATCAATCTGTTTTCGAAGTCATCTGCGCATTGATGGGGCTGTTCTCCAGATGAGCCCATCCCCGCAAGCGCAGCGTGTGCCAAACCAGCTGGTGTCGTATTTCTGGAGTGGCGACCTCATTCGCAGCCGAAGTGTGAGTGATGTGATGTTGTCAAGCACGCTTGGTATTCCCGCGCCGCCAGCCAGGCTGCTTGCCGATTGGCAAATGGACATATCGCAGCAACTGGCGCTGGAGCCGGGAGATGTCGAGTCATTGCCTCTGGCCCGGGCGCGTGTTCGCTGGCCCGATTACAAGATTTGCGTGCAGGCGGTGGCTGACTGGACACGCGGGCTTGGCTTGCAAGATGTTTTGGCATCAAGTGACATAGCCCTGATGGCCTGCCGTGGTGCCAGGTACCACCACGACGGTGAGCAGTACGGCAGCGCGGCTTTTTGCAACCTGTTTTTAAGCGAGGACAAGGGGCTGGACCTGCATTTCGCTTTTACCGGTCAGCGAATCCCGTTGGTCAGGGGAACGGTGGTGGTATTTGACACCTGCCAGCCTCATGCCGTCATTGATCGCGCCAGCAGTGGTTTTGATGCGGCGGATTTCCCGGCCGGGCGGGATTGTTCGCTGATATTCCTGACCTGGGAATTGCCGCTTGAGCATGCTGCTGTTGCAGCCGCGCTTGGGATTGCCTTTGACCTCGACACTTTTGCCTCTTCCCCACCCGATGCAGAACAAGTGCGGCTAAACGGGGTGCCGGTGAGTGTGTGTCCTGCGTCTGGGCAGTGGACGCTTGAGCAAGCTCAGGCTTGACGCGCGAAGGCTACCGTGAGACCGTGAACACGTTCTAAGGGCATCATGGGCATGTTGATTCTGGAA
>JAZKIK010000418.1:5006-7828 GCA_040384925.1 Pseudomonadota bacterium | reverse complement strand
CGATACGTGCTTGAGCTGGATTCCCCGAATGCGAGGCTCGACCCAAGACTCGAGCGTCTGAAGCAGGCGACGAGATGCGTCATCATAGGACTCGCCCACGAGGGGAATCACGCTCTCGGCGGTTCCACCTGCAAAGTCCTCCTTGATCCCGTAAACCAGATCGCCGCCGTCTGCGTTGGCCAGGGCGCAAACGTCCTTGGCGAGCTCGTTCTTGCCCTTGTCATCGTTGCGCGTGAGCTCTTGCTTGAAGTCCACAGTTCCGCTCTCACTGAACCGTTGATCGCAGATGGCTTGGAAGGTAGCAGCGTCGATTTGACCGAGGGCATACGGAAGCATCGGGTTTCCTAGTTACATGTTGACGAGATGGTATCTGGACCCGTCAGGGCAGCAAATAATTTTCGGAAAATCTATTGACAGGTCCGGTTTCGGGATGGCGCTGCTTCCGCCTCGGGTCCTAACCGCTCATTGAGCCAGCCTCGAAATTTTTCATTTCTGACATCACAGATTCGCCTATTCCACCTTCTCCCCTCTGAACATCAAACGCCAGGCACTCGGCGACACCCCAAAAGCCCGCTGAAAATGCAGCCTCAGTGATGCGGCGGTGCCAAAACCGGCGCTGAATGCGATGCCCTCCACCGGCTGCTGGCTGCTTTCGAGCAGCTGTTGCGCCAGCGCCAGGCGTTCGGCCTGAATCCAGTCGCCAAAGGGCAAACCCGTCAGTTGCCTGAACTGTCGTGTAAAGGTGCGGCGGCTCATGCTCGCCTGTTCGGCCAGGGTTTCAAGACGATGCGGCTGGTTAAGCGAGGCGCGCACCATGTCCAGCAGGCCGCCCAGCCTGGCGTCACGTGTGGTCTTGGGTACGGCCTGTTCTATGAACTGTTTTTGCCCGCCCTGGCGATGCGGCGGCACCACCAGCCGGCGGGCGACCTTGTTGGCGGCTTCGCGTCCGTGGCCTTGCCGCAGAAGATGCAGGCAGCAATCTATGCCGGCAGCCGTACCGGCCGAGGTCAGCAACTGGCCGTCTTCGATGTAAAGCACGTCAGGGTCAAGTCTGACCAGCGGAAAACGCTCAGCAAAATCCTGCGCAAACGCCCAGTGCGTGGTGGCCTGCCTGTGATTCAAAAGCCCGGCCTCGGCCAGCACATAAGCGCCAATACACAGGCCAACAACCCAGGCACCACGCTGGTGGGCAGCGACCAGCGCGTCCAGCAGCGCCTGCGGCGGCCTTTCAGCCGGGTCACGCCAGCTTGGCACGATCACGATGTCGGCTTCGGCCAGCACCGACAGCCGGTGCGAGGTCGTGATGTCAAAACCCGCAGACGTGCGCAGCGGCCCGTCTTCAGCCGAACACACCACCAGCCTGAAGGTCGGCTCGCCGGGTCTGCCTTCACTGAAAACCACACACGGAACCGACAGGTGAAACGGGCTGATGTTGTCAAACGCCACAACGGCGACAAGAGCTGGGGCCATAAAAACCAATCGGCAAAAAGAGGGGCAATATTGGCCCGATATTAGCGGTAATTGTCCTGTGGGCCACTTTTGTGTTGTGGCGCTGGCGGCAATACTTTGCCTGTGCCTTTTCAACATCCTTCATTCCCGGAGCCTCCCATGACCCACAGCAACAAAGCCCTGATCGTGATTGATCTGCAAAACGACTATTTCCCGGACGGCAATTTCCCGCTATGGAACAGCAACGCCGTTCTTGATCAGGTTGAAAACGCCATCACAAGCGCCCGTCGGCAGGGCATGCCGGTTGTACTGGTGCAGCATGTGGTTGAAGGCCAATCAAGCTTTTTCCAGCAAGGCACGCCGGGTGTCGAAATCCACCCCCGCATCAAGGCCGCAGCCCCCGACGCGCCGGTGGTCGTCAAGGCCTTTGCCGACAGTTTTCACCAGACCACACTTGAAACAACGCTGCAGCAACTGGGTGTGGACGAGCTGCTGGTCTGCGGCATGATGACCCAGAACTGCGTGACCCACACCGCCATTTCAAAAGCAGCAGAAAAGTACCGAGTCAGCATTTTGGGTGACTGCTGCACCACGGTAAGCGAGGTATTGCACCAGATCGCGCTGAACGGGGTTTCGACGCGGGTGCCGGTGTTTTTGGCGGCTGAAGTGCTGGCTTGAGGAATTTTGTATTTGCCAGGAAATGGGTCAGCAGAACTCCCGGCGCTGCAGCCTGAGCGCATCCCTGTCCACACTTGCCGTCAGCAGTTCCATGTCTGCCGCACTGACGCCCAGCTGCAGAAAATGCGCGGGCCATCGGTCTACCGCCTTGGCTACGGTTTTGATCAGCTCTATGGCACGTGACCGCGAGATGCCGAATTCGCTTAACTCCGTCAGGGCGTTGTCGAGTGTGGATTCCGCACCGTGGCTTCCCACGATCAGGGACTGGTAGCCCATGTTCAGCAGCGTAGGCACCACATCAAAAGCCGGTGCCAGATCGTAATAACCATCAAAGCCCAGGCGCAGGCAGTGGTTGCGCTCGTGGTCGTCGGTGTTGTCCATCAGGATGTTGAAGACCATGCGTTTGAACAACTCCTCACGCAGCTCGCGTTGCCGGTCGGGATGGGCCTGGCGTAGCAGTACGGTGGCCAGTGCGCCGTAGCTTTCGGCAAGACCTGCCGCCGCAAGCGCGGTTTTGGCGGAAATGCAATGCAATCGCAGGTCCAGCCTATCGATATGGAGGCGGTCAAAACGCTGGATTGTCAGTGCATGGCGTTGCTTGTTGTGGCTGTGCCGTGCTGGCAGGGGCAGTACAGCGGTGGTGGCTGCCCTGATGCCTGCCATGGCGGCCAGCGTCATGGTTGCGTGTTCAATGA
>JAZKIK010000418.1:0-4996 GCA_040384925.1 Pseudomonadota bacterium | reverse complement strand
GGTCATCCACTTCACTGAACTTGATGACACAGGGGCCGTTATCGGTCTGCAGCAGCGCCTTGGGCCGTGCGCCGCCCAGCGTGACACCGGGTTGCACCAGCCGCTGAATTTCGGCAGTGACAGGTGCTTGTGACTGCACGTCTTCCACGGCCTGCGCCAGTTGGCCCAGGTCGCGCAGTTGCGGATAAGGGCCGATGTGGCGGGGAATATAGTGCTCGGCCGATGTGGAGATGCCCAACGCACCAAACCGGTCATCTCCGGCAAACAGCAGCATTTCAAGGATGGACAGGCGCGCGGGTCGGTCTATATGCCGGATGATGCGCTCGCCCCATCGGTCAGGACGCGCATCGTCGATGGCACCAGGGGCACTGTCCTTGGCTTCCCTGCTGAACAACTGGCTGGCGATGAGGGGCAAGTCCTCGCTCAGCGCAAACTCCCACCAGTCGTCTGCATAAGTGAATGTGGCGCAATTCGCCACCAGCCGGGACAGACTGACTGAACCCGTCAGTACGGGGCTGGCCGGATTGACCAGAGTCCAGACATAAAGTTTGTCTTGCGGCACATAGTTGCCTGGTGTGACGCTTGGCATGGTCATGGACGTGCTTTTTTGCTGCCGGACAGCAGGGCCGCCAAGCCTGCGGCGGTGCGGTTTGGGCTGGCTGCCGCCAAGTCCAGTGCGGTAGCTGCTTCCGTCTTTTTTGCTGGTGCCTTCACCAGCGCCGGGCGGCGGACAAGTGTTCTGGCCACTTCCCGCTCCAGCGACGCCAGATCGTTCTGTGGCGCAATCAGGTCAGCCAGGCCATGCACCTGGTTGACAAGCCACATACACATCACATACGAGGCCATCGCCACAGAGGGGTCGCCGCGCTCGATGCGTGCCATGGTGGGTTGCGACACGCCCAGCCGCCGCGCCCACTGCGCCTGGGTCTCCTTGCGGCGCTTGCGTGCGATGACGATGTTCTGCGCCAGCTGCTCAATCTGCTGGATGACCGCCTGGGGGTAGTCGGCAGGGGCTGTGTTTTGTCTTGGCATCCATAGATGTTAGTAAATTTTGAAAAAAATGCAAATCTATGGATAAAAATTGCGAATTATTCTCGGTGACTGTAGCTACCATGTCATGAAGTTGCCGTCAGTGCATTTAATTCATAGAAAGCTTAAAAATATCCTAAAACATATATCTATAAATAAAAATAGTCAAAGTAAAAGATCCAAATCAACGCAAAGTTTGAGGATGCACTGTGTTTGAAACGATTGTTCACTGGATTGCAGGCATTGAGCCCTACCGCATCGGGCTCATGGCCAGACCATGCGGCGGCGAAATGCTCCGCGAAGAGGTGCAGGCCTGGCATGCCGCGTCTGTAAACACCGTAGTCTCCTTGCTGGAGTCTCATGAGGTTCGTGATCTCGACCTTGGAGAAGAGGCCGCAATCTGCGATGAATTCGGCATCAGCTTTTATCGCTTTTCCATCCCTGACAGAGGCACACCGCAGTCAATGAGAGAGACTTTCAGTCTTGTCGCAGAGTTGCATTCCAAACTTGTTCAAGGCGAATCCTTGCTCATCCATTGCCGCGCCGGCATTGGCCGGACGGGTTTGCTTGCTGCCTGCCTTCTTTACAAGCTGAATGTGCCGCGTAGCGAGATATTCAAGGTTCTCAGCAAGTCCCGCGGTACAAGCATGCCAGACACTTCGGCGCAAGCCGCCTGGGTGGACAAATTTGCCCGCGCGTATCCGAACCAGGCATAGCGTGGGTTTTGAAATCCCGGCGAACCTGAAAGCTGGATAGGCGACTTGCTTCGCAAAAAGGTTTGATGCTGATCCCGGCATCAAACCACTGCTCACCTCCGAAAAAACCATCCCCCCGCTGGCACATGTCTTGCATCTATTCTTGGATACAAGATTGGATTCTCAAAAATGGTGCACAGCGCAATTTCTGGTGAGAGTGGTCAAACTCCTGTCGATGCAGGTTCTGCGGCGTGGATTTCGCGTGTTGATGTCCCTGCTGCCCAAAACGCGGGCACAGGCGTGCTGGCCGGGCTGACTTTTGCGGCCAAGGACAATATTGATGCGCTGGGTTTGCCAACCACGGCTGCCTGCCCGGCCTTTGCGTATGAAGCTGCGGCCAATGCGGTTTCGGTGCAGAAGCTGCTGGACGCTGGCGCGACCTTGCTGGGCAAGACCAATCTTGACCAGTTTGCCTGTGGGCTCAACGGCACACGTTCACCTTATGGTGCGGTGCCAAATGCGATCAATCCGCTCTATGTATCGGGTGGCTCCAGCTCGGGTTCGGCTTATGTGGTGGCGACCGGGCAGGTTGACTTTGCCCTGGGTACCGACACCGCCGGTTCGGGCCGGGTGCCTGCGGGGCTGAACAATATTGTGGGCCTGAAACCCTCGCGCGGCCTGATCAGTGCGCGTGGTGTGGTGCCTGCCGCGCAAGGTGTGGACTGTGTGTCCATCTTTGCGCGCACGGTGGCTACAGCCGTCCAGGTGCTTGAAGTAGCTATGGGCCATGACGCGCAGGACGCCTATTCGCGCCAGCTGCCACTTGCCAGCCAGGCATTTCCGCCCGCCTTCAGGTTTGGTGTGCCGTCCAGCCTGGTGTTTTGTGGTGATGCGGCGGCTGAAGCGGCTTTTGCCCAAGCCGTGCAAAAACTCCAGGCCATGGGGGGCACACCGGTGGTGATTGACTTCACGCCGCTGGCCGATGCGGCGGCGCTGCTGTATGAAAGCGCTCTGGTGGCCGAGCGATACACCGCCATAAGGGCCTTTTTTGACGCCCATGAAGCCGAGGTGATGGAGCCGGTGCGCAGCATCATCGCCTCGGGCCGCCAGTACAGCGCGGCTGACTTGTACGCGGCGCAAACCCGCCTCAAACAGCTGGGCCAGCAGGCCGACGCCATGTGGGGCGAGATTGATTTGTTGCTGGTGCCCACCGCACCCACCCATTACACGATTGAAGCCATGCTGGCCGACCCGGTGGCGCTTAACCGCAATCTGGGCGCCTACACCAATTTTGTCAATCTGCTCGACTACGCAGCACTGGCCGTGCCCAGCAGCCTGCGGCCCGATGGCCTGCCTTTTGGCATCACACTGATTGGCCCCTGCGGCAGCGACTGGCAACTGGCCGAGCTGGGCCAGCGTTACCACCACAGCACGGGTTTGCCCTTGGGCGCTACCGGTTTGCCGCTGCCTGAAATGGTGCCAATCAGGGGCATCAAACCAGAAGCCATGGTGCAGGTTGCTGTAGTGGGCGCTCACTTGTCTGGCATGCCGCTGAACTGGCAACTGACAGACAGGCGCGCCACGCTGGTCGCCAGCACACAAACCGCGCCGCATTACCGCCTGTACGCCTTGCCCGGCACCACACCACCCAAACCGGGGCTGATGCGTGTGGCCGACGGGGAGGGTGCCCGCATCGTCATTGAAATCTGGCGCATGCCGGTGTCTGAATACGGCTCCTTTGTGGCGCTGATTCCCTATCCGCTGGGCATTGGTTCGCTGGCGCTTGATGGTGGCGGCAGCGTGCAGGGTTTTGTCTGCGAGCCGTTGGCCCTGGCGGGCGCGCTTGATATCAGCCATCTGGGTGGCTGGCGGGCCTACATGGCTTCCGTCTCTGCTCCCTCTCCCTCTCCCTCTGGGAGAGGGAGAGGGGTGAGGGCTCGCGGCGCAAAAAACACTGCTGCGTTGTGCAAAGGCCGCTAGCCCTCACCCCGCCCTCTCCCAAAGGGAGAGGGAGTAATACCGATTACCAACTCGTGCTTTTTAACCCTCAGGAGCTGTTCATGACCGATTCCCAACTCGCCAAACCCCTGGCACCGTCACGCCGAAAAGTCCTCACCACAGGCGCAACTGCACTGGGTGTGCTGGGCATGCCCGCCCTGGTGCGTGCCCAGGCCGGGCCAAAAATCCGTATTGGTTTCTGGCCTGTGGCGGCAGGTTTGCCGTTTTTTGCGGCGATTGACAAAGGTTATTTCAAGGAAGCCGGGCTGGATGTGGAGCCACTCAAGTTTGCCGGGGCCCAGCAGGTGATGGAAGCCATGCTGTCTGGCCGCTCTGATGGCAGCTCCAACGGCACCGGGTCGGCCAACCTGGCGATTGGCGAGATTGCCCAGCCCGGCCTGTTCAAGATATTTGCCACCAACCCGAGCAACGCCAAATATGTGCTCGACGAATTTATCGTGCCCAAGGACAGCCCAGTCAAAACCATGGCCGACCTGAAAGGCAAAAAAATTGCCTCAGGCCCCGGCATACAGAACGTGACCCTGTGCAAGACCATGCTGGAGCGCGCTGGTGCCACCGGCACCACGGTGATGGAGCTGCCCATCGGCCAGCACGTTGCATCGCTGGTCGCCGGCCAGGTGGACGCCTGTTACACCTTGGAGCCTACCGGCACGATTGGCCGCATGAACGGCACCACACGTGTGATTGAAGCCGGCGTGGTTGCCAAATACATTCTGGGCGACGCAATGGCACCCTGGCATGGAGGCGCAGCCAGCCTGACGACCGAGTTCATCAAAAAGAACCCTGAAGTCACCAAAAAATTCATCGCCGCCTATGCACGCGGCATCGAGCTGGTGCGCACCAAACCTGACGAAGCGCGCCAGTTCATGAAAGGTTACACCGCCATCGAAGGCCCGCTGACCAAGGAAGTGCCGCTGGCTTCGTACATGCTTTACAACGAGTTCAAACCCAGCGACGTGGCCTACTTTCAGAAGTTTTACGACCTGTTCACCGAAAAAGGCATCTTCGAGAAAAAGGTCGCCGTGGACGGCCTGCTTTACAAAGGCTGAGCCATGACTGAAGCACTGCATATTCCTGTTGCCGCCGTAGCAACAACAACGGCAGCTCCGGCAACGCCAGCTGTGAAAAAGCCCTGGTCAGCGCCCGGCAATACCAGCGCCAAGGTGCCCAAGCCACCTGTGTGGGACAAGTTCCTGCCCTTTATTGGCCCGATTGTGCTGTTCATCATCTGGGACCTGGTGGTGCGTTTTGGC
>JAZKIK010000417.1:0-1994 GCA_040384925.1 Pseudomonadota bacterium | reverse complement strand
TGCGTGTGGAGCAGCTTTACCCCTTCCCGCACAAGGCGTTTGCAGCCGAGTTGAAAAAATACCCGAATGCCAATGACATCGTGTGGTGTCAGGACGAGCCGCAAAACCAGGGCGCCTGGTTCTTTGTGCAGCATTACATCCACGAAAACATGAGCGAAGGCCAGAAACTGGGCTATTCAGGCCGTGCAGCCTCTGCATCGCCTGCGGTCGGTTATTCACATCTGCACCAGGAACAGCAAAAAGCGCTGGTGGATGGTGCGTTTGGCAAGCTCAAGGGTTTTGTGCTGACCAAATAAACGTCAGGCCAATACATCCCCACATCACAAAAACAAGTTTTGAAAGAATCCAAATGGCTATCGTAGAAGTCAAAGTCCCCCAGTTGTCCGAGTCCGTGGCCGAAGCCACCTTGCTGCAATGGAAAAAGAAAGTCGGCGATGCCATCGCCATCGACGAGATCCTGATCGAAGTCGAGACCGACAAGGTTGTGCTCGAAGTACCCGCGCCAGCCGCTGGTGTACTGGTTGAGCTGGTGGCAGCCGACGGTGCCACCGTTGCCGCTGAGCAACTGATTGCAAGAATTGACACGGAAGGCAAGGCCGGTGCGTCAGCTCCTGCGGCCGCCGCTGCTGCTTCAGCGCCTGCCGTGACGGCCTCTGCGCCTGCACCAGCGCCGGTTGCTGGCAGCTCAATGGCTGGTGTAGCCATGCCTGCTGCTGCCAAATTGATGGCTGACAACAATATGGCTGCCGGTTCGGTGCCTGGTACTGGCAAGGATGGTCGTGTTACCAAGGGTGACGTTCTGGTCGCCGCCGCTACACCACCAGTTGCCAAAGCAGTGGTGGCCAGCCCCATCCCGACCGGCGCGCCAAGCACGTCCTTGCCGCAGGTTGCAGCACCGGGCAAGAGTTCTGACCTGGGCGAGCGTCCAGAGCAGCGCGTGCCCATGAGCCGCCTGCGTGCACGGATTGCCGAGCGTTTGCTTCAGTCGCAATCGACCAACGCCATTCTGACCACCTTCAATGAAGTCAACATGGCCCCGGTCATGGACATGCGCAAGCGTCTGCAGGAAAAGTTTGAAAAAGAGCATGGCGTCAAGCTCGGCTTCATGAGCTTTTTTGTCAAGGCGGCAGTTCATGCACTCAAAAAGTTCCCGCTGCTGAATGCATCGGTCGATGGCAACGACATCGTCTACCACGGCTACTTTGACATCGGCATCGCTGTCGGCTCGCCGCGCGGCCTGGTGGTTCCCATTTTGCGCAATGCCGACCAGATGAGTTTTGCAGACATCGAAAAGAAAATTGCTGAATACGGCGTCAAGGCGCGTGACGGCAAGCTGGGCATTGAAGAAATGACCGGCGGTACCTTCTCCATCAGCAATGGTGGCACCTTTGGTTCCATGCTTTCCACGCCCATCATCAACCCGCCACAGTCAGCGATTCTGGGTGTGCATGCGACCAAAGACCGCGCCGTGGTTGAAAACGGTGTGGTGGTTGTGCGCCCCATGAACTACTTTGCCATGTCTTACGATCACCGCATCATTGATGGCCGCGAAGCTGTGCTTGGTCTGGTGGCGATGAAGGAAGCGCTGGAAGATCCGGCCCGTCTGTTGTTTGACATCTAAGACGGTACTGTGAAGGCGCTACCTGTCTGTTTGATGGTGTTGCTGCTGCTTTCGGGCTGCAGCGTGCCACCCACTCAAGTTCTGCCAAAAACACAGAACTATGAGGTGGAACAGGACGGCAGCGTTTTGCGTCTGGTCTGCGACGATGCTGACTGGCTGAAAGCCAGGTGCAGCTTGTCGCAGGCGGGCAAGGGGCAGGTGCAGCCATCGGCCTCCACTCAGACAAGGCTCGCGCTCATTCCCGCCGAGGACTATCTTCAAAACCTCCTCAAGCGGTCAGCCAGAAAGGCCTTGTCGGAGGGTGCCAGTGCAGATGCGCTCCCCTTCCTGGCTTCGCTCCAAAGCAGCTCTGCTGAATGTTTTCAGGATCGTG
>JAZKIK010000416.1:0-6173 GCA_040384925.1 Pseudomonadota bacterium | reverse complement strand
TGTTTGGTGTGGCTGCCGTCAAGGTGATTGTTTTTCCACCGCGCCAGGGCCTGGTCAGGTCATTTCTGGAAGCTGCCGGCCTGCCGCCAGCCTTGCGTTTTCTGCCCTTCAGCAACAACACCCAAAACCGCAGCCAGACCTCGGGGTATATCGAGCGGGTGCGGCTTGCCAACGTGGCGGGTTTGCCCAGGCCCGAGCCTGACCCAGCCGATACGGATCAGCCTTTTTTTGAGCCAGAGGCCAGGCGGGCGTTCATGCAGTCGTATGAAGATATCAACGAAACGATCCGGGCCAAATACCGCCCGGATCTGAAGCGCCTGTTTGACTGACTTTCAGCTCAGCTTTTTTTGATGGCCTGCGCAGCTTCAGTCACCAGCGCCGGGCCTTTGTAAATCAGGCCGGTGTAAATCTGCACCACATCGGCGCCAGCCCTGATTTTGGATACCGCATCTGCACCGCTGAGCACGCCGCCCACCCCAATGATGGGGAAACCCTTGCCAAGCGCTGCGCGAAGCTGGCTTATCACACGGTTGCTGGCGGCCAGCACCGGGGCACCGCTCAGGCCGCCGGCTTCTTCGGCGTGGCGCATGCCTTTGACGGCATCGCGGCTCAGGGTGGTGTTGGTAGCCACCACACCGTCCATGGCGTGGCGTTTCAGGGTAGCGGCAATCACTTCGACCTGGGTTTCGTCCAGATCCGGGGCAATTTTTACAAACACAGGTTTGCGTTTGCCATATTGGCCAGCCAGTTGTTCGCGCCTTTCGGCAATGCGGCCCAGCAGGGCGTCAAGCGCTTCGTCACTTTGCAGGGCGCGCAGGTTTTTGGTGTTGGGGCTGGAGATGTTGACGGTGATGTAATCAGCATGCGGGTAAACGCCGTCCAGGCAGGCCAGATAGTCGTCCACCGCGTTTTCAATCGGTGTGGCGGCGTTCTTGCCGATGTTCAAGCCCAGGATCAATGGGTTTTTGGTGCCCTGTTTGCGTACTTTGGAGCGCTGTACATTGGCCAGAAAGGCGTCCAGCCCTTCATTGTTGAAGCCCAGGCGGTTGATCAGGGCATGGGCTTCGGGCAGGCGAAACATGCGCGGTTTGGGGTTGCCGGGCTGGCCTTTGGGGGTGACCGTGCCGACTTCCACAAAACCGAATCCCATGGCTGCCAACCCGTCTATGCAGCGGGCGTTTTTGTCGAGGCCGGCAGCCAGGCCGATGCGGTTGGGAAAAGTCAGGCCGGCCAGCTCCATCGGGTCCTCGACACGGCTGCCGCAATAGGCCAGTGAAAGTGGCGTGCCCTGGGTGCTGGCCAGCGAGGCCATGGTCAGTTCATGGGCGGTTTCGGCATCAAGCCCGAATAAAAAAGGGCGGGCGAGGGCGTAGGGCAGCAGGGACATTGGATAATTTGGTTGATTCCGACAGGCAGGTGCCTATTGTCGCACTGCACTATGTTGAACCTGGCAGCATTGTGGGGGTGGGTACGGGCTCGACGGTCAACAAATTCATCGAGGCACTGGCCAGCATCAAGGACAGCATCAAGGGGGCAGTCTCAAGTTCGCTTGCGTCGACCGAACGGCTGCAGGCGCTGGGCATCAAGGTGTTTGATGCAACTGAGGTGGATGAGCTGGGGGTTTACATCGACGGCGCCGATGAGATCGACCATGCGGGCTACATGATCAAGGGCGGTGGTGCGGCGCTGACACGCGAAAAAATCGTTGCAGCGCAGTCGCGCAAGTTTGTCTGTATTGCTGACGAATCAAAACTGGTGGCGACGCTGGGCAGCTTTCCTGTGCCGGTCGAGGTGATTCCAATGGCTGCAAGCCGGCTTGCACGGCAGTTTGCTGCGCTTGGCGGAACAGCCGCCTTGCGCCTCAAGGATGGCGCGCCGCTGGTGACGGACAACGGTCAGCACATTCTGGATGTCACCGGCCTGAAGATAAGCGATCCGATGGGTTTTGAGCTGCAGGTCAGCCAGTGGCCCGGGGTGGTGACTGTTGGCGTTTTTGCTTTCCAGAAAGCCGGTGTCTGTTTGCTGGGTACAGCTGACGGCGTCAAAACCATGGTGTTTTAAGCGCGGCTTCTGGCTGGGTGCTGCAGATTGAGTCTGCGCGCCTGCCAAAAGCGCCGTATTTAAAACTGTATGCCTGCCGGATTGGTGTTTGCAGGCACTGGGGCTGGTGCTGGCGTCACGGGTCGTGGGGCTGCTCTGGAGCTTGTGGTGCTCGTTTCAGTGGTGGCCTGGGTTGCCGATGGCGCAGCAGTCACCGCAACAAGGGGTGTAGCTGCAGGCTGGCGGTAACTGGGTGGAAGCACTGAACTGACCGGGTAACCCGCTGCGTTCAGAAACTGCGTCCATTCTGTATCGGCAAAACCCTTGAGCTGCTGGCCGCCAATGGTGGCAAAAGGCAGGGAGGTGTCACCGCTAAGCCTTTGCAGGGCCTGGCTGTCCTCGAATGTCAGAACAGTTTTTTCTGTAAACGGTACACCACGCGTCGTCAACAAGGAGCGCGCCGATAAACAAGGCACGCAATTTTCACCGGTATAAAGCGTCACAGGGTATTTGTTTGCGACCTGGCGCAATTCAAACGGAAGTGAGCCGCTGGCCGCTCCGCCAACCGAATTGCCCGCACCCGATGTTACTTTTGCAGCGCTGGCAGCAGGTGGTGGCTGGTCAGAAAATGTGACCTTGCCATCCGGGCCAACGATGCGGTAAACCTGCTGCGCCATCGATGTGGCTGTCAGCAGGCTGTTTGCCACAAGCGCCACCGCGCTGATCGCCAGAAACTTGCTAAGGATGGATCTCATATTTCTTTCCAGTAGGTCAATTGCGTTTTAAGCCCTGAATCTGCAGATTTTTGTTGCAGATGAACTGCTGTCAGGCCATGCCCTGGTGGCGCATCAGGGCGTCAATCGATGGTTCACGGCCCCTGAATGCCTTGAATGATTCCATCGCCGGACGGCTCCCGCCCGCCTCAAGAATGGCCTGGCGGTATTTTCGGCCTGTTTCAACAGTCACCGTGCTTCTGGATGCGTCGGTGTCATCACTTGCGCTTGCGGTTTCTTCAAACGCCGCATAAGCATCAGCAGACAAGACCTCAGCCCATTTGTAACTGTAATAGCCTGCGGCGTAGCCGCCAGAAAAAATGTGACTGAATGTATGTGCAGTCCGGCTGTAAGGTGGTGCCTTGATGACGGCTACCTCCTGCCGCACCTCGTTCAGCAGGGCCATCACGTCGCCGGAAGGATCGAACGTGGTGTGCAGCAACATGTCGAACAGCGAAAATTCGACCTGACGCAGTGTCTGCATGCCGCTCTGGAAGTTTTTGGCCGCCAGCATCTTGTCAAACAGCGCACGCGGCAGGGGCTGGCCGCTTTCAACATGGGCGGTCATGTGCTTGAGCACATCCCACTCCCAGCAAAAGTTTTCCATGAACTGGCTTGGCAGCTCAACCGCATCCCATTCGACACCGCTGATACCGGACACATCACGCTCGTTGATCTGCGTCAGCATGTGGTGCAGGCCATGGCCAAACTCGTGGAAGAGTGTGGTCACGTCATCGTGCGTCAGCAGGGCTGGTTTGCCGCCCACGCCGTCGGCAAAATTGCAGACCAGATGCGCAACAGGCGTTTGCAGCTTGCCGGTGTCGGGGCGCAGCCAGCGGGCGCGCACATCGTCCATCCACGCACCGCCACGCTTGCCGGTACGGGCCGGCTGGTCCAGGTAGAACTGGCCCACCAGCTGGCCTGCACGTTCAATGCGGTAAAACTCGACACCCGGTTTCCAGACTGGTGCGTAGTCCTTGTGAATGGCCACTTCAAACAGGGTTTCAACTATTTTGAAGAGGCCTGCCAGCACCTTGGGTGCGGTGAAGTACTGCTTGACTTCCTGCTCGCTGAATGAATAACGTGCTTCCTTGAGCTTTTCACCTATATAGGCGTAATCCCAGGGCTGCGGTTCACTCAGACCCATATGCTCTGCCGCAAAAGCGCGCAGGTCAGCAATGTCTTTTTCTGCGTAAGGGCGGGCACGGTGCGCCAGATCACGCAAAAAGCTCACGACTTCTTCCGGTGACTTGGCCATTTTGGCAACCACAGACACCTCGCCAAAGTTGTTGTAACCAAGCAGCTGTGCCTCTTCAAGTCGCAGCGCCAGGATTTCCCTGATGACGGCGCTGTTGTCGAACTTGCTGAACTCTGCGGGAGCCTGGTCACTGGCGCGGGTGCTGTAGGCGCGGTAAAGAATCTCGCGCAGGGCGCTGCTGTCTGCAAACTGCATGACGGGCAGGTAACTGGGCATTTTGAGCGTCAGTTTGTAGCCATCCCTGCCTTCTGCGATGGCTTGTTCGTGGGCGGTCTGTATCGTGTCTGCAGGTACACCAGCGAGTTCTGTTTCGGTGGCGTAATAAGAAAACGCGTCGGTTGCGTCCAGTGCGTTTTCGCTGAATTTCTGGCTCAGCTCGGCCTGCTTTTCCTGGATCTGGGCAAAACGTTGCTTCGCCGCACCGGTCAGTTCTGCACCTGACAGTACAAAGTTGCGAACAGCGTTTTTATGGGCTTGCTGCTGCTCTGCATTCAGGCTGGCGACATCAATCGCCTTGTATTTGGCATAAAGCCGCTCGTCTGAACCCAGCCGTGTCCAGAACTCCGTGACCTTGGGCAATACCGCGTTGTAGGCGGCGCGCAACTCGGGCGTGTCTGCCACACTGTTCAGGTGACTGACTGCACCAAAGGCGCGGCTGAGCTTTTCGGTTGATACGTCAAGCGCGCTTGAAATCGCTATCCAGCTGGCCGGAAAATCCGGTGCCGTGACTTTTTCAAGCGCAGCATCGGCTTCAAGCAGCAGCGCATCCATGGCGGGTTCCACATGCTGGGGAAGGATTTGATCAAACAGCGGAAGGTCAGAAAAGTCTAGGAGTGGATTTGTCATGACTTGAAGCTGTGGGCTGTAATGCGGAAAATAAAGAGGACTTCTGTCGGCCAAAGCCCAAAAAATCAGTCTTGTGATCGTTTCTTGACGCTTCTCAGCTGCGGCTTTTTGGCGCGTTTGACAGTTCCGCCAGGCGTCAGGCGCTGGTTGCCCAGAACACGCAGCACCTTGACCTCAGGGCGCTGACCGTAACGCGAGCTGTTTTTAAGCACTTTTACCTCGCGTGGGCCGGGCATGCGGTCTTCATTGAGCTTTTTTTCCTTTTCTGGCAGGGGCCGCCAGAGCACCAGCAATTTGCCGATGTGCTGAATCGGTGCGGCATTGAGTTCATTTGCCAGAGTCTGGAAAATGGCTTCACGGCCGGCGCGGTCGTCCGACTGGACGCGCACCTTGATCAGGCCGTGTGCATTGAGCGCGGCATTGGTTTCTTTTTTGACAGCATCGGTCAAGCCGTCAGAGCCAATCATCACCACAGCATTCAGGTGGTGGGCCTCGGCGCGGTGATCTTTGCGCTGGGCGGGGGTAAGTTGTATTTGAGCCATATGCCAATTATCGTTGGTGTTCAAGCCTGCCTGCCGCAACTTGTGAAGAGACGACAATCAGGCGCATGAAAGCAAATACAAAGCCCGCCAACCCTGCGGGCACCAAAGTAGCCAAAAAGTCCGATGCCAAAGGCAGCAAGGTCAACAAGGCCTGGTTGCATGACCATATCAATGACCCATACGTCAAACTGGCCAAAAGGGAAGGTTATCGCGCGCGCGCAGCCTACAAACTCAAGGAAATTGACGAAACCCTGAGCCTGATCAAGCCTGGTTGTCTGGTGGTTGACCTGGGCAGCACACCAGGCGCGTGGAGCCAGTATGCGCGGCGCAAGCTGTCTCCAACAGGTGCGGCGGTGGGTGACCTGAATGGGCGTATCGTGGCGCTTGATTTGCTGCCCATGGAGCCGATTGAAGGTGTGGTGTTTATCCAGGGCGACTTCCGGGAGCCTGAAGTGCTGCAGGTTCTGGAGCAGACGCTGGTTTCTGGTGGTGCGTCAAACAAGGTTGATGTGGTGATTTCCGACATGGCACCCAATCTGTCGGGCATTGAGTCGGCTGATGCGGCCCGCATCACTGACCTGATTGAACTTGCAGTGGATTTTTCAGTCCATCATCTCAAGAACGACGGGGCACTGGTTGCCAAATTGTTTCATGGCGGCGCGTATGACCCCATGGTCAAGCTTTTCAAGGACACTTTCAAGGTTGTCAAACGCT
>JAZKIK010000415.1:0-20355 GCA_040384925.1 Pseudomonadota bacterium | reverse complement strand
CATCAATGTCCTGCACGATGATGGGCTGGGCCGTGGCCAGCACCCGGCCGGTGATACCTTCAGCCGGACCATAACGGCCACGCGCCATTTCCTGCCGCGTCAAACCATAGGCATAACGAATCGCCGACGGCGGCCCCGACGCCACGGCCGAACGCGGCATCGGTTTGCGGTCAGCCAGCCCTTCCAGCGCAATGTCACCGACAAAATCAGCCAGCACGATGCGTCCCCGGTTCAGCCCCAGCAGTTCCGACATCAGATGCAGCATCTCGCGTAAAACAATCTCAGGCGCCAGGCTTTTGCCCACCAGGCGCATGACCTCGCTCATCAAAAGCAGCTCCTGGGCGCGCCATTGGGGGTCGGGGGTAGCTTTGGCAGAAGAAGTGGATGAAAAAGGCATGCCCCAGCGTAGCAATAAATTCGCCATAAGGGCAACGCAGATTTAAAACACCCGGGATAAGCATATTGGCGCTTTATGGCGCAAAATGCGCCATAAAGGAAATCACATCATGGCCACCTCCAGCAACTTCGCCTCTGTCAAACTGCCAGTAGAACTGGTGCAACAAGCCAAAGAAGCCGCCCAGCCGCTGCGCCGCTCGGCCGCCGGGCAGATCGAGTACTGGGCCACTCTTGGCCGTGTCGTTGAACACTCGGGCCTGACTGTGCAGGAGGCACAGACGGCTATTGAGGCTTATGAGGCGGCTGCCAGACAAGCGCAGAAAAACCGCATCGTGGCTGAACTGACAGGCAGTCTGCTGGCAGCTGAAAGCAGCGGCTCTCTGGCCCGACAGGTACGTGAAATCGTGCAAGAAAACAGAAAGCAGGCCAAGTGATGCCGCCAGTCTTTCACCTGCTGGCTGGCCCGAATGGTGCCGGTAAATCCACGCTTTACCGTGCCTTGGTCAAAGATGAACGCATCAGCGCGGAGTTGGCCTTCATCAACGCTGACCTTTACGAGCGCGACCACCTGCAGCACATCACCGACCCGGCCCAGCGCTCGGAAGCTGCCCGCCATTGGGCCGAAGCGCAGCGAAAAGCCAAACTGCTAGCGGGGTGAGTCTTTTGTCAGCGAAACGGTTTTTTCACACGAATCAAAACTGGCCTTGATTGAGGAGGCCGTAGCGCAGGCATATGTTGTAGCGCTTTATGTGGTGGCACTGGACGACCCGCAGCGTTTACTGGCCCGTGTGCAAGGGCGTGTAAGTGAAGGCGGGCATGACGTGCCGCCGGAGCGGATTCTGGCGCGTTACCCGAGAACCCTGGCCAACTTGTCCAAAGCCGCTTTTCTGGCCACCGTGGCCTATCTTTATGAAGCACGGGAAATCGAGGACGGCGGGCCATTCATGCTGGCGATGTGCCATGGCCGCAAGGTCACCACTTTTGTTGAGCCGCTCCCGCAGTGGGCGCAGCAGGTTTTGGCTGGCGCTGCAGCGGATTGAAATCCTCACCCCCGCATCAAGGCCTCAATCTCCTCCACCCCCACAGGCACCCCACGCGTCAGCAGCTCACACCCCTTGGCCGTCACCAGCGCATCGTCTTCAATCCGTATGCCAATATCCCAGAACTGTTTTGGCACACCCTTGGCGGGGCGCACGTAGATGCCGGGTTCTATGGTCAACACCATGCCGGGTTTGAGCACACGCGCTGGCCTTCGCATGACGGGATTGCCCTGCGCGTCCTTTTCCTTGCGGGCCTTGCTGCCGGGCTCCAGGTAGTCGCCACAGTCGTGAACATCCATGCCCATCCAGTGGCCGGTGCGGTGCATGTAGAACTGGCGGTAGGCACCCGAGGCGAGCACATCGTCAACGCTGCCGTGTTTTGACCTGGGCAACAGGCCGACGTCGAGCATGCCCTGGGCCAGCACGCGGGTGGCGGCGTCATGTCCGTCGGTAAAAAGTTTGCCGGGTCTGGTCACTTCAATGGCGGCGACCTGGGCAGCCAGCACGATGTCATAAAGCGTGCGCTGGGCTTTTGTGAATTTTCCGTCAGCCGGAAAGGTGCGGGTGATGTCGCTGGCATAGCCGTCAAGCTCGCAACCGGCGTCAATCAGGCACAGTTGGCCAGGCGTGAGTTCGGTTTCGGCAGCGCGGTAATGCAGTATGCAGGCATTCGCCCCTGCAGCAACAATGCTGGTGTAGGCCGGAAACTGCGAACCCTGACGGCGAAATTCATGCAGCAGTTCTGCCTCCAGATGGTATTCACGCAGGCCGCCTGGCACGCCTGCGCGCAGCATGGCGGCTGATGCCTTCATGGTGCGTACATGAGCCTCGGCCGAGATTTGCCCGGCGCGCCGCAGGATGGCGATTTCATGCGCGTCCTTGACGAGCCGCATCTCGTCAAGCAGCCCACACAGGTCATGCAGGTTTTGCGGACATTCGGTACCGGCACGCACCCGGCTGCGCACTGTGTTCAGCCAGCCGTCAACCTGCGTGTCCAGGCCCTTGTGGGTGGCAAACGGAAACCACACGGCGGGCTGATTGCCGAGCAGGCTGGGCATTTTTTCGGCCAGGGTTTCAACGCTGAAGGCCTGGTCAACACCCAGGCTTTCGGGTGCTGCCTCGGGGCCCAGACGGATACCGTCCCAGATTTCACGTTCCATGTCCTTGGGCCGGCAAAACAGCGTGGTCTTGCCGCTGGCCTCAATGACAAGCCAGCCTTGTGCCTCGGTAAAACCGGTCAGGTAATAAAAGTAGCTGTCGTGCCGGTAGGGAAAGTCGGTATCACGGTTGCGCGGGTACTCGGGCGCGGTAGGCAGCAGGGCGACACCGCCGCCTGCGGCCCTCAAGGCTTTGGCAATGGCGGCACGGCGTTTTTGGTAAACCGTGAGAGCCGTGAGAGCCTTGGTTCTGGATGTTGTTCTGGAAGAAGTCATGTACTTGGTTTTTCTCGGTTCAATTCATCAAGCCGGGCAGGTGTTCCCACGTCAGTCCAGGCACCTGAATACAGCTGGGCGCTGACCTGCCGATTGTCCATCGCGACGCGCAGCAGTGGGGCCAACGGGGTTTTGAGGCCTTGCGGATTGCCAAAGGGCAGTGTGTTGAAAAATTCCTTGCGGTACAGGGCAATGGTGCTGAAGGTGTGGCGTGCCTCAATTGAATCTGCAGAAACATTGAGCGCCAGGCCATCTGCCGCCAGACCGAAATCACCTTTGGCGTTATGCGGCGGGTTTGGCACCAGCCACAGATGAGCAAGTTTTCCGCTGGCAGCAAAACGATCAACATCGTTTTGCTGAAACTCAAAACCCGGCACAAACACATCACCGGCCAGCACCCAGAACACATCGCCAAGTTGCGGCAGTGCGCGCGCAATGCCGCCTGCGGTTTCCAGTGCGCCGCCAAAATCAAGGCCTTCATGCGAGTATGAAATTGACAGTGTTTTGTGCTCACTGCTATTGCGCAACAGCCCTGGAACACTTGAGAGTTCAGAAAAATGGGCCGGAATCTGCTGCCCCAGCCAGTCTGTGTTCATGACCAGTTCGGTAAAACCGCCCAGGGCCAGCGCTTCGGCGTGCCAGTCAATCAGCGCCTTGCCGCGCACCTTGAGCAGCGGTTTGGGGGTGCTGTCGGTCAGCGGCCGCATGCGTTCACCACGCCCGGCCGCCAGAATCATGGCTTTGATAGGGCTCACGATTCGTTTCCACGATCAAGAGAGCGTTGCTCTGTCCATTCTGGCGCAAAACGCCCGACCAGCAATTGCATCAATGCACGCGCCTTGGCCGAATGGTCGCCGCCAAAGTTGCAGACATACACATCAAGCGTCACGGCTTTCTTTTCAGGCCAGGTGTGAACACACATGTGTGACTCGGCCAGCAGCACGGTGGCCGTGATGCCACCAGGTCCAGAGGCCGTGCCAGGGAAGGCGTGAAACAGCTGGTTGACGGGCTGCAGCCCGCTGGATCGCACGGCCTGCAGACACCAGTCGCCGAGTTTGTCGGCGTCTGTCATCCAGTGCATGGCGCAGTGGCAGTTATAGAGATCGGCGGTGAGGTGAAGGCCTTGCATGCCGCAACTTTAGACGATGCGGCGGGGCCGTATCAGGTCAGTTCGGGCAAGGTCGCTAAAATGCTGGGTTCACCCGATCTATCCCCCTCCCGGAGCAGCCTACATGGCAAACACGCAAATGATGGCGAATGCGATACGCGCACTCGCAATGGACGCCGTTCAACAAGCCAACTCCGGACACCCCGGCGCCCCCATGGGCATGGCAGACATGGCGGTTGCGCTGTGGGGCAGCCACCTCAAACACAGCCCGCAAAACCCGAACTGGTTTGACCGCGACCGTTTTGTCCTGAGCAACGGCCACGGCTCGATGCTGATCTATTCGGTGCTGCACCTGACTGGCTACAAATTGCCGATCAAGGAAATCAAGAACTTCCGCCAGTTGCACAGCAAAACCCCAGGTCATCCTGAAGTGGGTTACACCCCAGGTGTTGAAACCACCACCGGCCCGCTGGGCCAGGGCCTGACCAATGCCGTGGGCATGGCGCTGGCTGAAAAGCTGCTGGCCAAGGAGTTCAATCGCGAAGGCCATGCAGTTGTTGACCACAACACCTATGTCTTCATGGGTGACGGTTGCCTGATGGAAGGCATCAGCCACGAAGCCGCCGCACTGGCCGGTGCCTGGCGCCTGGGCAAGCTGATTGCGCTGTATGACGACAATGGCATCTCGATTGATGGCCAGGTCGCGCCCTGGTTTATTGACAACACCGCACTGCGTTTTGCCGCCTACGGCTGGAACGTGATTGGTCCGGTGGACGGCCACGACGCCGCTGCCGTGTCCAGCGCCATCAGCGAAGCCAAAAAATCAGCCGACAACAAACCGACGCTGATCATTTGCAAGACCCACATTGGCAAGGGTTCACCCAATCGCGCCAACACCGCCAAAGCCCATGGTGAACCTCTGGGCGCTGAAGAAATCAAACTCACACGCGAAGCACTGGGCTGGTCAAGCGCGCCTTTCAGCATTCCAAAAGAGTGCTACGACGAGTGGGATGCCAAGGCCAGGGGTCTGACTGCAGAAGCCGCATGGGACGCAAAATTTGCCGCCTACAAGACCGCTTACCCTGCACTGGCTGCCGAACTCAAACGCCGCATGAAGGGCGACTTGCCCAAGAGCTTTTCGCAACTGGCGGTGGACACCGTGGTTGGCGCTCACACCAAAGCTGAAACCGTGGCTTCGCGCAAGGCATCACAGCTGGCGCTGGAAGCCTTCACCGCCGGACTGCCCGAGTTGCTGGGCGGCTCGGCCGATTTGACGGGTTCCAACCTGACCAACACCAAGTCCACACCCAACCTGCGTTTTGACCTGAATGGCGAAGTTGTGCTGACGGCCAACGCCGAAGGCGTCAGCGCTGGTGGCCGCCACATCAACTATGGTGTGCGCGAGTTCGGCATGGCCGCCATCATGAATGGTGTGGCGCTGCATGGCGGCTACATTCCCTACGGCGGCACCTTCCTCACGTTCAGCGACTACAGCCGCAACGCCATCCGCATGGCCGCGCTGATGAAGCTGCGTGTGGTGCACGTGTTTACGCATGATTCCATCGGCCTGGGTGAAGACGGCCCGACGCACCAGTCGATTGAACATGCCGCCAGCCTGCGCCTGATTCCCAATCTTGATGTCTGGCGTCCGGGCGACACGGCTGAAACCGCCGTTGCCTGGGCCGTGGCCCTGCAAAACAAGGCCAAACCAACAGCACTGCTGCTGAGCCGCCAGAACCTGCCTTACGCACCCAAAAACGATCTGGGCCAGATCAGCAAGGGCGCCTACATTCTGGCCGAACCCGAGGAAGTCGGCCTCAAGAAAAAAGCCCAGGCCGTCATCATCGCCACCGGCTCGGAAGTGCAACTGGCGCTCAAGGCGCAAGAGCTGCTGGCCACTTACAAGATCGCAGTACGTGTGGTTTCCATGCCCAGCACCACCACTTTTGACCAGCAAAAAACGGCTTACAAGACAGAAGTGCTGCCAGAAGGCCTGCCGCGCATCGCGGTTGAAATGGGTGTGACAGACGGCTGGTGGAAATACGGCTGCGCCGCGGTGGTCGGCATCGATACTTATGGCGAATCAGCACCCGCACCGGTGCTGTTCAAGCACTTTGGTTTCACGCCGGAAAACGTGGCCGATACCGTGCGCAAGGTGCTTTCAACGGGCAAACGCAAGTAAGCAAAAAATCAGGCATGCATGGTGGGCCAGCCCCGCCACAGCAGGCAAACAGTTTCATCATTAAGGAGCAATCAGCAATGGCAATCAAAGTAGGCATCAATGGTTTTGGTCGCATCGGCCGCAATGTGTTTCGCTCGGCAATCCAGAGTTTTGACGATATTGAAATCGTCGGCATCAACGATCTGCTGGAGCCTGAATACCTGGCCTACATGCTGCAATACGACTCGGTGCATGGCCGTTTCAAGGGTGAAGTTTCGGTTGAAGGCAGCACGCTGATCGTCAACGGCAAAAAAATCCGCCTGACACAGGAGCGTGACCCTGCCAACCTGAAATGGAACGAAGTCGGTGCCGATGTGGTGATCGAGTCGACCGGCCTCTTCCTCGACAAGGCTGGTGCTGAAAAACACCTGGCCGCTGGCGCGAAAAAAGTCATCATTTCTGCCCCTTCCAAAGACGACACCCCGATGTTTGTGTTTGGCGTGAACTGCAAGACCTACGCTGGCCAGGCCATCATCTCCAATGCCAGCTGCACCACCAACTGCCTGGCACCGGTTGCAAAAGTGCTGAATGACAAATGGGGCATCAAACGCGGCCTGATGACCACGGTACACGCTGCCACCGCCACACAAAAAACCGTTGACGGCCCGAGCAACAAGGACTGGCGCGGCGGCCGTGGCATTCTGGAAAACATCATTCCTTCATCAACGGGCGCAGCCAAGGCCGTGGGTGTGGTGATTCCCGAACTGAACAAAAAGCTGACCGGCATGTCTTTCCGTGTGCCAACATCCGATGTGTCAGTGGTTGACCTGACCTGCGAACTGAACAGTGAAGCCACGCTGAAAGAAATCTGCGCTGAAATGAAGGCACAGAGTGAAGGCGCACTCAAGGGTGTGCTCGGTTACACCGAAGACAAGGTGGTCGCCACCGACTTCCGTGGTGACACACGCACCTCGATTTTTGATGCCGATGCCAGCATTGCACTGGACGGCACCTTCGTCAAGATCGTCGCCTGGTATGACAACGAATGGGGTTATTCCAACAAGTGCCTGGAAATGGTTCGTGTGGTTTCCCAATAAACCGCCACAAAAATTGACACTCAGCAAAAAGCGCCTTCGGGCGCTTTTTTTACGCCAGTATCTATTCATTGAGCGTAATAAAAATGGCTTTATCCTATGATGAAGTCTGAAGATATCTATTCATTTATCCATTCAAAATTTCATTCAATGCCCAGGCGCTCCAATTCTGCTGATCAAGTGTTCCAGGCCCTGCGCACTCGCGGGGGTGTGGCGACCAGTATCGAGTTGCAAACGCAACTGGGACTGAGCCAGCCCACCGTGTCGCGTGCACTGGCACCCTTGATCGCCTCAGGCGAGGTGCGCAGCCTGGGTGCGGCGCGTTCAAGGCGTTACCTGCTGCCGCGTGCTGTGGAGGGTGTGGGCAGGGAAGTGCCCGTGATGCGCGTGGACGAGCATGGTGCAGTGACACCTTTTTGCCGTTTGTTGCCCTTGCCCGGCGGGCGTTTCTGGGTCGATGAGGCAGACGGTGTCAGCCAGCCGCATGACGGTCTGCCCTGGTTTTTGAATGACATGAAACCCCAGGGTTTTATGGGTCGTACTTTTGCTGCAGCCCACCCCGAGTTGCAGTTGGCGGCAGACCCGCAGCGCTGGAATGATGATGACGCACTCAAGGCCATGGTGCTGTTTGGCGATGATCTGCCCGGCAACCTGATTGTGGGAGAGCCGGCTTTTGAGCGCTTTCACACTTTGGCGCAACGTGCATCGCGTGCCGGATCGTGGCAAGACTACCCGGCGCTGGCCGAGGCCGCCATGCAGGGCAGTCTGCCGGGTTCGTCAGCAGGTGGCGAACAGCCCAAATTCTGCACCATCAACCATGGCCGCCATGTGCTGGTGAAGTTTTCACCTGCCAGCGATTCGGTGGTCAGCCAGCGGGTGCGCGACCTGCTGGTCTGTGAACACCTGGCGCTGCAGACCTTGGGCCAGGCCGCTTATCCGGCGGCAAAAACACAGGTCTTTCTGGCGGCAGGCCGCGTCTTCCTGGAATCACAACGTTTTGACCGCACGCCCCAGGGTCGCATCGGCATGGTGTCGCTGGAAGTTTATGACTCGGAATATATAGGCAAGGTCGATAACTGGGCTGCTACCGCCAACCGCATGGTTGAAAGCCGCCTGTTGACAGTTCCTGACGCCGCGCAACTGCGTTTTCTGGAGGCCTTTGGCCTGCTGATTGCCAACACTGACCGGCATTACGGCAATATCTCGCTGCTGCTGCGGGACGACGACTGGTATTTGTCACCGACCTACGACATGTTGCCCATGCTGTATGCACCCATCAATGGCGAACTGGTTGAGCAGCATTTCACCAAAAGGCCGCTTTACCCCACAGCCGCCACCCTGGCCGAATGGCCTGCGGCCAAAGAACTGGCCATGGTGTTCTGGCGCAATGCCGCTTCGCATGCGTTGATCTCCGAAGACTTCAAGGCCATTGCCGCGAACAATCTGCAGAGCCTGCTCGGGCTTTAGGAGGTGGCGAGAAATAAGTTCCCCAGTTTGTCCTGTCGGATTCGGACGAACTGCTTCGTTGCAATCCGCTTGCGTACGCTCGCCATTCCATGCTTCAAATCATCCCTGCGAAGGTTTCCACACCTCTGCCTGCATGGCTGAAAATTTATAGTAAAAAGTACCAGTTGCACATATCCAATGGTCATTTATAGCTATTAATATGGTGAGCAATTGAACAAATCGCAGGTGCTGCCGGTTTCCAGCCTTGCCGCAGCCGTTCAGCTTGCCGCCACACTGCCTGGCCTGATCCATTTGAGCAGCACATCCCATACCTGATCCGGTTCGATGGGCTTGACCAGAAAGTCGTTCATTCCGGCCTCCAGGCAAATTTGCCGGTCCTGCGTCATGGCATTGGCCGTCATTGCCACAACGGGAAGGCCCTGAAAGCGCTCCATCTGCCGCAGGGCCACGGTTGCCTCCACCCCGTCCATCACCGGCATCTGCATGTCCATCAGCACCAGGTCGTAGTCATCCTTCTCGATCATGTCCAGGGCGATTTGCCCGTTTTCGGCAATATCGACGACAAAACCGGCATCCTGCAGCAGTTCGCTGGCCACGATCTGGTTGATGTCGTTGTCTTCCACCAGCAAAATGCGCGCGCCTTGAATCGTGGCCAGATCCACTGAAGCCATCAACGGTGTTTCCTGGGCATTGCGCTGCTCCACCAGCTTGCCGCCCAGCAAATTGATCGTCGTGTCGAAGAGGATGGAGGGGTTCACCGGCTTGACCAGCGCGTCCTCTATGCCCATGGATTCGATTTCCTTGAGCACCTCTTCCCGGCCATGGGCAGTCACCATGACGAGGCTGGGTGCCGGGTAAAGGCCAAGTGACTGGATCTGGCGTGCGGTTTCTATGCCGTCCATCACGGGCATGCGCCAGTCCAGGTAGATGATCTCGAAGGGATCTCCCGCCATTGCGGCCTTTCTAACCTCTTCCACGGCCACTTTCCCCGAAGACGCACTGTCCACCGAGAAAGTCATGCCCTTGAGCATGTCCGTAATGACTGTGCGGGCGATGTCATTGTCATCGACCACCAGCGCACGGCGCCCGCGCAGATCCGGGTTCGGCGTGAACTCGCGCCGTGTCAGCGTGCTGAGACCCAGCCGGGCGGTAACCCAGAAGGTACTGCCCACACCAATCTGGCTCTCGACGCCGACCTCGCCGCCCATCAGCCCGGCAAGCTTCCTGGCGATCACCAGGCCAAGGCCTGTGCCGCCGAATTTGCGCGTGGTGGACGTATCGGCCTGCTGGAAACTCTGGAACAGGCGCCCTATCTGTTCCTGCGTGAGGCCTATGCCCGTGTCCTTCACGGCAAAACGCAACAGCACGTCCTCCTCCGTGCGCTCCTGGACACATGCGGAAACAACGATTTCACCGGTTTCGGTGAATTTCACGGCGTTGTTGGCGAAATTGATGAGTATTTGTCCCAGGCGCAATGAATCGCCAACGAGGTTTTGTGGCACGTCCGGGTCGATAGCGAAGACCAGTTCCAGCCCCTTGGCATTGCTTTTTTCGGTCAGCAGATTGGCCAGGTTGTCCAGCAGCTTTTCAAGCTCGAAGTCGGCCTGCTCGATATCCAGCTTGCCTGCTTCCACCTTGGAGAAGTCCAGGATGTCGTTGATGATTCCCAGCAGATGCTGGCCCGAGTTCTGCACTTTCTGGAGATAGTCGCGCTGGCGCATCGTGAGATCGGTCTTCAGCACCAGGTGCGACAGGCCGATGATGGCGTTCATCGGCGTCCGTATCTCGTGGCTCATGTTGGCCAGGAACTCGCTCTTGGTCTGGTTGGCGTTTTCAGCGACGTTCTTGGCAACGGCAAGCTCCAGGGTGCGCGCCTGCACGGCCTCTTCGAGGCTGCTCATCTGCAACGCCGCCTGCCGCGCCAGCGACCATTTGGTTGTCAGCGTCCTGGCCAGCTGGCTGACCTCTATCATGTCAAACGGTTTTTTCAAAATCAGCAGCCGGTCCTGCACATCCAGCCGCGCCAGCACGTCTTCCCATGAATGGTCGGAGTAGGCCGTGCAGATCACGATCTGCACCTGCGGGTCGATGCGCCAGAGCCGCTCTATCGTCTCCACGCCGTCCCAGCCCGGAGGCATGCGCATGTCCACAAAGGCCATCGCATAGGGGCGACCGGCACGAACGGCTGCCTCAACCTTGTCCACTCCCTCCCGCCCCTGATAGGCCGAGTCCAGATCGAAGCCATCGCGGGCCACTGGTATGGCGTCACCAAACAGGGCCGCCTCGGCGTCCTCCAGATCTTGCGATACCGGTGTGGGCGCGAGTATCTTGCGGAAATCCTCATGGATGGAAGGCATGTCGTCGATCAGCAAAATGCGCTGGTTCTGCAGCGGATTCATGGCACGCTCCGGTTAATTTGGTGTTCAAGGGGTGGGCGTTGCCGGGAAACTGATGGTATCGTGAAGAAGAACGTAGCGCCTTGCCCTACAACCCCTTCAGCCCAGATACGACCGGCGTGATGGGCAATGATTCTTTGCGAGGTCGCCAGGCCAATCCCTGTGCCGGCAAACTCACCCGGCGAATGCAGCCGCTGGAAGGTGCCGAACAGTCTGTCCGCATACGCCATGTCAAAGCCAGCACCGTTGTCGCGAACGAAATAAACCGTGGTGTCGTCACCGGCGTTCAATTTTCCGACCCAAATCTCCGGGGCCGCAGTATTTGCGGTGAATTTCCAGGCGTTTGAAATCAGGTTTTCCATCAACTGGCGCAGCAGTGCAGGGTCGCCAATGGCCATCAGATAGTTTTCCACGTGGACTTGCATGGTCTGCCGGGCGTCCCGCTCCTGACAGTCCTTCAGCACCTGTTCGGCCATCGCCGCAAGGTCGACCGTTGCGGCCTTCAGGTCGGTGTGGGACACCTGGGCCAGCGACAGCAGGCCGTCTGTGAGTTCTCCCATCTGCCTCACGCCGGCGCGTATTCGGCTGATGTAGTGCCTTGAGCGTTCCGAGGTTTCCCCGCTCAGCATCTTTTGCAGCAAATGACTGAAGCCGTCAATGGCGTTCAGGGGCGAACGCAAGTCATGTGCAACCGAATAAGAGAAGGCTTCAAGCTCCTTGTTGGATTGATACAGGGCCGCTTCGGTCGCCTTGAGCTCCTGCACCGCCTTTTCCAGGCTGCTCATGTGCAACGCCGCTTCTCGCGCCAGCTCCCACTTTGCGGTCAGTGTCCTGGCCAGTTGGCTGACCTCTATCATGTCGAACGGTTTTTTCAGAATCAGCAGCCGGTCCTGCACCTCCAGCCGCGCCAGTACGTCTTCCCATGAATGGTCGGAATAGGCCGTGCAAATCACGATCTGCATCTGCGGGTCAACGCGCCAGAGCCGCTCTATTGTCTCCACGCCATCCCAGCCCGGAGGCATGCGCATGTCCACAAAAGCCATGGCGTAGGGGTGCCCGGCCCGAACAGCTGCCTCGACCTTGTCCACTCCCTCCCGCCCCTGGTAGGCCGAGTCCAGCTCAAAACCATCAAGGGTAAACTGTGCGGTTTTTTCTCCAAACAGCGCTGACTCCACTTCGTCCAGCGCAGGCGCAGTCGGTCTGGTTGCGAGGATCTTGCGAAAGTCCTCATGGATCGAGTGCATGTCGTCGATCAGCAAAATGCGTCGGTTCTGCTGCTGGTTCATGTTGATGCCTGCGTTATGTTAATGGGGAGTTCAAGTGTGAAGGTCGCCCCCTTGCCGGGGCCATCGCTATGAGCGGTAAGGGTTCCACCCATCTGCCGGGCCGATAGAGCGCTGCTGTGCAGGCCAAAACCGTGGCCGTTCTTGCGGGTAGTGAAACCATGCCCGAAAATCCTCGTCAGGTTCTCCGCCAGAATGCCTTCGCCCTCGTCCTTGATGCAGACTCGCAGGCAGGAGTTGCCAAGCACCTCAACACGTAGCGTGATCTGGTGCAATTCGCCCGCCACATCCTCCATGGCGTTCTTGGCATTGCTGATCAGGTTCACCAGGATCTGCAGCATCTGTGCCCGGTCAAGCAGTACCACCGGCACCTGCGCAAACTCCTTTACCACGGTGACCTGATGCCGCGCGAGTGAGTCACCGTTCATGCGCAGGGCATCCTCCACCAGATCGCAGACCTGCACCGGCTCGACGATGTTGCTGCCTCCTGCATACGATTGCTGTCTGGCTACCACGTCCTTGATGTGCGCAACGCTCTTGGCGAGATGTTCCAGCTCCTCCGACAGGCCTTGCTGCTCCCGTGCCAGGGTTTGCGACAGCCCACCGAGATAAGCGGGCAATATCTTTCCTTTGGCGTCAAGGGTCAGAAAATTGCCCAGATCGGCCATGCGCTCATTCATCAGTTGTACGGCCCGTGTCAGACCCTGGATCTTGGACTTGCGCAGCGTGCTGCTCATCACGTCCACAGAGACGTTGACGCTATTGAGGATGTTGCCCACGTTGTGCAGCACGTTGGTTGCGATTTCTGCCATGCCGGCCTGGCGCGCAGTAGCTACCAATTCACTTTGCGTCTGGCGCAGCTCAAGCGTTCGCGCCTGAACACGCTGCTCCAGATTCTCATTGACACTTTGGAGTTCCCTGTTGACGCGCTTGATCACCGCATGATTGCGGACCAGATGGACTGCCGCATACAAGAGCAGCGCCACCAGCATTGCAGAAAAAATCACCAGGTATTCACGATAGCGCTCACGCTGCACTGAAACATGCTGGTGTTCAACGGTCAAGGCATTGTTGATCTCCTCGATCCGTGTTGCTGTCGGCGCAGCGGCAATGCTGACGAGAAGCTCACTCACAACTTTTTGCTCGCGCAGGATGGTTCGGGCATGCGCCTGGAAAATATCCAGCCTGTCCCTGATGGCTGGTGGCACAAGATGCCGCCCGGCTTCGAGCTGGTTCAGTTGAGCCTGAATTTCAGAACCTCTGTCGCTGGACGGACTCTGGCTGTACAACATGCTCGCGAGCAGCAGCCTGTTCACGCTGGCCGAAATGTTCCGGATCGCCGACTGGATGCTTTCGCCGGGTAAACCGAAGGACTGCTGGACGTCCTCTGCCGCAGTGGGCAGGAAGACCAGCGAGTTACGCAGCACCGAATTGTTCGATTTGAATTGTTCGATCAGGACAGCTTTTTCCTGAATGACGCGCTGCAGCACCGCCTGGCTCTTTGCCAACGCAGCAGCCTCGTCGTGCAGCTGAGTTTCCAGATTCGTCTCGAGTTGCTTTAACAGCTGGCTCAATTCACCCTGGGAGTCAGCCAGGGCATCGTAGTGTGTGCTGATACCAATCTTGGACTTCAGAACGTCCAGTTCCCATTGGGCATCCAGTTGCTGGAGATGGCGTAACAGGGCGACATTCTCAAAGTAGTCCGCCTCATCAAGGCTTTGTGTTTTGGCGTAGAGAAAAGCCAGAATGGACAGCAGTATGGCCGTTACAGCCGTCATCGGCAGCCAGGCCAGTTGATTGGGCACTCTCACGGCTTTATCTCCAGTTCGCCAGTCAGCGTCCCCAGAAACTTGATGATCGACTCTTTGTCCTCTTTGGAAGCGAGGCGACCGAGCTGGTACCTGAACATGACATCAACGGCCTCCTCCAGAGTTTTCGCCGAGGCATCGTGGAAGTAAGGTGCCGTGAGCACGATATTACGCAGACTCGGAACCTTGAAGACATGTTTATCACTTTCCACCCTGGTGACAAGATACCGGCCGAGATCGGCCTCCGTCGGATTGCCGCGTTTCTCGAAGTAGTTGCCCATGACGCCAAACTTCTGAAACATATTGCCTCCCACGTTCACCCCCTGATGGCAGGCAATGCATCCATACTGCTTGAACTTTGCATATCCGGCCTTCTCCGCAGCCGAAATGGCGTTGGCGTCGCCGCGAAGGAATTTGTCAAAGCGCGAATTTGGCGTGATCAGCGTTCGCTCGAAGGTCGCGATGGCATTTTGAATATTCGCTTTGGTGACTCCGTCTTTGTAGGCAGCAGAAAAAGCTTTCTTGTACCTGGCCTCCTGCGACACTTTCTGTATGACCTCTTCCCATTTTGAACCCATCTCGACCGGGTTCTGCATGACATGATCAACCTGTGCCTCCAGCGAATCGGCACGGCCATTCCAGAATTGCCTGAAATTGAGTGCAGCGTTGAACACAGTCGGAGCGTTGACGCTGGTCAGGCCACCATTGAGTCCAACCGAATGATCGCGACCGTCGCCACCGCCCTTGCTCAGATCGTGACAGCTGGCGCAAGACACCCGCCCGTTACCAGACAGGCGTTTATCGTGAAAAAGCAGGCGCCCAATGTCAGCACGAACCGGGTCCTGCTTCAAAGTAAGAGGAATCGGCTGGATCGGCTCATCATGCAAGGCCGCAATTGCGGGGTGGGATGTCCAGGCCATCACGGCCATCATGAATTTCAATAGCTGCGTGTTCATGAGATAACTCCGCGGGTCTTGATTGGAAGCTCAAGCGTGAACATCGCACCGGTGCCAGGACCATCGCTGTGGGCTGTAAGTACGCCGCCCATTTCCTGCGCGGCGATCACGGCACTGTGCAGCCCAAATCCATGACCGTCCTTTTTGGTAGTAAACCCGTGGGCGAATACCCTGGTCAGGTTCTCCGGTGCAATGCCCACGCCATTGTCCGCAACACCGATGCGCAGCTTCTGGTCTTGCGTCAGGCACACGCTCAGCGTGATTCGATGTTCCCGGTCGACCATGCCGTCCATCGCCTGCTTGGCATTGCCGATCAGATTCACCAGAATCTGCAGGATCCGCCCCTTGTCCAGTTCCATTTCAGCAAGGGGCGCAAATTCCTTGACCACACAGACATGATGGCGAGTCAAGGTTGCGGCATTCATGTGCAGGGCCTCTTCCACCAGTTTATGGGGCTGTGTCGACACCATCAGGCTTGAAGTGCCAGCATGGGTCTGTTGTATGGCGATGATCTCCTTGATGTGGTCTACGCTCCTTGACAGCACGCCAAGCTGCTCGACAGTACCCTGGTGCTCCGCCACAAGCACCTGTGCCAGCTGACTCAAGTAAGCAGGCAGCCGTTTGCCCTTGTCGTCAGAAGTCAGGAATACGCCCAGATCAGCCGCATGTTCGTTCATCATCTGGACTGCCCGGCTGAGTCCCTGGATCTTCGATGCGCGGACACTGGAGGTGATCAGTCCGGCCGACACGTTGACGCTGTTGAGCACATTGCCCACGTTGTGCAGCACGTTGGTGGCAATTTCAGCCATGCCGGCCCGCCGGGCGGTGCCCACGAGTTCAGCCTGCGTCTCGCGCAGCTCGCGGGTGCGCTGCTGCACGCGTTGCTCCAACTCCTGGTACAGGAGGGCATTTTCCAGCGACACGGCGAGCTGGCCTGCGATCAGCATCACCGCATCCAGCCGGTCGGTCGAGAAGGCACCACGGCTGAGCTGGTTTTCCAGCAGCAACACGGCGCGCAACACGCCCTGGTTCAGGATGGGTACGACCAGCAGCGAGCAGTAAGCAAGACCGGCAATATAAAGGTCTCGTGCGAAGCGGTCATCGCGCGTTGCATCCTCGACCAGCAAGGGCAGGCGGGTACGCTCGGCATAACGGAAAGCCGCCAAGGGCAAGAGGCCGCGCGCACCAGCCTCCTCCACGCAGATGGGCGCTGTATCTGGCTGCTCCGACAAAAACCAGTCCTTTGCATCTTCATCCCACAACGCAAACCGCACCGTGGTGGCACCTGTGAGGGTACACAGCAGCTTGACCACGCTGGCCTTGAGCCGCGCCACACTGGTCTGCGAGCTCAGCGCCTGGGACGCACGCAGGATGGCCAGCGTGTCGATGGTATCGGCGGAGATGCTGGCGTTCTGACCCGATTTCAGCTCAAGCCTGGCACTGCGGGAGTTTCGCAGGAAGCCGTGGATACGCTCCAGTTGCTCCACTTTCGCTCTGGCTCCCCAGGCCTGATAGCGGTCTCTTGCCTGGGCCAGCAGCAGCTCTCCAGTCAGCGCCATGCCACCCGTCAAATGAAACAAGCCGGCGCGCTCGGTGATCAGCGCCTGATGCCAAGGACGCTGATGCGCAGAGGCCTCGCGCTGTGCGGTATCGAACAGGCAGGCCGCCGCCTGAAAGTTGTCCAGCGCCCAGGCACGTTCAGCCTCAACCAGCTTGAGCAGGTGCAGGAAATTGACAGGGCAATCTGCGGCGCGCAGCGCCAGCCAGTCGCAGCAGGCATCCAGCTCGGTGAACAATGCGATGCGCTCCTCAGCGCCAAGGCCCTTGATCTGTTCGGCCAGCGCAAGTGCCTGCAGAACCTGGGCCAGCGCAGCGCTGTAATAGCTCGGTGCCGTGCGCATCAATGGCAACACCATTGCGCTATGGCTGGCGAGTTTTTCAGGCTCTGAAAACAGGGCAGCGGCCAGGGCCTGCATGATGTGGAAGTAGCGGGTGGCGGACTGGTTGGTGCGCATATTTGCCACATAAGTGGCTTCATCAAACGAGGTGTCCGAGAAACTGCCATAGGCGCTGGTCTCGCCGCGCAGCGCGCGCAGGAATTGCCGAAAGACGGTAAACGTCGATGCTGCCTGATGGTTGCCGGTGCGTGCGGCAAAAACCAGGGCTGCCTCGGTTTCGGCAACGACAGTTTCAAGCGAAGGGGCACACTCCAGAGTGGCGTACAAGGTCGGTGTGTAAGTGAAGCAGGCGGTCAGCAAATTACCGCCTTGCAGCAAACCTTCGCGCGCGCGTTGCGCTTCGTGGATGCAGGATTCCAGTGGCTCGAACCAGTGCTGGGCGAACATCGCGAACAGGAAACGGACTCTGGAGGTCTCTGGCTCGTAGCCACGTATTTCACCAACCTTCAGCACATGCTGCACCGCCGTGTAGCCACTGTGGTGGTCCTGCCAGGTGGAAATAGTGATCAGACCTGCGTGGCCAAGAGGGCCAACCATGGCCGCACAAAAACCGTGTTCAGACCACAGGCGCTGGGTTTCCAGCACCAGCCAGGTCAGCATCGCTGGATCCGAGAAAAAGGCCGGCGGTGTCATTTCATCGATCAGCCTGGCCGAGGCGCGTACATAGGGGTTGACGGTTTCCTGCTGGTGCCGATAGTCGACTCCAACGTCCTCCTCGATCCAGCGGCGCAGACCTGCCAGGCGCGGCGCGATATCAGCCTGCATGTCGTCCTCGGGCGCGCAGTATCCCAGTCGTTGCAACAATGCCCTTCCGAGGGCCAGGGCGTCTCTCGGGCGGCCACGGCTGGTCAGGCTGTTCATCTGCACACAGACAGGGTTGACCAGGGTCAACGCGTCGCTGACATGCGCCTCGATCACGCGGTAAACGCCATCGGCCACCTCCAGACGGCCCAGGCTGTACAGCGCGGCATGGTGTTCGATCTGCAGGGCGGTGAGTAATGCCTTGTCGGTCTTTCGCTGTGTCCCGGCGTCGGCCAGCAGCAGCAGCGCCGCGCCCAGGAAACGTTCCACCGAGGAATAGTTGGCGGATCGGCGCACCTCGGCTGCGACCTCATGAAACAGGCTGGCCACACGTCGGCATTCGTCGGCCTCATGCACCTCCAGGACGGCTGCAAGGTACTGCTCGGCGGCTGTAGCACTGAACTCGGGGCACACAAACAGCCGCCGCGCAATCGCAAGATGCAGGAGATTGCGTTGCGCCGGATCAAGCTCGCCGTAAGCGGCCTGCTGCACCCGGTCATGGCGAAAACGCACGGTGCTGTCGTCAGCTTTTTCCAGCACCAGCAAGCCGTCTTCCAGCGGTGCAAGCAATTGCTCCTCCAGCACCGGCAAGGGCAGGCCGGTCGCGGCCTGCAGCAAGCGCAGTTCGACCTCGCCACCCAGGCAGGCCAGGATCTCAAGCAGTCTTTGTGATGCCGCTGGCAAACGGGCAACACGGGTGCTCAGCAGATCGACCACATTGTCCCGGCCGATGTAACGGCGGATGGTATTGACGTCCCAATGCCAGCCTTCGTTGCCTGACACCAGTACACCATCACGGCGCAGTGCGTTGACCAGCTCTACCGTGTCGAAGGGATTGCCGCTGGTGTTCGCGCTCACGGCATCAGCCAGTTGTGCGGCCGCCGCAGGTGGCAGCCGCAGCATCTCGGCCAGCATCTCACTCAGGTCGGCTGGCGGCAGGTTCTCCAGTTTCAGCTGCAAGGGTGCGGTGTCCAGCCGTTCCCAGCGCGGCAGCATGCCCGACAGCGGATGCGTAGCATCCACTTCGGCGGAGCGGTAGGCCCCCAGTATCAGCAGGCCCGGCAGCCTGGCATCGTTCAATACGTTGTCAATCAGGCGAATCGAAATCGGGCTGGCCCATTGCAAATCGTCGAGCACCATCACCAGTGGCCGTGCGGCCGAGACGATGGCGCGCAGCAGCGCCACCGTGGTCAGCGACAGTCTGGCCTCGGCCTGGGCCGGATCAATAGTCACCACTTCAGGCTGTGGCCCCAGCAGCAGGGCGAACTCGGGCAGCCCGCAGGCCAGGCCGGCGTTCGGTCCCAGGGCATCCAGAATGCGCGAACGATGCAAGGCCAGTTCGGCGGAGGGCTCGGCCAGCAGCAGTCGGCCAAGCGCGCGCAAGGCCTGCAAGGTGGCCGTTGGGGCATCATGGCGGTACTGGTCAAACTTGCCGGATACGAACCATCCGCGCTGCGCCGTCACCATCGGGCGCAACTCGTTGATCAGTGCCGTCTTGCCGACGCCTGATGCACCGGTAACCAGGACGACATGGCCTTGACCATGCAGCGCCTTCTCGAAGGCCTGGCCCAAGGCTGCAATTTCGCGGTCGCGACCCATCAGGCGCGAAGGCGCTGCCAGCCGCAGCGCAAAGTCGCGCTGGCCCAGAGGAAATGGCGCACTCTCGCGGCGCGCCAGTTTTTCAATCAAATGGGACAGATCATGTGCCAGGCCATCGGCACTCTGGTAACGCCGGTCCGACTCTTTCTCCAGCAGGCGCATGATGATGTCGGACAAGGCCTGCGGCAAGTCCGGCACCAACGCGATCGGTGAGGTCGGCACAGTGACCAGCTGGTCGTGGATCAACTGCAGAGTGTCATCTGCGGCGAACGGGGGATGACCGGTCGCCAACTCATACAGAGTCACGCCGAACGAATACAGATCGGCACGCTGATCCACGCCATGGCCAGTGCGCCCGGTCTGTTCGGGCGAGATATAGGCCAGTGTGCCGGCAATCATGCCATGGTGAACAAAACCCGGCTGTTCCTCTGCAATCGTGGTGGCCAGGTGAAAATCGATCAGCACTGGCAGGCCCTGGGGGCCGCAAAGCAGGATGTTGGACGGGTTGATATTCTTGTGTATCACACCGCAGCGATGCATCGCTGCGATGACACGGCTCAGTTGCAACGCCAGCGCCAGCAGCGCCGACAACTCCATCGGTGCATCATTCAGTGTCTGCTCAAGCGGCACACCATCGTTGTCCTTCAATACCACGAGATGGTCGTGAAGGTTGGAAAAAAACGCTGCCTTGGCCAACTGCGGCACGCCCTCAACGCCAGCCAGGCGAGCAAGGATTCTGCTTTCGTGGCGCAGCCGCTGCAGGGCGTTTGCGCCCAACGGCTCCTTGCAGATGAAGCTGACCGCATCCGCCAGCCTCCGCAGGCGAAAGATGCGCGTCGTCTGGCTCTCGTACAG
>JAZKIK010000414.1:543-1558 GCA_040384925.1 Pseudomonadota bacterium | reverse complement strand
GTGTTCGCCGAAGTGCGGCGTGTGCTGCGCAAGTTTGACCTGGCCCAGTGGCGGCGCGTGGCTGAAGAAATGCCCTGCTGGCCGCCAAGTCTGCTGGTGGCCGCATTGAGCGCCGTGCTGCTGACGCTGCTTAACCTGAGCACCACGGTATCAGGCAAATCAATGCCCGCAGTCTGGGCCACCATGCCCCTGTCCCTGGTGTTTTTGTTGATACGCGACGCAGGCATTCTGATGTTTTTCAACGCCGCCGCCAAACCACGGCGGGTCATAGGCTCAAGCCTGGTGTACATCCTGGTGCTGAACCTGATTTTGCCGGGCACCCTGCACGCCCTGGGTCTGGACACACTGGCCAGACTGGTTTTTCCGCTGACACCTGAAGGCAATGGTTGGCTGGGTGTGATTGCGGCTGCGCTGCAGGCGGCTGTGGCCTGGTGGCTGGCCTGCTGGCGTATTGGTCAGCGCCTGGTTTTGACGCGGCGGGCTGAAGGCGGCTGATTTCAGCGGGCTGGATCAAGCCCATAAATCCGCGCTGCATTGCCACCCAGAATGGCCGCTTTTTCATCCTTGCCAAAAGCGCCAAGCACTTGCTGCGTTTGTGCCCACCAGTCGCCATAAGTGCAGGCAAGCTCCAGCACCGGCCAGTCGCTGCCCCACAAGACCCGACCGGGGCCAAAACACTTCAGCACATGTTCAACATAGGGCAACAAGGCGGCGGCTTGCGGGTTTGGCCCGGCCTCGGTCATCAGTCCCGAGAGTTTGCACACGGCTGTGGTTTGCAAGGCGATTTGAGCCATGCCATCAGCCCACGGCTGCCACTGGCTGGCAGCAATATCCGGTTTGGCGGCATGATCAATGACTATCTTGAGATCAGGGTGGCGTGCAGCAAGAGTCAGGATATGCGGCAGATGGACTGACTTGACCAGCGCGTCAAAAACCAGCCCGGTTTCAACCATCGCCTGCAGTGCGGGCGCAAGTTCAGGTTTCAGAATCCAGCTCGCATCGGCAATATCCTGAA
>JAZKIK010000414.1:0-533 GCA_040384925.1 Pseudomonadota bacterium | reverse complement strand
AGCCCTTGAGTTTGGGGTATTTTTTCAGTTGCTGGATGCGGTCTGCGGCATCAGACGCCAGCAAGTCAACCCAGCCCACCACGCCCAGAACAACGGGGTTTTCATCAGCCAGGCCCAGCAAAAACCGCGTTTCAGCCTCGGTAGGCGCAGCCTGCACCAGCACACCGCCTGTGATGCCGTGCGGTGCGCACTGCGCCTGCCAGTCGGCCACAGACACATCGCGGCAGATGGCTGCCAATGCCGGGTTGATGCTGGCATCAAGCCAGCCGTAGTCGGCACGGGCAGGCTGCCAGCAGTGAAAGTGGGCGTCAATCATGGCGGAAGTGTTCATGGGTGTTGAGGGTTCTTGAAGTATCTCAGGGTAATATCCAAGGACGAGCATCAAGTGAAGACTTCAGCACCCTGATCTTCCAGCCTTTTGGGCGGAGCCCGCAACTTCTTTTTTACCTCATTCGGCGGCAAATTCGGCTGGTTTGGGAGGTTCTGCAAGTCCCTCAGTTGACAAGCCGTTTTAGTTTTTTCTCAACAAAAAC
>JAZKIK010000413.1:0-1689 GCA_040384925.1 Pseudomonadota bacterium | reverse complement strand
GCGGGACTTTCACTGTTGCTGCTTTTGACCAGTTGCTGGCTTCTGGCACGTTTACTTGGGTTTAGCGATGGACAAGTTCTTTCAAGCGTTGTCCGCTTTGCTCCCTACCGGGTTTGCGTGGCCACGCGATTCGAGTTCGGTGTTGATGCGGGTGATTCGGGGACTGGCCGGGTCTTTTAGTGAGCTGCATGAGTTTTGCGCGGCAACCGTCAAACAGTGGCAACCGGCGACGACGATCAATCGGCTGGCTGAGTGGGAGGAGGCGACTGGCCTGCCTGATCCGTGTTTTACGCTGCCGAATGAGTTGCTGGTGCCCGGTCTTTATGCCCTGACGCCTGCGCAAGTTGCTGTTTTTTCGCGTGCATCGACCGGGTCTTACATTGATGCCGCTGGAGTGAGAAAGACGGCGGCGGTGAATGTGGCGCGGTATGAGGGTGGGAAGCTGGTCGTCGAAGCGGCGGTGACGAACCTTTGGACTTACTCTGACTTGCCCAGCAATGCAGCCTGGTCGAAATCGGGGGCGACGATTGTCGATGCTGCTGCTGTGGGTGCAGATGGCACCATGAGTTTGAGCAAGCTGGTTGAGTCATCTGCAACCCAGCAGCACAGGACTTTCCGGACGTTTGTGGTTGAGGCGGGCAAGACGTACAGCTACTCTTTTGATCTGCGCGCTGGAGAAAGAACAAGCGCTTATGTGCTGACAAGTACAGGATCAACGGTGGTATCCCGGACTGTGGCAACGGTTGACCTGTTGACGGGCACCTATTCGGTTGTCGCGGGCGGGCAGATCCGGGTTGTCGGCCTGGCGAATGGTGTTTGGCGTGTGACCGTGACGGAAACGACCACAGGCACAACATTGCAGCCCAATGTTTACTTGCTTGATCCTTCTGGGGTGTTGAGCTATCTGGGGGACGGGGCCAGCGGGTTTTACGTGGGGGCTGCACAGCTGGAGCTAGACCGAGGCACGAGCTACATCCCGACAGTTGCGGCGACTGTTACGCGGTCTGCTGACCTTGCTTATGTTTTTCCGAATGAAGAGGCGAGCCGCAATTTGCGCAAAAAGCTGCTGCTGACGCGGCTGGCCGGGCCGGGCCTGGCTTATCCGGACTCCAGCTCTGGATCTACTGCTGCGATTGTGGCGGTTTGTGCCTGGCTGGGTTACACGGCGACTGTGACCTACAACCACCCTTTTCGGTGCGGACGTGACCGGGTTGGTGACCGCCTGGGGCAGCTTGACGGGATTTTGTATGTGAATGTGGTGCTGCAGTCGACGCTGTTTCGCGTGGGTACATCGCGGGTTGGTCAGCGGCTGGCCGAAGGAACCATGAATGGCGGTGAGCTTGCATGCTACCTGCAGCGCGTGGTGCCCGCCCGGTTTCAGATCAATGTGATTTTTTCTTGATTCTTTTTTGAGGTAAACCAATGGACTTCACGCTTTCAAACGGCTATGTAACCCACTTGGGGACTGGGCAGCGGATGCATGAGCAGGCACAGGCTGTGCCGACTGCTGTGGGCGACAAAGATCACAATTCAGTTCTGTGGTCACTGATGGAGGTGGTCAAGGCTGCCGGGCTGACTGGTGTGCAGTTTGACAAGGATACGCCTGCTACTTATCAGCGGCTGAGGAATGCGATCAACCGGCTGGTCGGCAACAATTACACGTTCATCAATGCAGCTGCCAGCCCCTAT
>JAZKIK010000412.1:0-9869 GCA_040384925.1 Pseudomonadota bacterium | reverse complement strand
CCTGAAGACATCGTGCTGCTGCGCGAAATCCGAGACAGCCTGAAAAACCGCTGATCGCTATAGATTACATAGCCCCCTCCCACTGCAAGGCAATCGCAGCAAGGAGCGTGCACACATGCCAGGTTCCATGACCACGCCGAGTCGGCTGAGCACTCGCGTTTATCGCGCCCATCCGTGTTGCCTTGCAGGGTGTTTATTGATGCCGCTGGCGCTTACAGATGAAACTTAGATTTTGACAACTGTAGAGCCTAGTTCTACAATTTAAAGTAGTCGGCAATATGGAATGTGGAGCGTATTCCTTTGAGAATTTTCAAAAACAGGGAATTTTCCAAATTTGCCCGCAAGGAGAAGATCAGCGACAAGAAGCTGATTGAGGCCGTAGAAAATGCGGATTCCGGTTTGATTGATGCCAACTATGGTGGCGGGGTGATCAAACAGCGGATTGCCCGACCCAATGAGGGCAAATCAGGCGGTTATCGGTCTATCGTTCTTTATCGTCAAGGCGACAAGGCATTTTTCGTTTACGGGTTTGCCAAAAATGAACAAGACAACATAGACAAAACTGAAGAGAGTGATTTCAAGAAACTGGCAAAAATCATGTTTGCCATGACTGATCAACAAATTGATACCCTGTTGGATAAGGAAAGCATTGAAGAGGTGAAACCATGAAGAGTACCAAAGTCTACAAAAGCAGGGTTTCGGCAGCCATTCATGGAACGGCAACCGAACTTTATGAAGCTGGCATCATTGGCAAGCAAACTCTGCGTGAGTTTGATGAAACCTGCTTGACGCCGATCCATGAATTTAGTCCGGAGCAAATTCGGGCCTTGCGTGAGCGCGAGCAAGTCAGTCAGAAAGTGTTTTCTCACTATCTGAACATATCAAAGGATTCGGTCAGTCAGTGGGAACGCGGAGAGAAGCGCCCAGCGGGAACTTCGTTGAAACTTTTATCGCTCATCGAACGAAACGGTCTTGATGCGATTGCATAGGTTTCCAGGAAAAACGAAAGGGGGGACATCATGCGTCTTCCTTTTTTATCCAATTTCCGCCAGTTGAGTTTACGTAAACCAGCGGGACGCCAGGAACATGTCGTGCTTAGGTCGTCGAAAGCGAAAATCGACCCCAGCGGTCTATTTGCAGCCGACGACTCCTAAGCCCGACAGTCTCCTGGATAACTGCCGGATCTAGGCTTATTGAATTGCAGGGCCAGCCAGCCGCCGCGCCATGCGAATGGCGGCTATCAGGCTGGCTGCATCGGCCTTGCCTGTGCCTGCAATGTCAAACGCGGTACCGTGGTCAGGGCTGGTGCGTGCCAGTGGCAAACCCAGGGTGACGTTGACGCCCTGCTCCACACCCAGATATTTGACCGGGATCAACCCCTGGTCGTGGTACATCGCCACCACCACATCAAACTCGCCGGCCTTGTCCGCCGTGCTGCGAGCCCGCATGAAGACAGTGTCTGGGGCGAAGGGGCCACTCACATTCAGGCCCTCGGCGCGGGCTGCCTCTATCGCCGGGCTGATGATGGTCTGCTCTTCGCTGCCAAACAACCCCCCCTCACCGGCATGCGGGTTCAGCCCCGCCACGCCAATATGCGGCTGGCGGCCCAGGCTGGCGCTGACTGCCTGGTCGGTGATGCGCAAGGTTTGCAGCACACTCTCAAAAGTCACAGCCTCAATCGCATGGCGCAAGGACATGTGGATGCTGACCAGCACGGTTTTCAGCTCGTCATTGGCCAGCATCATGCGAACCGGCACGTCCTGCACCGGTTTTTTCAGAAAGGCGGCGGCCTCGGCCTGCAGCATTTCGGTATGACCAGGAAAGGCCGCAACCCAGCCCCCTGCAGCGGCCAGCGCCTCTTTGTGAACCGGCGCAGTAACCATGGCCGCCGCCTCGCCCGCCAACACTGCGCGGGCCGCCCAGACAATGCAGTCAGCCGCCGCCTGGCCAGCCCGAGCGCTGATCTGCCCAAACGGCACGGGCGCATCCAGCTCACATGCCTGCAGCACCGGGATGCAGCCAGGCGGCAGCAACAAACCCTGCTGCAGCGTTTCAAGCAGCATCACCGGCAGCGGCAAGGGTGCGGCAAGCAGCGCAGCAGCCCGACGCAAGGTGGCCACGTCACCCACCACGACACAGCCCGCCATGTCGGCAGGCGCTTCACGAAAGGCTTTGGCAATGATTTCAGGGCCTATTCCGGCCGCGTCGCCCATGGTGATCAGCAAAGCTTGGCTCATGCGGGATTATCAATATCAATAAATTCATGGACCAGGCCAAACTGCGCCGCCACATGAGCGGCAACGGCAGGTGCGCCATATCGTTCCGAGGCATGGTGGCCGCAGGCGATGAAGGGCACGCCCATTTCACGCGCGTAGTGTGCCTGCGGTTCTGAAATCTCGCCGGTAATGAAGGCATCGGCCCCGGCAGCGATGGCTGACTCGAAATAGCCTTGGGCGCCACCGGTACACCATGCGATGCTCCTGATGCCTGACTGTGCCCGGCCCACCTGCACCACTGGCCGGTTCAGGGTGTTTTTTATGCTTTCAGCCAGTTCATCGACGTCGGCAAAGCTGCCGCCGTCGATCCGGCTGCCCATGAAACCCAGGCGGTTGTCGCCAAACCGGCCCTGCTCGCCCTCAAACGCCTGCAGGCCCAGCCTGAGGCCAAGCTGGGCGTTGTTGCCGAGTTCGGGATGGACATCCAGTGGCAAATGATAGGCAAACAGATTGATGTCGTGCGCCAGCAACAAGGCCAGGCGCTGTTTCATCCAGCCCGTCACCCGGCCATCCTGGCCGCGCCAGAACAGGCCGTGGTGGACAAAAATCGCATCGGCCTGCACGGCCACGGCGGCTTCAATCAATGCCAGGCTGGCCGTCACGCCTGAGACGATCTTTCGTATCTCGGCCTTGCCTTCAACCTGCAGGCCATTGGGGCCGTAGTCCTTGAAACGGCCAGGTTCCAGCAACTGGTCAAACGCCGTCAGCAGCAGCGCACGCGGCGCAATGGCGGAGTCAACACTCATCTTGGGCTTTCAGACAATCTCGGGGCAAATGGGTCAGCGCGCATGCTGGCCTGCTCTTTACCAGCAGGGGCCGCGGAACCGGCTTTGCCGGGCCGCAGGCGCAGCGCCCCCTCGGGGCTGGAGCCTGCGGCTCCAAACCTGCCTGCGCAGGTTTGGACAGGCGACAGAAGCGAAGCGTCTCGCAAGCGGCGGCCTGCAAGGCCATGCGCAGTACGCGAAGCGACAAGCGTGGGGGCCATATTCAAGGTAAAAAACCTTCGACCGACAGGTAACGCTCGCCCGTGTCGTAGTTAAACCCCAGCACCGTGCTGCCAGCCGGAATGTCGGGCAGCTTTTGGGCAATCGCGGCCAGCGTCGCACCTGAAGAGATGCCGACCAGCAGGCCTTCTTCAGCGGCGCTGCGGCGTGCGTAGTCCTTGGCGGCATCACCTTCGACCTGAATCACACCGTCAAGCAGGCTGACATCCAGATTGGCGGGAATAAAACCGGCTCCAATGCCCTGAATCGGGTGGGGTGAGGGTTTGCCGCCGCTGATGACGGGTGATGCAGCAGGCTCCACTGCAAACACCTTGAGATTCGGGAAGCTGGCCTTCAGCACACGCGCCACACCCGTCAGATGCCCGCCGGTGCCAACACCTGTGATCAGGTAGTCAATGCCATCAGGGAAGTCGGCCAGGATTTCCTCGGCCGTGGTGCGTACATGCACGTCGATATTGGCCGGGTTTTCAAACTGCTGCGGCATCCAGGCCCCTGGCGTTTGGGCCAGCAGCTCTTTGGCGCGGGCAATGGCACCATTCATGCCTTTTTCACGTGGGGTCAGGTCAAAACTGGCACCGTAGGCCAGCATCAGGCGGCGGCGCTCCAGGCTCATGCTTTCGGGCATGACCAGCAGCAGTTTGTAGCCCTTGACAGCAGCCACCACAGCCAGGCCAACACCGGTATTGCCGGATGTCGGTTCGATGATGGTGCCGCCCGGCAACAGCGCGCCTGACTTTTCAGCGGCTTCAACCATGGCCAGGGCAATCCTGTCCTTGATCGACCCACCAGGGTTGCTGCGCTCGGACTTGACGTAAATCTGATGCGACTGGCTGGCCGCGCCAAAAATGCGATTGATACGGATATGCGGCGTGTTGCCAATGGTATCGAGAACGCTCAATGCTTTCATACAGTTCTTTCAGAAGTAAGGATGTGGTTTTACTTGAGGCCCAGCAGGGCATCTTTCAACAAAAAATCTGCCGGTGCCTGGCCCAGCCAGATGCTGAGCACCATACGGAAAAATTCGGCATCACCGACCGGGTTGCCCTGAACCTCCTGGCCAATAAAAAAGCTTGTGCCCTTGCCTGGTACAAACTCCATCGCAAAACTGTCACCAGGCAACAATCTGGGACGGCCTGAAAAAATATCTATCAGGCGGCCGCTGGCCACAGTGTGCCGGTTGACGGCTTCCCTGGGCGAGTTGTCGCTCATGCCGCGCAAAAACAGTCGCCCCAGTTCGGTACCCGAAATTTCGCGCAAGGTCACAAAACCAAGCCGCACCGGGCCATTCAAAACCAGGGCTTCCGCAGGCGTGCTGACCTTGCGCTGGGTGTACATGGCCATGTCATACACCTTGAAAATGGCCTTGTAACGGGTGCCCGCGCCATTCAGCTGCAAGGTGAGGCCGTTCACCTGCAAGGTCGGTGCAAAATTCGTTGTGGTGGCGGCCAGCGCCGGGCTGGCAAGCAGGCCGGCAAAAGCCGCATAGGCAAAAACGGTGGATGTGCAGGTGGTGGCCGATACAAAAGTGCGGCGTGAATAATCTGTCACTGCTTTGTTCTCCTCTTTTATTTGATGTTTTTTGACACATTGCATGTGATGCGGCATTGGCCGGTCTGTCCCTTCGCCCGGTAATGAAATGGTAAATCAATCCCCCGGCCCGGATGCAGCGGCGAAGACGATGGACAATACAGGTTTACCCGCTACAGGCTGAAGTGCCAGTCCGAAAAACACAGCTGCAAGGCTTTATTGGCCCCATGGCGTTCAAGTCTGTTATTGCCTTGCTGCTTTTGCAGCTACAACCCTCGTACCACCCATGAAGCGTCTCTGGCTTTTGTTTTCCCAAACCGTCACTGTTTTTCTGGCGGCTTATTTCATCGTGGCCACATTGAAGCCGGAATGGCTGGGCCGCCGGCCTGGCCTGACGGCGGTTTCGGTGCTGCAGGCACCGGCGGGCAGTGTGCAGCGCAGCAACGGCCCGGTGGGCAGTTTCAGCTCGGCCGCAAAAATCGCCTCGGCGGCGGTGGTCAGCATCAATACCAGCAAGGCAGCGGCCAAAAACCCCATGGCCAATGACCCGTGGTTCAAGTTTTTTTATGGTGATCAGGGCCGCAGCGAACCACAGGGCGGGCTGGGCAGTGGTGTCATCATCAGCGCCAGCGGCTACATTCTGACCAACAACCATGTGGTTGAAGGCGCGGACGAGATTGAAGTCATACTCAACGACACCCGCAAAACCAAAGCCAGGGTGATTGGCACCGACCCCGACACCGATCTGGCAATCCTGAAGATCGAGCTGGAAAAACTGCCGGTGATTGTGCTGGGCGACTCGGACTCGCTGCAGGTGGGTGACCCGGTGCTGGCCATTGGCAACCCTTTTGGCGTCGGCCAGACCGTGACCGGCGGCATTGTCAGCGCACTGGGCCGTAACCAGCTGGGCATCAACACCTTTGAGAACTTCATCCAGACCGACGCTGCCATCAACCCAGGCAACTCCGGCGGTGCCCTGGTGGACGTGAACGGCTCACTGCTTGGCATCAACACCGCGATTTATTCACGCTCGGGCGGCTCGATGGGCATTGGTTTTGCCATTCCGGTCTCCACCGCCAAACAGGTGCTGGAAGGCATTGTCAAGGACGGCCAGGTCACACGCGGCTGGATTGGTGTGGAACCGCAGGACCTGAACCCTGAACTGGCTGAAACCTTCAACATCAAGGCAAAAAGCGGCGTCATCATCACCGGCGTGCTGCAAAACGGCCCGGCATCACAGGCCGGCATTCAGCCGGGTGACGTGATCACCGAGGTCAACGGCAAACCGGTCAGCAATGTGATGGAACTGCTGGGCGCAGTGGCCGGCCTCAAACCCGGCGTGGCCGCCCCCCTGACCGTGCTGCGCAAGGACAATAAAACCGAAATGGCCGTGACACCAAGCCAGCGCCAGCGGCCAAAGCTTGTTCCCCGCTGAAAAGCTTGTCGATAAATAAGGGTGGGTTTTCAAAAGCAGCCTGGTCGGCTGCTTTTTTTTTGGGGATGTATGGCTACCGGTAAAACACCCGGCACCCCAACAAGATCAGCCCTTGCACAAGAAAGGCGTCAGCTCAGGTACCTGCCCTGTTGACTGGATGCTGAAGAAGCCAGGCGAAACCCGGCCCTGCTTCAACAGGACATTTCAGGACTTGGCGGTTTCGGTTCCGGCGTCTGCATCAGGTGCCTTGGTGTGTTTGACAAACAGCTGGGCCGCCACAATGCCAACCTCATACAAGCCGCCCACCACAGCCAGCAGCATCAGCATGGAACCCGCGTCGGGCGGTGTAACCAGTGCGGTGCCTACGGCTGCGATCACCCAGAAATAACCACGGTATTCACGCAGCTGGGCCACCGTCAGCACACCCATGCGCACCAGCAAAATCACCGCAATCGGCACCTCGAAGGCCAGTCCAAACGCCAGAAACATGCCCAGCACAAAATTGAGGTAAGCCTCAATGTCAGGCGTGGCCGTGATCGACTTGGGTGCAAAACTCTGGATGAAATGAAAGACCTGGCCAAACACCACAAAATAACAAAAAGCCACACCGATAAAAAACAGCAGGGTGCTGGACACCACCAGCGGCATCACCAGCTTTTTTTCGTGTGAATAAAGGCCAGGCGCGACAAAAGCCCAGACCTGGTACAGCACCACAGGCAGCGCAATCATGAAAGCGGCCATGAACAGAATCTTGATCGGCACCACAAAAGGCGTGATCACATTGATGGCAATCAGTGTGGCACCTGCCGGCAGGGTGGCCACCAGCGGTGCGGCAAGGATGTCATAGAGGGCACCGGGGCCGGGGAAAAAGGCCAGAACAGCAGCTGCAAGGCCAATGGCAATCACCGCCTTGATCATCCGGTCGCGCAGCTCCATCAGATGCTGCACAAAGGGCTGTTCAGTGCCCGCGAGTTCGTCGGGCTTGTCGGATTTTGAATCGCTCATGGAGGGAATTTGCGCTGCGTAAAAGGCGCTGGGGTGCGCTGGAAATCAGAAAAAAGACAGAAAACTTCAGGCCTGGCGGCCGGGCCGGGGCCGAAAACGCGCCACACGGGCCGCGCCTGACTGGGCCCTGGTACGCACACCCGACCTGGCCTTGAACCACTGCGGTGTGGCACCGGTTTTAAGCCGCCAGTTCTTTTTCGGGTGTTTGTACTCGGGAAAGATTTCAGGTGCAGACAGCGCATCGGAAGAGTAGGAGCTATCGGACGTGGCCTCTGCCCATGACTTTTCAAAATCGCTGGCATTGGTCTGGATGGAGTTTTCAACGTCGCGGGCAGCACCCTCGACGGATTCCTTCATCTTTTTCAGCTCGTCAAGCTCCATCGAGCGACTGACTTCCTGCTTGACATCATTGACATAACGCTGCGCCTTGCCAAGCATGGTGCCAATCGTGCGCGCCACACGCGGCAGCTTTTCAGGACCAATCACAATCAGCGCAACCGCGCCAATCAGTGCTAATTTGGAAACGCCGAGATCAATCATGCTGGCTATTAAATGCGGTGGGACTATCCATACACGGCGTGTCTGTCCAAGCAGGGGCCGCGGAACCGGCTTCGCCGGGCCGCAGGCGTAGCGGCCCCCCAGGGGGGCAGGGAGCTACACGCAGTGAGCGACCGTGGGGGCTCACAACTTCTGCCGGGCTTCCACGTCAATCGTGGTTTTGTCGGCGGCCTGGGTGCTGGTGACCTGGCCAGCTGGTTTGTCTTCAGCTGCGGGCTGGCCGCCTTCTTTCATGCCGTCCTTGAAGCCCTTGACCGCACCGCCGAGGTCGCCGCCAATGTTTTTAAGTTTTTTGGTGCCAAACACCATGACAACAATCAACAGAACGATCAGCCAGTGCCAGATTGAAAATGAACCCATGATTTACTCCTAAACCTTTGTTGCAGGTATTGCAGATAACTGTATTGATTCTAAATGGCTTGTGTGACGCTATCCCGAGTACACACAGGACGGGCGGGGTCAGCCATGCAGCCCATCATTGTGCGCCATTGCGAGTCTACAGACTTGCCGGCCTAACCCTTGAGCCAGGGCCTGGGCCCGCCCATCACATGGATATGCAGGTGATGGACCTCCTGCCCACCTTCGGCACCGGTATTGGTCACAATGCGAAAACCGCCTGCCGGGTAGGGCCTGCAGCCCTGCTCCAGAGCCAGTTTGGGGGCCAGCACCATCATGCGGCCCAGCAGGGCTTCGTGCGCCTGACTGACCTGCGCCATCGAGCTGATGTGCGTTTTTGGAATGATCAGAAAATGCACCGGTGCCCAGGGATTGATGTCATGAAAAGCGAAAATCTCCTCGTCTTCATACACCTTGCGGCTTGGAATCGAGCCTGCGGCTATTTTGCAAAAGATGCAATTTTCAGTGTGTTCGGGATGGCTCATGCGATTTGGACGGATTCAGCTTGGAATATTTCAGACCAGTTGATGGCTGGAAAAGCGCATCCAGCCACGAATGCAGCGATACAGATACCAGAGCCAGACGATGCCGTAGGCAATCGGCCCGATTGGCAACAGCAGCGCCAGCAACAGCCATGACGGCGACAGCAAGACCAGCCACAACAAGGTCCACCAGAAGGTGCGGATCATGTAGCTGTGATGCGCCAGATAAAGCGCTTCATTCTCATCCTCACGCCGGATGTAATTGATGATGAGCGCAATGACTGCAAAAACACCCGCACTGAACCAGGCCAGCGTGTGCAGGCCATACAGCAGGTGCATCACATTGCGGTCAGTCGAGGTTTTTGTTTCAAACTCGGCCAGATTGGTTTCACTCATGAGCCATGGCTCCTCAGGTCGCTAAAACAGATCAATCCCTGATTCACGTCGCTTATTCTTTTTCTGCCGCGTCACGGCTTAAAGCCTTGCGCAGCGCTTTTTCTTCAATGCCGCTGGTGCCTTCACGGCGCTCCAGCTCACTTATCACGTCGGCCGGGCTCAAACCGTAATGCGCCAGTGCAATCATGCTGTGAAACCACAAATCGGCCACTTCACCGACCAGTTTGCCCTGCAGGGCAGCTGTGTGGCCAGCGTAATCGAGGTCTTTGGCTGCCATCACGGTTTCAGTGGCTTCTTCACCGATTTTTTTCAGAAATGCGTCCGGGCCCTTGTGCAGCAGCCGGGCGACGTAACTTTTTTCGGGGTCACCGCCATTGGCTGCCTTGCGGCTTTCAATGATCGCAGCCAGGCGCTGCAGGGAATCTTGTGTGGTCATGCGGGTATTACAACTGGGCTTTATCTATAGATGCTGGCCGGATCTTTCAAGACCGGGTCGCTTGCCACCCACTGGCCATCCTTCAAAAGACTGAAAAAACAGCTGTGGCGACCGGTGTGACAGGCAATACCAGGTTCATGGCCGAGCTGGGTTATTCTGAGCAGAATCACGTCATTGTCGCAGTCAAGGCGAATTTCATGCACGGTCTGCAGGTGGCCGGACTCTTCCCCCTTGTGCCAGAGCCGCCCACGTGAACGGCTGAAATACACCGCCTGGCCGATTTCAGCCGTTTTTTGCAACGCCTCGCGGTTCATCCAGGCAAACATCAACACGTCGCCGCTGGATGCCTCCTGT
>JAZKIK010000411.1:2022-3370 GCA_040384925.1 Pseudomonadota bacterium | reverse complement strand
CCGCGGCAGGTTTTGTACAGGGACTCTCTGGCTTTGGCTTCAGCCTGGTGGCCATGTCCATCTGGGCCTGGACCATAGACCCTCAGCTGGCGGCTGTGATGGCGGTGTTTGGCGGGCTCACGGGCCAGGTCATGGCAGCCTTTACCCTGAAGCGCCAGCCCGACTGGAAGCGCCTTCTGCCCTTTGTCTTTGGCGGCCTTCTTGGCCTGCCCCTGGGCCTGCTGCTGCTGCCGCGGTTGGATGTGCAGATGTTCAAGCTCTTCATCGGCCTGCTGCTGGTGCTGTGGTGCCCGGCCATGCTGTTTTCCAACCGGCTGCCCCGGCTCACGCATGGGGGCAGGCTTGCCGATGGCACGGCCGGACTGGCCGGCGGCATCATGGGCGCGCTGGGCGGCTTCAGCGGCGTCATCCCCACGCTCTGGTGCACCCTGCGCGGCTACGAAAAAAGCGAGCAGCGCAGCATCATCCAGAACTTCAACCTCGCGGCGCTCGCAGCCACCATGCTCAGCTATGTGGCAGCCGGCCTGGTCACACGCGACACGCTGCCCATGCTGGGCATTGTGGCCCCGGCCATGCTGCTGCCCGCCTGGCTGGGTGGCAAGCTGTACACCGGCATCAGCGATGTGGCCTTCCGGCGCGTGGTGCTGGGCCTGCTGACCTGTTCAGGCATTGCACTGCTTGCAAGCGCCCTGCCGGCCCTGCTGCGACGTATCGCTTAGGCAATTTGCCTGCCAGCAAAGCGATGCCCCTGCTGCCACCGTGTTTTGGCCAGACTCCTAAACTCGGCCCATGATTCCTTTTTCAGTTCTTGATCTCTCGCCCATCGTCAAGGGCAATACCGCCACTGACGCTTTTCGCAACACGCTGGCTTTGGCGCAAACGGCTGAAAAGCTGGGCTACGCCCGCTTCTGGCTGGCCGAACATCACAACAACCCCGGCATTGCCAGCGCCGCTACAGCCGTGGTGATTGGCCATGTGGCGGGCGGCACCAGCACGATTCGGGTCGGCTCGGGCGGGGTAATGTTGCCCAACCATTCGCCGCTGGTGATCGCAGAACAGTTTGGCACGCTGGCCTCGCTTTACCCCGGCCGCATTGACCTGGGCCTGGGCCGCGCACCGGGCACTGACCAGATGACGGCACGCGCCCTGCGGCGTGACCACCAGAACAATGCCGACACCTTTCCGCAGGACGTGCAAGAGCTGCAGGCCCTTTTTGAGCCGGTTGAACCCGGCCAGCGTATACGCGCCGTGCCCGGTGCGGGCCTCAGGGTGCCGCTGTGGATTCTGGGCTCGAGCCTCTTCGGCGCCCAAGCCACTCCACTAGCTGAACCGAGAATTAATCTGGTTC
>JAZKIK010000411.1:0-2012 GCA_040384925.1 Pseudomonadota bacterium | reverse complement strand
CCTCAGGGTACCGTTGTGGATTCTGGGCTCCAGCCTGTTTGGCGCGCAGCTGGCTGCGGCGCTGGGCTTGCCTTTTGGATTTGCCTCGCATTTTGCACCCGACATGCTGATGCAGGCGCTGGACATTTACCGCAGCAGCTTCCGTCCGTCAGCCCAACTGCAAAAGCCGTATGCCATGGTGGTGGCCAATGTGGTGGCGGCAGAAACCGACGCGGCCGCGCGTTACCAGTTCACCTCTGTGCAGCAGGCTTTTACCAACCTGCTGCGCGGCACACCCGGCCAGATGCCAGCGCCAATTGACGACATCGACAGCTACTGGTCCCCCGCAGAAAAAGCCGGTGCCCAGCGCATGCTCAAGTACGCCATCACCGGCTCACCGGACACGGTAGAAGCCGGTCTGCGGCGCTTTATTGCCGACACCGAAGCCGACGAGCTGATGATTACCACGCATATCTACGACCCGGCCGTGGCCAGGCGTTCGCTGGAGATCAATGCGCAGGTGCGGGACAGGCTGGCAACTGCAGTGGAAACTGTTTAAGCAGAAATCCTGTCCAGCCATTTGACAGCCAGCCCCAGCTCATCGGCCGTGATCTCATGCGCATTGGCAAATTCGGTGTAAGTCAGATTCAAGGGCAAAGGCTGTACCCGGTCACGAATCGCATGTGACTGCGCCAATGGCAGCACCTGGTCGCGGCTGCCTGCGCTGACCCACAGTTGTTTGCCTGCCAGGCCGACGGGTGAAGCCATCAAAGGCAAGACCTCGGGCAACAAACGGCTGTGCATCACCATCGCGCCATGCATTAACTGGGGCTGCGTCAGCAGCAGGGACAGCGCCATGATGCCGCCCTGGCTGAAACCGCCCAGCACCACACGTTCGGCTGGCACACCGAGTTCTTTTGACAGGGCTGTCACAATTTCAAGCAATATACGGCGGCTTTCAGCCTCTTGCGACGCATTGATCAAACGTTCACCCTGGGGCGACACGCTGAACAGAAACCAGGCGTAGGAAGCTGGCCCGATCACATTCGGTGCCCGCAGGCTGACGACATGAAAGTGGTCAGGCATATGCTGCGCCAGGCCAAACAGGTCGCGCTCATTGCTGCCGACGCCGTGCATCAGCACCAGCAGCCAGGGTCTGGATGTCCCAGGAGCCGCATCGCGCTTTAAAAACGCCAGCGGGGCATGGCCACTGCCAGGGGTCGGGGAAGTGTTTTGATTCATGATTGGTTTCCAGACAGAAATTTTGATGCAGTTCAGGCCAGGGCAAATGAATCCATGGCCAGAATGCCATACATCACTTCGCGGCTCAGGTAGTCGGCCTTGACGGGTGTGCCCTCGCCTTCGTCTCCCCAGCCGGCTGCGCCCAGCGCAAAAAACAATGGCAAAAAGTGGTCCTCACTTGGATGGGCGCGTTGGGCGTGTGGTGCCTGCTTGCGGTAGTCAAACAGCGCTGCCTTGTCGCCGCGCTCAATCGCCGCTTCAACCCAGCGGCTGAACTCTGTCACATAAGGTGCAGCCGTACGCGCACCGCCAAAAAACTCGCTCAAGTTATGCGTCATGCTGCCAGAACCCATGACCAGAATGCCCTGCTCACGCAAGCTGCGCAGCGCTTGCCCCATCGCAAAAACCTGCGCCGGGCCAAAGCCTGCAGGCAAGGCGACCTGCACCACAGGCACATCAGCCTTGGGGAACAGATGCATCAGCGGCACCCAGGCACCATGGTCAAACGGGCGGGCATCGTCCGTTTTGACAACCAGACCAGCACTTGCCAGCAACCCCTGCACCTCGTCTGCCAACGCAGGCTGGCCTGCTGCCGGGTATTGCAGTTTGTACAGCGCCGCCGGAAAACCGCCAAAGTCATGCCAGGTTTCAGGTGCCGGGTTGCTCATCACGGCAGCGCCACGCGCCATCCAGTGCGGCGACATGACAACCACACCACGCAGACCCGTTTCAGGCAACTGCAGGCCCTGGCCCCAGCGGGTCAGCGCCGGGCCGGTCACACCCGGCTCAAT
>JAZKIK010000410.1:0-1592 GCA_040384925.1 Pseudomonadota bacterium | reverse complement strand
CTCGCCTGTCGAGGTAGGAAAAAAACTTTTCGAAATTGCACCATTGGAGCAATACCGTGTGATTTTGCAGGTTGATGAAAAAGAGATCCGCCACGTAGCTGTGGGACAAACAGGTCAGGTCGTGATTTCGGGTGTCAACGATGAGCCAATTGACTTTGCAGTAACAAAGGTCACGCCAGTAGCCAACGCACAAGACGGCAAGAACACTTTTCGGGTAGAAGCGCAGCTCAGTGGCAGCGCTGATCCACGCCTGCGTCCTGGTATGGAAGGTGTTGGCAAAATCTCGGTCGGCTCTCGCCGCCTGTGGTGGATCGTCACGCACGGTTTTACAGACTGGCTGCGCCTGACCCTGTGGAACTGGTTGCCCTGACCCCCTGTTTAAAACATGGCAAAGCAACTCTTCAGCCCCTCCTGGCACAACGTTGCGCAACTGCGCCCCAAGCTTATTGCCAACGCCAGCATAAACCGCCATGTTTACCGTGGGGAGGTCTGGTATGTGGTGCAAGAACCCGTTTCCGGGAAATTCCATCGGCTCTCGCCTGCTGGTTATCAGCTCATTTGTCAGCTGGACGGCATAAGCACGGTACAAACCGTATGGGATGCCCTGTGCAATACCGGTGCATCTCGCAACAATGACATTCCCACACAAGACGAAGTAGTCAATTTGCTGATGCAACTGCACACAGCCGATCTCATGCAGGGCGATGTCACCCCGGATGCCAGGCTTCTGCTCAAGCGCCATACCAAACGCCGCCAGCAAACCTGGAAGCAATGGGTACTCAATCCCATGAGTTTGAAGCTGCCGTTGGTGGACCCCGACAGTTTTCTGGATGCCACCGTGCGTCTGTTCGGCTGGCTGTTCAGTCCGCTGGGTGCCGTGTTATGGATGATTGTGGTTCTGCCAGCGCTGTTCATGGCTGGCCAGCACTGGGCCAGCCTCACCACGAACCTGTCAGATCAGGTGCTGGGGCATAACAACCTCTGGCTCATCGCCATTATTTTCCCCATCATCAAGCTGGCCCATGAACTCGGCCATGGTTTTGCCGTCAAGACCTGGGGTGGGCAGGTGCATGAAGCAGGCATCATGCTGCTGGTGCTGGCCCCCGCACCTTATGTGGATGCTTCGGCGAGTTCAGCCTTTCCCTCGAAAATACGGCGGGCCGTGGTTGGTGCTGCTGGCATGCTCACTGAAGTATTTTTGGCCGCTCTGGCCATGTACAACATCATGATTGTTGCAGGTGTATCCACCCTTGTTGTCAACGGTAACCCCTTGATGCGCTACGACGCGTATTACATCCTCAGTGACCTGATAGAAATCCCCAATCTCGCGCAACGTGGCCAAAAATACCTGCTTCACTGGTGGAACCGCCACGTGTTTGGAGTCCGCGACCAGGACGACCCGCATGAAAGTCCGTCCGAGCGGCGTTGGCTGCTGAGCTATACCCTTATTTCGTGGTGCTATCGGGTCTTCATTACGCTATCGATTGCCTTGTTCATTGCCGAAGAGTTTTTCTTCTTTGGTGTACTGCTCGCCTTGTGGAGCATCGTTTCAATGATCGGCTTGCCTGTCTTCAAAGGCATGCGTTATGTGC
>JAZKIK010000409.1:0-11271 GCA_040384925.1 Pseudomonadota bacterium | reverse complement strand
AGGTAAATCGTGCGTTCACCCAACTTTTTGAGGTCAAACACCGAACGCATGGAACGGCCAATCAGGCGCTGGATTTCCTGTGTGCGGCCACTTTGTTTGCCGCGGGCGGCCTCGCGGTCGCTGCGGGTGTGAGTGGCACGTGGCAGCATGCCATATTCAGCCGTCACCCAGCCTTCACCACTGCCTTTTTTGTGGCCGGGCACTTTTTCTTCAACCGAAGCGGTACACAAGACCTTGGTGCCACCAAACTCGATCAGGACCGAACCTTCAGCATAGGCGGTGTAGTTGCGGGTAATCGTTACGGGGCGCAGGGCATCAACAGCGCGGGCACTGCTTCTGGCAAACAGGGTCATGATCAATGGCTTTCTGGCGGGCAGGGCCGCTACTTGCAAAAAAGAATCGGGAAGGATGTGAAAACCGGCATCAAGCATGGCCAAACGCAAAAAGCGGCGAATCAATCGCCGCCGGAGCTTGCAGTAATGTAGCCTGTCAGCTTTTTCGCGCTGCAGAGCGGCGAATGGCCTCGTTGATTTCGGCAATTGAGCGTTCAATCGTTGCCTCGTCAAGCTCGTCAGTCACGGTGTCCAGGCCACCGGCCTGTATGGTCGAGGCAAACACGCCGTCCATGATGCTGTCGGTCGAGACACCACGGGTGGACTCGAATGCGTCTGGGGTTTCCCATTCCATGGCCAGCACGGTGACGTTGTCGCTGTGTTCGCCGCCAATACGCAGGGCGGCTTCCACCAGGTCAGGTACGGCGTCGGACACACCTTTGCTGCCCAGCTGCTTGACGATTTCAGCATCACTGAGGCTGCCCCACAGGCCGTCAGAGCACAGCAGAAGTTTGTCGCCCTGCTGCAGCACCACCGGGCCAACCACGTCAAACACGGGTTTGGCGGGTGAACCAAGGCAGGTAAACAGGATGTTGCGGTTGACGCGCTCAAGCTTGATGATGCCGGCGTTTTGCTGTTCCAGATAGGAATGGTCACGTGTGCGGGTGAGCAGTTCACCATCACGCACCACATAAAGCCGCGAGTCGCCGCAATGCACCCAGCTTGCACCCGCGCCCTGCAAAATGCAGGCGACCAGGGTGGTTCTGGGGGTGTCGAGCATGCCCCGCTCACTGGCGTAACGAATGATCTGGTGGTGCGCCGCCATCAGGGCGGTTGACAAAAACTCGGTCGCATCCTGAATCAGCGGCCTGGCTTCTTTTTGATACAGGGCCGAGATGGTTTGCAAGGCCAGTTGTGCGGCCACTTCACCTTCGGGGTGGCCGCCCATGCCGTCGGCCAGCACAAAAAGACCGGATTCCCGCGTGTAGCAGTAACCCATGCGGTCTTCGTTTTTTTCCCGGCCTCCCTTGCGGCTTACCTGAAAGACTGAGAATTTCATTTGAATCTGGTCGCAAAGCCGGTAGCTTTACGCGCTGTTTTTTTGGTGTCAGACACCATGTTATCGAACTGAAGACGAACTTTTTCGCTAACCGTGAGTTTGGTGTAACGACGTTCGCCCTCCCTGCTTAATTCTTTTTGCAATGCAAATACAGACTGTGGCCGTGACAGCGGATCAAGTGACATGCACCACTCTACAACCTCAATCAGGTTATCGGAATAGACACCGCGCAAACGAGACAGGGCAAGCGACAGACGGTCTTTTTCAAGGCGCTGGGGGGCGTCGTTTGGCGGGTAACCCTGCATCGAGGCGTAAATACATGCTCCAATCGCGTAAATATCGGTCCACGGGCCCATCGATGAATCGCGGCGGTACATTTCGGGCGCGGCAAAACCGGGGGTGTACATGGGCCGGATGAAGTTGCCTTCCTTGCTCAAAACCTCGCGTGCGGCACCAAAGTCGATCAATACGGCGCGGTTGTCGTCGGTGATGAAGATGTTGGCTGGCTTGATGTCAAGGTGCAGCATTTTGTGCTGGTGCACGATGCGCAGGCCGCGCAATATTTCATCAAACAGCGAGCGGATCGTCGATTCACGAAAGACCTTCTGTTTTTTGAGCTCACGCGCGGTGATGATGAAGTCCTGAAGGGTGCCGCCTTCCAGGTAATTCATCACCATGTAAACGGTTTCGTTCTCGCGGAAGAAGTTCAGCACACTGACCACCGAGCCATGTGAAATCTGCGCCAGCGAACGGCCTTCTTCAAAAAAACTCTTGAGCCCAAGGCGGTACAGGGACAGTTTGTCGGGCTGGACCTGGGGCAGCAATTCACCCGGAGGACGGCCTGCCAGAGAGGACGGCAGGTACTCCTTGATGGCGACTTGCTGTCCCTCGTTATCTACAGCCAAGTAAACTACCCCAAAACCGCCCGCAGAAACCTTGCGCACAACGCGGTAACCGCCGATGACGGTGTCTGGGGGCAATGGCGCTGGCTTGACCTTTGACATAATTTGAAGCGAGCAGACCGGTCATGCAACAACCAGGTTCCGCTCTTACAGTCCTGTTTTTTACTAAAAGCGTATTACTCAATGTCAGTTTACAGCATGACGGGCTATGCAGCCGTCCAGTCAAATACAGCCAGTTCAGCAAGCGAAAACGAATCTGCTGCAGACACCAGTTCGCGCCTGGGTGTCGAGATTCGTTCGGTCAACAGCCGCTTTCTGGATCTGGCCTTTCGCCTGCCCGATGAGCTGCGCCAGACCGAACCTGCGCTGAGGGAACTGCTGACGGCAAAACTCAAACGTGGCAAGGTGGAACTGAGGGTTGCACTGGAAAGCAGCTCGGCCAGCAGCCTGAAAGCGCCCTCACCCATGACACTGCAGCGCCTTGGCTCGCTTGAAGACACCATCAAGTCCTGGCTGCCGCAGGCTGGTGCCCTGAGTGTGGCAGATGTTTTGCGCCTGGCCACGAATGAAGACAAAAAACCGCATGACTACAGCGGCGAGTTGATCAAGCTGGTTAAAAAAGCCCTGAAAGAACTGCTCGCAGCCAGGGAACGTGAAGGCGGCCGCCTGAAAACCATGTTGCTTGACCGCACCGCACAACTGCGCGCCCTGTCGGCACTGGCCGAGCCCATGGTGCCAAAACTGGTTGAGCAGCAAAAAAACCGCTTTCTGGAGCGCTGGAAAGAAGCCATGGCGCTGCCCGACAGCCAGGCCCTGCCGGAAGCGGCCCAGGACAGGGCGCTGGCAGAAGCCACGGCCTTTGCCATCCGCATTGATGTTGCAGAAGAAATCACCCGTCTGTCGTCGCACCTTGACGAAATTGACCGCTTGCTTGAAAGCGGTGGTGAGCTGGGAAAACGCCTGGACTTCCTGATTCAGGAACTGCACCGCGAAGCCAACACCCTCGGATCAAAATCAGCATCACTTGAGCTGACACGCATCTCGGTCGACATGAAGGTGCTGATCGAGCAGATACGGGAGCAGGTTCAGAACATTGAATAAATCCTGGAACAGAGTAACTACCCAGATGCCCGCAAATGTTCCGGTTTTATCTCTGTCATTGCGGGCTCGACCCGCAATCCAGGCGGCATTGATGCTGATGCGGCGCTTTTTACCGGGCAATGGTGACTTATCAACGATGGATCCCGGATCAAGTCCGGGATGACACCTGAGTACTTACGGAACAAATCAAAAGACTCAAAGGCAGCAAGCGGCTTGTTTTGCCTGCCATCAGAACTGAGAGCAACCAAGTAAAATAACACATGGACTATCCCGGAAATTTGTTTGTTGTAGCAGCCCCCAGCGGAGCGGGCAAATCCAGCCTGGTCAAGGCCCTGATGGAGCTTGACTCGCGCCTGCAGTTATCGGTGTCACATACCACACGCGCTCCACGTGGCCAGGAAAAACATGGGCGCGATTATTTCTTCCTGTCGCCGCAGGAGTTTGATGGCATGGTGCAGCGTGGCGCTTTCCTTGAATGGGCCAAGGTGCATGACAACCTTTATGGCACGTCGCGGCATGCGATTGAGGAAAGAATTGCCCGCGGTGCAGACGTGATTCTTGAAATTGACTTTCAGGGCGCAGTCAACGTCAAGCGGATTTTTGCCAATGCTGTGCTGATTTTCATTCTTCCGCCCAGCTGGGACGAGTTGCGTTCACGGCTTGAGCGGCGCGGTGAAGACAGCCCTGAAGTGATTGAATTGCGGCTGAAAAATGCGGCCATCGAGATGGCGCAGGCGCGCGAATTTGACTTCGTTATAATTAATGAACTGTTTGAACGTGCAGTTTTCGACCTGAAAACAATTGTTCATGCGCAGCGGCTCAAGTTTGCAGCACAAAGACGTGCCAGGGCAGACACCTTTGATGCCCTGCATATTCCCTGACTCGTCGCTGCCCTCGCGCAACACTTACCGCATTACCGGAGATCACCATGGCCCGCATCACTGTTGAAGACTGCCTCGAAAAAATCCCGAACCGTTTTCAGCTGGTGCTGGCGGCAACCTACCGTGCGCGCATGCTGAGCCAGGGCCATACGGCCCGGATTGAAAGCAAGAACAAGCCAGGCGTGACCGCCCTGCGCGAAATTGCCGAAGGCAAGGTTGGCCTGGAAATGCTCAAAAAAGTGCCCAACTAAATCTTGCCACTGCCAAAAAAGCACCGCTGCTGCGGTGCTTTTTTGTTTTTAGCTCCTCTTTTTGTACACAAAGCCCGTGCTTGTGAACGCAACAAGAACGGAATTAGCCGTTGTTTTAATGTTTTATAGCTGCCCGGATACATTTAAGGCATGAGCGCCTCGTCTTTGCCAAAGCTACCTGCCAAACCAGCCCATGCTGCTGCCAATGCCGCTGCAGCCAGTTTTGCCGTGCTCACCGCAAAACTGGACTACATGACGGCGACCGATATAAACAACGTCCGCCGGGCCTATCGTTTTGCCGATGAAGCCCATCTGGGGCAGTTGCGCAACAGTGGTGAGCCCTATATCACCCACCCGATTGCTGTTGCGCAGCAATGCGCCGAATGGAAGCTTGATGCGCAGGCGCTGATGGCTGCGCTTTTGCATGACGCCATTGAAGATTGTGGTGTGACAAAAGCCGACCTGATAGAGCGTTTTGGCGCGCCAGTGGCTGAACTGGTGGACGGGCTGACCAAACTTGAAAAGCTGGAATTCAACACACGCGAAGAAAACCAGGCCGAATCCTTCCGCAAAATGCTGCTGGCCATGGCGCGTGATGTGCGGGTGATTCTGATCAAACTGGCTGACCGCACCCACAATATGCGCACGCTGGGCGATACGCCGCGTACCAAATGGGCCAGGATTTCGAGTGAAACGCTGGACATCTATGCACCCATTGCACACCGCCTGGGCCTGAACACCACCTACCGCGAGCTGCAGGACCTGTCATTTCAGCACCTGCACCCCTGGCGCTACGCCACACTGACCAAGGCACTGGCCAGAGCCCGCAACCGCAGGCGCGACGTCATCAAACGCGTCAAGGGCGAGGTATTGACTGCACTGGGTACAGCCGGCATTGCCGTTCAGATATCAGGCCGCGAAAAAACCCTGTATTCGATTTACCGCAAGATGGACGAAAAACACCTGTCTTTTGCGCAGGTTACCGACATTTACGGTTTCAGGGTGATTGTGGACAGCCTGACCAAGTGTTACACCGCCATGGGCGTGTTGCACCAGCAGTACAAACCGCTGCCGGGCAGGTTCAAGGACTACATTGCCATCCCCAAGATCAATGGTTACCAGTCCTTGCACACCACACTGGTCGGGCCGTCGGGTACCAATATAGAGTTTCAGATGCGTACCGAGGCCATGCACGTGGTGGCCGAATCGGGCGTGGCCGCACACTGGCTGTACAAGGCCAATGACCCGGACAGTGACGCCTCGCAGCGCCTGGGCACGCAGTGGCTGCAGTCGCTGCTGGACATTCAGAATGAAACGCGGGATGCAGCCGAGTTCTGGGATCACGTCAAGATTGACCTGTTTCCCGAAGCGGTTTATGTGTTTACGCCCAAAAGCCAGATCATGGCCATGCCGCGCGGTGCCACGGTTGTTGACTTTGCCTACGCAATTCACAGCGACATCGGGCACCGGGCGGTGTCTGCCAAAATCAATGGTGAGCAGGTGCCACTGCGCTCGGAACTGCATAACGGCGATGTGATTGAAATCATCACTGCGGCCGTGGCCAGCCCCAACCCCGGTTGGCTGAGTTTTGTGCGAACCGGCAAGGCCAGATCAAAAATCCGCCACTACCTCAAGACCATGGCCCTGACGGAATCGCAGGAGCTGGGTGAAAAAATGCTGACCCAGTCGCTGCGCGCCGAGGGCATCGAGCGCCTGCCAGCCGACAGCCCGGCAGACCGTGTGTTGTGGGAAAAGGTCTTGCGTTTCAGTGGCAACCGCACGCGTGCCGATTTGCTGACCGATATCGGGCTTGGCAAACGGATTGCCAGCATGGTTGCCAAACGTATGGTGTCGCTGCTGGCAGAAGCTGGCCAGAAACCCGATGCCCTGCTGATGAGCCTGGAGCGTTACACCGCGCATGAATCGGTGTCGCAAGGCTCCTTGCTGCTGGATGGCAGCGAAGGTTCTTCGGTGCAGTTTGCCACCTGCTGCAAGCCGATTCCCGGTGACAGCATTGTGGGTTATCTGGGCCGTGGTGAAGGCCTGTTTGTGCACACCGACGACTGCGCAGTCGCCAGGCGGCTGCAGCACCGCGACAGCGAGCGCTTCATTGCGGTTGACTGGTCAGAAGAGCCGGTGCGCACATTTGAGACCGGCCTGGTCGTCACCGTGTCGAATGGCAAGGGCGTTCTGGCACAGGTGGCCGCTGCGCTGGCGATTGCCGAAGCCGACATTACCCACGTCAACATGGGCCAGGAGCGGGCGCAGGAGGCCAGTGACCTGCGTTTTGGCATTGCAGTGCGGGACAGGGCACACCTGGCGTCGGTGCTGCGTGCCGTCAAACGTACGCCGTCGGTGCTGCGGGTGCAGCGCGCCAGACCCAGCGCCTGAGAACGTGTTCACGTTCTGAAGCCAGCCATCACTGCTTTTCAGGTGATGCCTGCGGATAGTCAACCCTGAGCACCTCAAGCACCTGAACGCCGTGCGGCGTGAACAGATTGACTTCTTCACCCACTCTGGCCTTCAGCAAGGCTCTTGCCACCGGCGAGACCCAGCTGATCTCGCCTTGCAGGGTATCGGCTTCGTCTATCCCCTTGATGGCGACGGTGCGCTCGACCCCCACATCGTCCACATAAGTCACCGTGGCACCAAAAAACACCTGGTCTTTGCCATGATGTGCAGACGGGTCGGTGATTTCGGCGATTTCAAGCCGTTTGGTCAAAAAGCGGATGCGCCTGTCAATTTCACGCAGGCGCTTTTTGCCGTAGATGTAATCGCCGTTTTCAGACCGGTCGCCGTTGCTGGCCGCCCAGTGCACGATATCCACCACCTTGGGCCGTTCTTCATCAATCAGTTTGAGCAACTCATCGCGCAGCCGTGCATACCCCTGGGGCGTGATGTAGTTTTTGCCACCCACAGGAAGTGGCGGCAAAACCAGATCGTCATCGTCTGAATCGGTTTCTTTGGTGAATGCTTTGTTCATGGGATGCGCAGAATAGCATTGGCTGGTCAATGGCCCAAGCTACAAGTGCAACACGCAGGTTTTATCCAGCCAGAAGGATGTGAAAAAACCCGCCACCCTTGCGGGTTGGCGGGTCTGTCAATCAGAAGAATTCAGGACTTCAGGGCGCAATGCTGACAGCGCCCAGATCCGTCGGGCTGCTGCGGGCTACCGATTTGCTGAGCATGGGTGAGGTCTGGTTGACCTGGAACTGGAAGGACACCGGGAAGCTGGCCAGTTCGGCAGGCAAGGCCTGGCCCGCATTGCCCAGCACGGTGCCGCCAGCCTTGGGGCGCAGCGTGACGGTGCCAACCGGGTTGACGTCGCCAGTGACCAGATTGCCCACACCGTTGATGATGCCGCTGTTGTTCAGGCCAAGGTCAATCTGGTAGTCCTCCAGGTCCGGGCCCTGCAACTGGTAGTCGCTGTTGATCCAGTTTTTGCCGAGGTTGATGTTTTCAAAGTTATGGCGGGTCAGGAAATACTCTGGCCTTGGGGTGCCGGCGTGCCTGGACTGCAGGTGGATGATGTTGTTGAAGGCTTCGATTTTTGAGGCCTTGGTGAAGCTGGAACCCAGGCCCATGTCAAACACCGACAGACGCGAGGCATCGGCGTAATCAGCAAAAGTCACCACCGTGTTGTTGAAAAAGTAGAGCTTGCCCTGACGGCCAATGCCGGGCTGGCCCTGGTCACCCCCAAAATGCACTGGTGCATAAGCGCCCTGCTTGCCCTTGATGACCACGTTGCGGATGAAGTTGCCGTACACATAGGTTTTCTGGTACTTGGCAAACGCAGCCACGACCTGGGCACGGGTAGGCATGTCCTTGGTGCCGTAGGCGGCCACATACGCGTCCCAGGCGGCAGGGAAAATGCTGGTGTCGTAGTCTTGTGGCTCGACAAAATCAAGAATGCGTGCACCTTGCGAGAACCAGTTGTAGCGGATGATGCTGCCAACCGAACGGTCCTTGAAGACGCCGCCCGGAGCACCTGCCCGGTTCGGGCCAAAGTAGTTGAACTGCGCCACCATGCCCAGAGTCTGGATGTACATGGCGTGAACACTCTCGGGCGACATGCCGTTCAGCGTTGGGCCAGCTACCGCGCCGTTGCCATGCACGTAGTTGCGTTCCAGCAGCAGATCGCGGCTGGTCTGGTTTTCACCATCACGGCTCAGGGCAAACACGCCGTTGCCGCAGTCTGAAATCTCGTTGCCGCGAATCGTCACCTTGTCACCTTTTTGCAGGCGTATGCAGGCCGTGAAACCGCCATGGTTTTTGACCTTGCCATTGGCCGCCGTGAACTTGGTGAACTGGTTGGCACCCGTCAGGTGCAGGCCTTCGATGATGATGTTGGCCGGTTTGAGCTCGTAAACCGAGTTGTGGATGGTGACCAGACCCAAGGGCTCCAGCACACTGACGCCGTCTGGCTGCAGCGAGCCGAATTTAAGGTCGGCGCGGGTGGTGGCGTTGGCACCGGTGATGACCGGCATGAATTTGTCGCCAGCATTGGGGCCACCGGGCACACCACAGACACGCAGCGGTTTGGCGGCGGTGGCGATGGTGCTGATCAGGATTTTTTCTGCATAAGGTGTGGCGCGCCAGTGAATGCGCACTACATCACCAGCCTTCAGGTTATTCCAGTTCACATCGCCAATTTTTGCCAGCATGCCAGCACCTGTGCCCACGTTATAGGTGGTGCCGCCCGTGGTGGAAGGCACACAGTTGGCTGCCACCGTGGGGGACGCAGGTGACAGCGGTGCGGCGGCTGCCAGGGCAAACGATGCGCGGATGGCACTTGGGGCGGGCATTTCACCGGCCATCGGATCAGCTGGCTGCACATCAGCCATGGCAGCTTCAAGCACACCGGTTTCTGCTGCAAGCTTGTCGGCCACGATGTCTGCAGCAATCAGGCTGTGGCTGTCATCGGGTGCGGAAGCCTGGATTGGGGCGTCAGCAAGTACAGCAGCTTCGGCTGCGCCACCGGTATCGGCTGCAGCAAGGGTGCCATTGCTGGCCGGGAGAGCTGCTGTGGTCGAAACGCTGTTGCCAGCGCCATCACCGCCACCACAGGCGCTTAAAACAAGGCTGGTCAAAACCACGGCCATATATGAGGAGGAAGAGGAAGAGGCTTTCATTTTCGGCTTTCTTGTGTATTACTTTTAAATTACTTTTTGGAGGACTTGTGGCGCAATTTCGACCATACGCAAGGCGGGAGTTTTTAAAGGATTGGGCTGTCAGATCAGCACCTCCAGCCGGGAATGCTCTTCAATCGCGCCCATCTGCATCACATGGGCCAGCAGCTCGTAGGCAGCAGCCCAGGCGCTGCGCACCTCATGCGTGAACCCGTCACCCAGGCCTTGCTCCAGCGTCCACAACAAGGCCGTGCCAACCGTGTCGTAATGCGCTTCACGCACGCCGTAACCGGCATGCCGTGCGCCTAGCTGGCGCACCACGGGCACCAGGGTGTCAAGGTGCGTCAGGCCATTGACGGCTGCCGTCAGCATGGCCATCAACATGCGGCCCTGGTGCGTCAGGTCACCCTTGAACATGGGGCGCAGGGTCGGGTCCAGAACAAAAAGCCGCTGGTAAAACAGTCCCGCAGCCCTTGCGGCGATGGGGCGCACTTCGGCAAACGAAGACTGCACTAGGTTGATCTGCTCTGAGTTCATGGACGCGCTCCTGGGGAAGAATAAAAGTGGGTGGGTACAGCTCTATATCCAAGATGTGTGCCAGTCTTTTTATTCAATTAAATCAATGACTTAGGTATGAAGCATCCTGCACAGCTGTCTGGATTGACCGACAAGGCAGGGGGTCGGATTAAAAAATCCAATGAAATCAAGGGCTGTGGCTGTCGGTGATAACCGACAGAAAAGATGGCGGGGCGAGCAGAAGGTGAAAACTGCTGCGAATGGACGGATAAAACTGGGCTGTGCCGGTGGAGGGCAAGTGCTTGCAAGTATTCCCGTTTCATCTCTGTCATTGCGGGCTCGACCCGCAATCCAGACGGCATTTGATGCTGGTGCGGCGTTTTTTATCAAGCAATGGTGACTTATCAACGATGGATCCCGGATCAAGTCCGGGATGACACCCTGAGCAGCTACACAAACGCAGGGCAAGCGAAGCCGACAAAGTGCACGGCTGATATGGAAATGGAATAAGCCAAAAAGACAAGACACCTTCAATACAGAGAAGCAGAGGGCTGCAGAGCCAAAAAATCAGTTTATTTATCTTCTCTGCGCCACTCTGCGTTCTCTGCGTTCTCTGCGGTGATGGACTTGTCTGTCTTTGGGCTTTCCAGTTACGAATTTTGCGGTTTTGACGCTTTTCCAGCCCAGCAATGTCAGAAAACTAGAAAGTCAGCCGCAGTCAAATCAGCCGTCAGCACACCCGTCAGTATCAGGATGTTGCCATCGCCCAGATTCACCACCGCGTTGCCGTCGATGTCTCTGGTATGGGCCAGGGCTGTGGCTCTGTCCGTGATGCCTGAGCCATTCAGGTCGCTTCGCAGGTCGATTTTGTCGTTTCCGCCGAAGTCAAAGTCGGTGATCACGTCGCGGCCGCCACTTGACTCGATGAAAAAAATGTCTTCGCCCAGGCCGCCAAACAGCCTGTCGTCGCCTGTGCCACCCACCAGGGTGTCATTGCCTGCCCCGCCGCTCAGATAGTCATTGCCTGCGGCGCCAGCGAGTCCATTGTTGCCACTGCCGCCGTACAGTGTGTTGTCCAGCTCATTGCCGGTCAGGATGG
>JAZKIK010000408.1:0-21798 GCA_040384925.1 Pseudomonadota bacterium | reverse complement strand
CAAAAATGTGTTTTTCGCGGCCTGGCGGCAATACAACTACCAGTACCTCGGCAGCGTCCAGCACACCTTGCACCTTGAGCTTCATGAACTCGTCTTCGCGCTCTCCCAGGGCGCGCGCCGTCAGCACACGCTCCTGCTCGACCAGAAGGTGCAGGTTTTTGCGCACAAGCGGACTGCGCACACGGATAAACCGCCAGGGCTGCATCAGACCGACGCTGGGTGCCTGGTGGGCGGCGCGCAGCAGGCGCAACAATACCTCGTCGGCCACCGTGCCACCGCTGAAATGGCGCATGTCGCGTCGCTCGTAAATGGCGCGGTACACCGCCTGCTGTTCGGATGGACTGAAAGTGTGTGGAGAAAAGTTCAATCCTCTATGCCCCGCTGCGCTGGAATCCCTGCATTGAACGCATGTTTGACCTTGGTCATGGCGGCATGGGCAATGACGATGCCGCGCCGCTCGTCCTCGGGTTTGCTGTAGGGTTTGTCAGTGGGCGGAGCTTCAATTTGCATGGGGATTGGCGGCAGAAACGGGTGATGAAGGTTTGAAGTCCGGGCTGAGTTGCACCGTCTCGCCGATGATGAGCAGGCCAGGCTGTGGGCCATAAGCCGGTGCAAGCGCCACCAGATCACTCAAGCCTGTGGCAATCACGGTCTGGGTGGCACGGGTGCCATCGCGCACGATGGCTGCAGGGGTGTCAGGGGCCAGGCCGTGGGCGATCAGTTGCTGGGCAATCTGCGCCAGGCGCTGCACACCCATGTAAAAAACGCGGGTCTGGCCGGGTCTGGCCAAAGCTGGCCAGTCGTGCATGGCCCCGTCGTCAGCCAGATGACCGGGCAGAAAAACGCAGCTGGCTGCCAGGTCGCGGTGCGTCAGCGGAATACCAGCGGCTGCCGAACAGCCGCTGGCAGCCGTCACGCCAGGCACCACTTCAAACGCGATTCCGGCGGCCTGCAGCGCCTGCACTTCTTCGCCGCCGCGGCCAAAAACATAGGGGTCACCGCCCTTGAGGCGAACCACACGCCGACCCAGGCTGGCGTGCTCCACCAGCAGTGCGTGAATGCCGCTTTGCGGTACTGCATGATTGCCAAGCGCCTTGCCCACATACACACGCTGGGCACCGGACGGAATCTGCGCCAGCACTTCAGCTGAAATCAGGCGGTCATGCACCACAACTTCTGCGCGTTTAAGCCTGTCAAGTGCCCGCAAGGTCATCAAATCCAGCGGGCCAGGGCCAGCGCCGACAATGGACACAAAACCGGCTTCATTCACCATGCAGCTCACCCGGCCCCTGATGAAACACCAGTTCACTGACTGGTTCGCCGCCCACCAGATGCTGATGAATGATGCGGTCCATATTGGCAGGCGTGACGTTGTAATACCAGGTGCCGTCAGGCTGTACACACATCACCGGCCCGCCCTTGCAGGCTGCAAAACAACTGACGCGGCTGCGTTTGACCCGCATCTCACCGTCATGCAAGCCTGCTGCCTTGAACTTGTCACCCAGGCTGTCAAACAGCTGCTGTGATGCGCCGTCCTGCGTGCAGCGGGAGCCGGTGCAGACCAGCAGGTGGCGTTTGTAGCTGCCAATACTGGGTTTGGGCACCTGATCATTCATGCTTCGGTCTTCCTCCAGGCTGCGGCCCGGTGCCTTGTGGTTTCTTCAATGGGTATGTCGGCATCGTTCAATATATAGCAGGCACGGCCCAGCCTTTGGGCTCTTGCAAGGGTTGGCATCAAGGGTTGACAGCCGGATTGCTTGTGGCCATGGGCCTGAAGCCCTCAAAAGTGGCTTTCAGCACAGGGTGCAACCAGCGCTGGAAGGCCGCGCCGCTGACCACACCCATGCAGGCCCAGAACGCCAGCGACACCCAGGTTGTGGCCCAGATGAACTGAGTACCCAGCTCACGCAGTGCCTGCTGGGCCGGGCCGCTGAAACCCGCCAGCGGATCAGCAGTGATATGCGGCGCGCCCACCAGGTAGGGCAAGGCGAGCCAGGCTGCAGCAGCAACCACGCCCAGCAAGGGCTTGCGCAAGACTGCAAGCGAGGCACAGGCCAGTGCAGCGCTGACTGCCGCCAGTACCCACCAGCCCTGGCGTGAACCCAGGCGCGCCGCATCCATGCCGGGAATCTCTGCGTGCAGACCCAGCGAAGGCCAGAAATGAAATGTCAGCCAGCCGCTTGCCGCCACCAGCAAGGCCAGCGGCATTGAGGCCAGGGTCGTGCCGCGCCACAGGCAGACACCCATCACGGCAAACACCAGCAAAGCCATGCTGAAAGCGTGCAGCACATTGGCCACCCAGGTCCAGAAGATGCGCTCTGCACCGTCGGCAGGTGCCCATTCCTCGGCAGCAGCTGCGTTGTCATGGCTGTGTGCTGCCGCCGCACCTTCAGCATGAACGTGTGCGGCTGGAGCGGCCGGTGCTGCAGCTGCCTCGGCTTTCTGGCCTTCATAGACCTCGGCTGCAAGAATGATGGGCACGGCCTGCACTTGCTGCACGCCGGACTGCACAGTGCCTACCAGCAGGGCCGCAGCAAGGGCGGCCCAGATCAATCGTTGAAAAATCATGAGAATTCTCCCGGGTTGGATATTGATGGATCAGTGGCAGGGCTTGACGGTGACATGGCGCACGTCATGCGCGGCGTTGTGGGCCAGCGGGCTTTCGGCAAAAGCCACGCCGTAAAGCACGACAAGGCCCAAGGCAGCGCCTGCCGCCAGTTGCAGCAGGGCGCTGCGTGTGGCACTGGGACTGCTGGCCAGGGGGGCAGCGGAGACAGAAGAAGATGTGGTCACGGGTTTCTCCATTTCAGGGTTAAAAAAGTTAAAAATCAAAAAACTCACGCTAAAAAACCATGGCTCGAAACTATTCGCAGGGGCGGTTCACATGCTGGCATTTTTTCACAAGGAAAAGTGAGGCCGGCGGTACTCGGCACACCACTGCGCGGCCCAGGCAGCGCAGCGGCCAATGGCACGTACAGGGTCGTCAAAGTCAACAACGACGATGTTTCGGGCTGCTGATGGTGCCACCGGCTGCTCCAGCGTGCGCCCATCGCTCAGCAGCCACAGGCAGGTATGGCCCCCGGTGGTCGCCCCGCGCCTGAGCATGGCCGAACGCAGCAAGCGGTCAGCTTCGGCCAGGCATTGGGCCAGCGGCGTGCCGCCACCACCGCCCACTGGCCGCACCCTGGCGATGGCGGCCGCCCGCGCCGGACCGGGCAGCAGCAGCAGTTCCACACCATTGCCCCCAAAACTGAGCAAGGCGACCTCCTCCCCTTTGCGGACAGCCTGCTCGATCAGGCGCGCCGCGTAACCCTTGGCCAGTGCCAGCCGGCCGCCCTGGCACATGGAACCCGAGATGTCCAGGGCGATGAGGTGCAGGACTGGCGTCTGGGCAGGCACGGACCGGCGGCGCAGGTGGTCGCGCTGCAGCGGCTGCGAACCCTTGGCCAGCAGCGTGCGCAGCCAGTCAATGGCCGCCTCTTTTGCGGGCGGGTGCAAAACCTCCCCCTGGCTTGTGGGCCGGGGTTGGACTGAAGTGTTGCGCCACCGCCAGCCGTCGGTCCCCGAACGGGGACGGAGGCCGGGGTGGCTCAGGCTTTTTTTGATGGCCAGGCTCCGGTGGACAGAACGCGGGTGGTGGCGCTGGGCCGGGGTGGCAGTGCGCCCCAGTCGCCTTGGGACGCATGGGTCGCATCAGACGACGGTGCGGTTCTGGCGCTGTACTGCCCCGTGCCGGCATTGGCAGAATGCGGCAGGCTCGCCGCAAGGCCTGAAGTATTGAGCCCTTGGCCGGGCTGTGGACGATTCGCCGGGCTGGGCGCAGGCGCAGCAGTGTCGGCATCGGCCGCACGGCGGTGCGCCAGCGCAAGTTCGGCTACCGCATCAAGATCATGCACAGTCACTGCGTCACGCCCCTCCAGTGCAGCCAGTGCTCTTGCAGCACGCAGCATCACCAGATCAGCCCGCATGCCATCCACGCCGGCCTGCAGTGCAAGCCCCGCAGCATGCTGCAGCACAGAGTCTGGCCACACCAGGCCCGGCAATGCGGCACGTGCAGCAAGCACCCTGGCAGACAGACGGCCAAGTTCTTCCGCATGCAGGGCTGTGACCACCGCCGGGTTCTCGTCAAAGGCCAGCCGGATGCGCAGGATGGCCTGGCGCTGCTGCGGATCCAGCGGGTTGCACAAGGCAACCGACAGGCCGAAGCGGTCCAGCAACTGGGGCCGCAGTTCGCCCTCCTCTGGATTCATGGTGCCGACCAACACAAAACGTGCGGCGTGCTGCTGCGAGATGCCATCGCGCTCGACGGTATTCACACCACTGGCGGCCACATCCAGCAGCGAATCCACCAGAGCGTCGGGCAGCAGATTGACTTCGTCCACATACAACACACCCTGATGCGCACGTGCCACCAGGCCGGGGGCCAGGCGCAGCAGGCCATCACGCAGCACGTCCTCCACGCTCAGTGTGCCGACCAGTTGCTCCAGGCTGGCCGCCAGCGGCAATGTCACAAAAGGCGCCTGGGGCAGCATGGTGGCCAGTGCACGCGCTGCCGTGGACTTGGCAGTGCCGCGTGGACCGCTGATCAGCACGCCGCCTATGCCTGGGTCTATGGCCACCAGCAACAGTGCACGCTGCAAGGCCTGCTGGCCGACCAGGGCGGTGAATGGAAACACGGCACGTGCCGCAGGTTCAACAGAGCTCATGGCAAAGGTCCTTCCCCGGATTGTTCAAGCCGGTCTTCAAGTCCGAGCAGATGCTCTTCAATGCGCTGGCGGTGTTCACCGGGCTCGGCCCACAGGCCGCGGCGCATGGCCTCCAGCAGCCGTTCACCCACACTGCGCAGAGCCAGGGGGTTGTGCTGCTGCAAGAATTCACGTGTGGCATCGTCATGCAGATAGGCATCGGCCACCAGCGCATACTGGTGGTCTCCAACCACGCCGGTGGTGGCGTCAAAGGCAAACAGGTAGTCCACCGTGGCGGCAATCTCGAAGGCACCCTTGTAGCCGTGGCGCTTCACACCCTCCAGCCATTTGGGGTTGACTGCGCGTGAGCGCACCACGCGCGCCACTTCTTCGCCCAGAGTGCGTATGCGTGGCGCGCCAGGCACGCTGAAGTCGCCATGGTACAGCGCGGCCGGCGTGCCGGCCAGGTGCTGCACTGCCACGGCCATGCCGCCCTGGAACTGGTAGTAGTCGTCAGAGTCGAGGATGTCATGCTCGCGGTTGTCCTGGTTGTGCAGCACCGTGTCGATGCGCGCCAGGCGTTGCTCCAGGGACGCGCGCGCGGCCTGCCCATGCCTGCCCTGCCCATAGGCGTGGGCACCGGCACGCAGATAGGCCTCTGCGAGGTCGCTGCCGTCTTGCCAGCGGCCGCTGGCCATCAGCTCTTGCAGACCTGCGCCATAAGCGCCGGGACGCGGTCCAAAGACGCGCCAGGTGGCCTGGCGCCGGGCATCGTCCTGGGTGAGCCCGGCGGCCTCGGCCTCGGCCGCCTCGCGGCGCACTCGTGCGCGAATGGGGTTGATCCGATCAGGCTCGTCTTCTTCGGAAATGGCGGCCACGGCACGCACGGCGGTGTCAAACAGGTCGATCACATTCGGGAAGGCGTCCCGAAAGAAGCCTGAGACACGCAGCGTCACGTCAATGCGCGGGCGGTCTGCGATGGTCATGGGCAAAATTTCAACATCCACCACGCGGCTGCTGCCAGGAGCCCATCTGGGCCGCACGCCCAGCAGTGCAAAGGCCTGGCCAATGTCTTCACCACCGGTGCGCATGGTGCTGGTGCCCCACACCGACAGACCGACAGCCTTGGGAAAGGCACCGTGGTCCTGCAGGTGGCGCTCCAATACCCTGTCGGCGGCTTTGGCACCCATGGCATAAGCCGTGGGTGTGGGCACTGCACGCGTATCCACCGAATAAAAGTTGCGCCCCGTTGGCAGCACATCAGGCCTGCCGCGTGATGGCGCGCCACTGGGACCGGGTGGGACAAAGCGGCCGGACAGGCCACGCAGCAACTGTGCAATCTCCTGAGGGCCGCAGGCATCCAGACGCGGGCTCAGGTGATGGTGCATGCGTTCCAGCACCGGCGCTGTGTGCGGCCAAGCCTGGGCATCCAGGCAAGTAGCCACCATCTGCGTAGCCAGCAACTCCAGCCGTTCACGGGTGTGGCCGGCATGGCGCCATTGATCACTGCTGAGCTGCTGCAGCAAGCCGGGCCGTGGCCCGGTCCAGGGCTGCGCCCATTCAGGACTCAGTACATCAAAACCATCCACCTTATGCACGCCCAGGTCCTGCGCCAGCGTTACCAGCAGGCTGCCCTGCCCAAGTTCCCTGCCGGAGGGAAAGCGCGCAAGCGCCACCAGTGTGTCCGTGCGCTGGCGGCCCTGGGGTGAGGACCCGAGAATGTGCAGGCCATCGCGGATCTGTGACTCCTTGATTTCGCACAGGTAGGCATCCAGGCGCGCCAGCAGGGCTTCTCGCCCGGCCTCGTCAACTGGTTTTTCAAAGCCCAGCTCGTGATGCAGCCCGTGCGTCAGCACACTGTCAAGAATGCTGAGCCGCAGTAGCCTGGCGCGGCGCGGGTCCAGCGAAAGGGCTTCGTAGTATTCGTCCATCTGCCGCTCCAGCGCCTGCAGGGGACCGTAGGTTTCAGCGCGCGTCATGGCCGGCATCAGGTGGTCGATGATGACGGCCTGCGTGCGCCGCTTGGCCTGGCTGCCTTCGCCAGGGTCGTTCACGATGAAGGGGTACAGGTGCGGAACAGGGCCCAGGATGGCATCGGGCCAGCACGCCGCACCTAGCGCCACGCTTTTGCCTGGCAGCCATTCCAGGTTGCCGTGCTTGCCTACATGCACCACGGCATCCACCGAAAACGCGCGGCGCAGCCAGAAATAAAACGCCAGGTAGTTGTGCGTGGGCACCAGATCGGCATCGTGGTAGCTGGCGACCAGATCCAGATCGCGCCCGCGTGCCGGCTGGTTGCCCACAAACACATTGCCATAACGCTGGCCGGACACCATGAAACGGCCATCGCGCACCAGTGGATCGTGCCCGGGCGGGCCCCACAGGGCATTCACCGCATTGCGGCTTTCGGCAGGCAGATTGTTGAAATCGGCCAGGTAGTCTGCCATGGCCAGGCTTTGGCCGGCCGGCCGCGCATCATTCGCGTCCTGGTTGTTGGTCACGCCGCGCATCAGCTCGGCCATGAGTGCGTCGCCGCCTTCGGGCACTGCGCCGGTAGCATAACCCGCATCGCGCAAGGCCTTCAGGATGACAACGGTGGAAGCTGGCGTATCCAGCCCGACGCCATTGGCCAGGCGCGAGTCGTCGTTGGGGTAGTTCGCCAGAATGAGGGCGACACGCTTGTCGGCATCGGGTTTGCGCCTCAGCACACACCAGCGGCGCGCCATCTCTGCCACAAAGGCAATGCGTTCTGGCTCGGCCTGGTAGCGCACCACATCGGTCTCGGTGCGCTCGCAGCGCCAGGCCAGTCCCTTGAAGCTGATGGCTCGGCTGAGGATACGTCCATCCACCTCGGGCAGGACGATCTGCATGGCCATGTCGCGAGAGGCCAGGCCGTGCGGGTCAGCCTGCCATTGTTCCTGTGAGCAGCCGGCTGTGATGAGCTGCAGCACCGGGGCATCCCCGGCCATCTGCCTGGCGGCCTGTGCCGCAGCCTGTGATGCCCAGTCCTGCAGCTCATCGCCGCCATCAATGGCCGCCACCGCAAAACTCGTGGCATTCAGGACCACCGCTACCCGGTGTTCGGCTGCCAGAGACTGCAGCAGAGCAAGGCTGGCCGGGTTCTTGAGTGAGTCCACCGCCACCGCCAGACTGTTCAGGCCTGCCTGCGCAAGGGCCTGCAGCATGGCGTCAAACACGGCGGTATTGCCCGATTCAAGGTGCGCCCGGTAAAACACCAGCATGGCCACCGGCGCATCGGGTATCCAGGGGGCAGCCGGAATTTGCGGCTGGTACGCGAGCGCGGGCGGCAGCACCGCCGCAGGCGAAGGTCGCTGGCCCAGGCCAAACGCGATATGGCCTATGAGCTGAAAGAAGTTCTGCGCATTGCCCCTGCCCCCTTCGCGCAGGCAGCGCCAGAGGTGCCTGCAGTCTTCGTGCCGCGCAGTACTGCGCATGAGAAGTTGCGGGTCTTCAAGGTTGTCCCCCGAAAACATGAACAGCTGCTGGCCATGAAGGCCCGCAACATGCACGGCCTGCTCCACCACGTAAGCCCATTCGCTGAGGCTGCCCAGATGGTCGATGACCACCACGCGGGCGTGGCGCAGCACATCGTCCACATACATGTCCATGCTGGCGGGCTGGCGCAGCCACATCAGGTTGGCAAGGCGCACGCTGGGGTAGCTGGCTTGCAGGCCCACGGCTGCATCGGCCAGCAGCGACAGGACGGTATCGGCCGCACTCAGCACGACGATATCGCCCGGCGTTTGCGCCACACGCACCACGCCCAGGCCATTGTCTTCTACATGGCCACCGGGGCGGGTTGAAAGCAGATGCATGGGGTCTGTTCCTCGGGCAGGTGCAGGCTCAGGCGGTCTGCAGTTCAGACTGCAATTCAGCTTGCAGCTTGTCAGCGTCCAGATGGTCGCCGATCAGCACCAGCCGGGTGGCCCGCAGCTCGCCAGCACGCCAGGCGCGGTCAAAGTAGCTGTCAAAACGCTGCCCCACGCCCTGCACCACCAGGCGCATGTCCAGGCCTGGCAATGCCACAAAGCCTTTGACACGGTAAATTTCGTGGTCATCGACCAGATGCTTCAGCGCAGCCAGAAGCTGTGTACGGTCAGTCACCACCAGGTTGACGGATACGGATTCGAAGGCATCGTGGTCATGGTCTTGCTCTTCATCGTGATGGGTCCTGCGCTGGTCGATCAGGTCTTCCACCGCACGCTCCAGGCCCAACAGCAGTGCGGGGTCAACCTGGCCGTGCTGTACATGCACCAGCTTGACACCAGGCAGGGTCTCGGCGCGAATGGCCGCTTCCACAGAGGCCAGGGCTGCCGCGTCCATGCCGTCGGTCTTGTGCACGATGACCAGATCAGCCGTGGCCAGCTGGTCTTCAAACAGCTCTGCCAGGGGTGAGTCATGGTCCAGGCTGTCATCGGATTTGCGCTGCGCGTCAACTGCCACCGGGTCATCGGCAAAGCGGCCTGCAAACACCGCAGGGGCATCAACCACCGTGATGACGGAGTCCACCGTGAAGGCATTGCGCAAGGCGGGCCACTGAAAGGCCTGCACCAGCGGTTTGGGCAGGGCCAGGCCGGAGGTCTCGATCACCAGGTGGTCAATCTCATTGCGCCGAGCAGCCAGAAGCTCCATGACCGGGGCAAACTCTTCCTGCACGGTGCAGCACAGGCAGCCGTTGGCCAACTCATACAGCTGGCCATTGTCTTCGCCGTTTTCGTCGCAGCCAATGCCACAGCTGCGCAGCAGTTCACCGTCAATGCCGAGTTCACCGAACTCATTGACAATGACGGCAATGCGGCGCCCGTTGGCATTTGCCAGCAGATGGCGCAGGAGCGTCGTTTTGCCACTGCCCAGAAAGCCTGTGACGATGGTGGCGGGAATCTTGTGGGTTTGCATAAAAGTCCTGAAGAATTGTTCTGGAATGTTGAGCTGGCTTCAGCGTGTGGCGGGCGGCAGCGCCAGCAGGCAATCAACCAGCAACTGCGCAGCCTCACCCAGGCGTGGACCGGGACGGGAAATCAGGTCCCAGCGCTCGGTATCCATCATGCAGAGCTGTTGCTGGCGCAGTGCCGGCAAGGACGCCCACCCAGGACGGTCACTGGCACTGAAAAGGCTGGCACGGGGTCCGATGATCAGGTCCGGTGAGCGCCGCACGATCAATTCGGAATTGACCTTGGGAAACAGGCCCAGCTCACCACCAACCACATTGACCAGGCCGAGCCGGGCGACGGTCTCGCCGATGAAACTCTTGTCACTGGCGGCATGAGGACCGGGACCTACCTCGATGTACACACTTCGGCCTTTCAGGGCCGCAGGCATGCGGCGCGCAGCGGCTTCGATTTCACGCTCCATGCGCTTGACCAGTTCAGCTGCACGGGCCGTTTCGTCCAGAGATTGCCCCAGGGCCAGCAGCATGCGCTTCAGGTCGGCATGGGTGCGGGCATCAAAGGTTTGTACAGGAACGCCCAGGGCGGTCAGGCGCTCGCCGGCACGGCTGCGCGGGCCCAGCAGTACCATGTCGGGTCGCAGGCTCACGATGCGTTCGATCAGCGCGTCTTCCAGTCCGCCCACCTTGGGCAGCGCAGACACGCCGCCGGGCCAGCTGGAATGGCGGTCGGTCGCAACCAGTTGGGCGCAGTGCCCCAGGGCACAGACTGCTTCGGTAAGCGATGGCGACAGGGTCACGATGCGCTGGGGCGAACCGGAACTGTTCTGCGCACAGGCTGGCACACCGGCCAGGCTGCTCACCAGCGCCAGTGCCGCCAGTGCCGGCGCAGAAGGCAGCAGGTTCAGTCCCGCCCTGTTCGAAGCAGCACGGCGGCTGGCCTGGCCAGAGCCAGGCCGTGTGGATAGAAGAGTGGCCGCCATCAGTCTTCGATCCCGCGCTGGGCGGGCACACCAGCCTGAAAATGGTGTTTGACCAGCGTCATCTCGGTCACGGTGTCAGCCAGCGCGATCAGTTCAGCAGGTGCACCCCGGCCGGTCAGCACCACATGGACATGCGCCGGGCGTTCGCGCAGGCACTTCAGCACGGCCTCCAGCGGCACCCAGCCATAACGCAGCGGATACATGATTTCGTCGAGCACCACCATGAAGTGCTCGCCCGCCCGCACTGTGGCTTCGGCCCTGGCCCAGCCCGCAAGCGCCAGTTCGGCAGAGTGGTCGATGTCGCGGCTCTTCCAGCTGAAACCGTCGCCCAGGCCTTCAATGGGAACACCCAGTTGCTCGAACAGCCGATGCTCGCCAAACCGCGCCGAAGGCACTTTCATGAACTGGTAGACCTTGACCGCCTTGCTGCGGCCATGCGCACGCAATGCCAGCCCGAAGGCCGCTGTGCTCTTGCCCTTGCCAGTGCCGGTGTGAACGATGATCAGGCCACGGCGTTCGCCCTGGGGTTTTGGGGTGTCGCGCAGAAGTGGGGGAGTTTCGATTTCCATGATTGGTTTTTTTCTCAGCTTGCGCTGTAAAGGCGTTCGTCCGTCGCCGGGCTGTGAGCCGGCACGGCAAAGGCCAGGCCAGATATCGGCATGAGGGTGCTGCCGAAAACGATAGGGCATTGGCACGCTTTTAAACACATGGCAGGGCAACCCATTGTCCGTGGATGGAATGGATGGCAAGGCGGTGGTCAAAAACGGCTTCCAGCGCCCGGTGAGTGGCGCTGTCGCTGCAGGCACCTTGGTGTGTCATGCGGCCAGCCGCCATGACCACCATGTCATCGGCATGCAGTGCAAAAGAGATTTCGTGCAGCACACTGACCACGGTTTTGCCCTGGTTGGCCAGGCTGCGGGCCAGAAGCAGCCAGTCGGCCTGGTGCGGCGGGTCAAGATTGGCCAATGGTTCGTCCATCAGCAGTACATCGGCCTCTACAGCCAGGGCACGGGCCAGCAAAACACGCTGACGCTCGCCGCCTGAAAGCTGGCCCAGCGCACGTTCGCGCCAGTCCCAGGCCTGTGTTGTGCGCAAGGCCTGCTCAACCACAGCGCGGTCAGCCGCATTGGGAGCGGCCAGCCAGGGCTGATGCGGCAGACGGCCCAGCATGGCAACGTCGTACACCGTCAAGTCGTCGGCGGCAGATTCGTTCTGGCCCAGCCATGACAGCTGGCGTGCCCGCTCGCGTGCGCTCAGCGAAAGCAGGTTTTGGCCATGCAGCAACACCTCGCCAGTACACGGCAAAAGCCCGGCCAGCACCCGCAGCAGGGTTGATTTCCCCGCACCGTTGGGGCCAACGATGCTGGTCCAGCGGCCTGCAGGCAGCTTCAAGTCGATGTCATGCAGGATTTTGGCCTTTTGCGTACCGAAGCCGAGCACTGCGCCTATGCCGCAAGCCTGTATTGCTATTGAATCAGCTGCATTCCGGACTGGCTGTTTCATAAGCTACCCGTGCCGCGACGTTTATGCATCAGCCACAGCAAATAACTGCCGCCCAAAACTGCAGTCAGCACACCTACTGGCAACTCTTGCGGCGCAATGACCCACCGCGCCAGCACATCTGCACACATCAGCAGTGCACCGCCCATCAGCGCACTCAACACCACCAGTTTGCCGTGGGTGCCAGGCGCAATCGAGCGCACCAGGTGTGGTGCAGCCAGGCCAACAAAGGCGATCAGCCCGGTCTGCGCCACGGCAGCACCGGTGCTCAGCGCCAGCACCGCCACCAGGCTGGCGCGCATGGCAGCCAGAGGCAGGCCCAGGCTGGCGGCAGTGGACTCACCAAGCGCCAGGCCATCGAGTACGCGGCCCAGCGACCATGCCACTGCAAGCGCAGGCAACAAGGCCAGCAACATCACGCCGCATGATGTCCAGCCTACAAAACCGGTGCTGCCCAGAATGAAAGCCTGCATGGCCTGCAGAATGTCAGGCGCAGCAAGCGTGATCAGGTCACGCGCCGCGCCCAGCACCACACCCACAATCACACCTGCCAGCAGCAACCGAAGGGTATGCAGAACACCATTGGCCAAAGCCAGAGTCAGCAGCACGCCGCCCACGGCACCGGCAAACGCCGCACCGGTCAGACCCAGCCGTGCAAGCCACTGTGTGGCAAAAGGCGAGACACCAAACAGGGCCAGCGCTGCCGCCACACCAAGGGCTGCGCCTGAAGCACTGCCCAGCAGATAAGGATCAGCCAGCGGATTGCGAAACAGCCCCTGCGCCACGGCACCTGCCAGGCCCAGCAGACCACCGGCCAGCCAGGAGCCCAAAGTGCGCGGCAATCGGATGTCCCAGACGATCTGCCAGGCCACCGGGTCATGCAGCGCCCGCAAGACACTTTCAAAACCGGTGCTGCCAACACCTGCACCCAGCAGCAGCAATCCGCCAGCGGTAAGCAGCAGCGCGCAAGCCAGCAGCCAGCTGCGCCTGTGCTGCCTGCTTGCCGGAATGACTGGCAAACCAGCTGTCATTTAGGTGCACCCAGTGCTTTGTCAGTAATGCATTTCGCCATGATGCGGGCCGCTTCGGCCATGCGCGGGCCGGGCCGCACCAGCACATCGGACTCGGAGGGGGTAAACACACACAGCCGTTTTTCACGCAGCGCGCGCATGCCAGCCCAGCCTGGGCGTGTATCCAGACCCAGGGAGTTGCGCTCGCCAATCATGATCAGGTCAGGGTCGGCACGCACCACAAATTCGGGGTTGATGCGCGGAAACGGCCCCAGCTCAGGACCAACGATGTTTTTGACACCCAGGCGCAGCAGGGTTTCACCAATAAAAGATGAAGGGCCTGCTGCAAAGCCACCCACGCTGACTTCGTAATAAACCCGAACGTTTTTTGCAGCGGGCGGCAAAGACTGCGCCGCAGCCTGCACGCCGGAATCAATCGTGCGCCAGATCCTGTCGGTGTCCGGCACCTCAAGCAACTGGCCAAGCTTGCCCATCACACGCTTCACATCGGTAGCACCTTTAGGCTCCAGCGCAAGCACCTTGATGCCCAGACCCTCAAGCCGCTGAGCGCCGCGTGATGAGGTAGCCATCAACACAACGTCAGGTTTAAGCCTGACCACGGCCTCGATAATGGGGTCAATACCCCCGCCAACCTGGGGCAGGCCACGCACACTGGGCGGGTAATTGGAATAACGATCCAGGCCCACCAGGCTATTGCAATGCCCCAGCTCACAAACGGTTTCAGTCAGGGAAGGCAGCAGGCTGACGATGCGCAACGGGACCCGGTCAAACTTGACCGTCACGCCCCGGTCATCAAGCAGTTGCAGAGCGTGTGCGGGGCTTAGAACGGCCCAAAAAAATGCTATTGAAAAAAACAGTCTTGTCATGGCGTGTCTTTTAAGGTCAGGGGTAAACCGGCGACCATCAAGCTTACGCGCTGGCAAACGGCTGCCACCGCCTGATTCAGTTGACCCAGCGCATCTACAAAGGCCCGCACCTCACGACCCATGGGAATCACACCGAGCCCAATCTCGTTGCCAACCAGAACTACCGGGCCGGGCGCAGTTGAAATTGCTACTGAAATAATTGCCATCTGTGCCCGCCAGTCGGGCGCAAGAGCCTGATTTGACTCAAAATCCGGCGCTGGCATCAATAAATTGGTCAACCAGAGTGTTAAACAGTCCACCACCACCAGGGTTGACCGCTGGCTGTGTTGGGTGATGGTTTCTGCCAGTCTCAGAGGCTCTTCAACGGTTTTTAAACCCGGCACACGTTCTGCGCGGTCTTGCTGATGGCGTTTGATGCGTTCAAACATTTCATCATCCCAAGGCTGTGCGGTGGCAATCAGCACGGCCTTGTGGTCAGGCGACTGTGCTAGCCAGCTTTGGGCGAGCAACTCGGCACGCCGCGACTTGCCGCTTTTCTGGCCGCCCAGAATCAGTTCGCTGCGGGCGATATTCATCGTTTCAACCATGTTGCAGCCCCGCAGACAGGCCGCCCTTGGGCGGGGCAGCCCTTTCGGGGGGCAGCGTATTACACGAAGTGACAAGCGTGGGGGCCATACTCCAATCGATGATGATTTTGTGGATCTGCTCAACGCCCTCTGTCAGTGATGCCGGGCCGGGCTGCAGGATTTCGGCTGACTTGATTTCAAACAGCTGTTCGTTTTTGACCGCATTGACTTCCTGCCAGCCGGGCCGCGCACGCACATGCGCTGGGCGAAACCTGCGGCCGCACCACGAGCCAAAAATAATGTCAGGATTGCGCCGCACAATCTCGCTGCCATCGGCAATGATGCGGCCCTTGCCCATGGGCTCTCTGGCCAGTTCAGGGAAACAGTCGTCACCGCCAGCAATGCCGATCAGCTCGGACACCCAGGCAATCGCGCTGATATGCGGGTCATACCATTCTTCAAAAAACACACGCGGACGGCGTTTAAGCTTGGCTGCGGCTTTTTCAATCTCCAGCAGGCGGCTTTGCATGGTGTGTATCAGTGCCAGGCCTTGTGCAGCCTGCCCGACCATGGCGGCCAGTTGGTACATCATTGAAAAAATTTCGGCCACACTGCGCTGGTTAAAAATCGTGACCTGAATGCCTTTTTTAATCAGCTGCGAGGCAATATCTGCCTGCAGGTCTGAAAAACCAATCACGCAGTCGGGCCGCAACTCAACAATCTTGTCAATCTTCGCGCTCAGAAAAGCGCTGACCCTGGGTTTTTCATCACGCGCACGCGGCGGTCGCACGGTGTATCCCGAAATACCCACAATGCGGCGCTCTTCACCCAGCATATAAAGCCATTCGGTTGGCTCTTCGGTCAGGCAGACGATGCGTTGCGGGCCGTATGAGCTGGCGTCGCCAGCAGCCAGAGTACGCCAGTCAAGGTTTTTTTCAGTCATGGGCAGGCCTTAAAAACAGCGAAGCCGCAGCCTCCGGGTTTGATGCAAACCAGGCATGGAAATAACTGGCCCTGACCGGGCCAGAAACATAAAGCGCTTCACCTTCACCGCGCAGTTTGCGACCCGGCGCGGCCTGGCTGCGTGCTGCTGCGGGCAGAGCGGTGTCGCAGCTTGAATAATGAAAAGCATGGCCACGCAGGACTCGGCCATCTATCTCAAGCTGCTGTGGCCCCAAAGCAGCCAGCCGTTTCTGCAGGGTCACGCTGCCGGGTAAAACACCCCACATGGCAAAGCCCTGACCATCGGCCCTTGTCAGCTGTTCAAAAAGAGCCATCATGCCGCCACACTCGGCCCAGACGGGTTTGCCGGCCTTGATGTGTTTTGTGATGCTGGTTTTGATGGCGCTGTTGGCAGCCAGTTTTTCGGCATGAAGTTCCGGGTAACCGCCGGGCAGCCAAAGCGCATCACATTCAGGCAGTTTGCTGTCTGCCAAAGGTGAAAAATAAACGATTTGCGCGCCCAGTTCCTGAAGGCAGTCCACATTGGCGGCGTAGATAAAACAGAAAGCCGCGTCGCGGGCTATCGCGATAGTCTGGCCCGAAAGTAGTTTTTCTTCTTTGACACTGTTGGACACCTCGGGCGCTTCAAACTCAAGCGCCCAAACCTGCAAATCCTCCAGATTCATGCGTCCCAGCGGTGTCTCGGTCAGCGCATCAGCCGCTGCATCAAGCCGCACCAGGGCATCATCAAGCTCACTGGCCATCACGAGGCCAAGATGGCGTTCGGGCAAGGTAAACGCATCGTTGCGCATCAAGGCACCACGCCATTGCGACGCATCACGCAAACCGCCTTCCAGCATGGCCGCATGGCCAGGCGAAGCCACACGGTTGGCCAGCACACCGGCAAAACGCAGGTTTTCACGGTAATTTTGCAAACCCCAGGCCAGCGCACCAAAAGTGCCCGCCATCGCGCTCGCATCAATCACGGCCAGCACGGGCAAACCAAAACGCTGGGCCAGGTCGGCCGCACTGGGCTCGCCATCAAACAGGCCCATCACACCCTCCACAATGATGAGGTCTGCCTCCAGCGCAGCGGCATGCAGGCGTCGGGCGCAGTCAGCCTCGCCCGTCATCCACAAGTCAAGCTGGTGCACAGGCGCACCGCTGGCCAAAGTCAGCCAGTGCGGGTCAAGAAAATCCGGCCCGCACTTGAAAACCCTGACGCGCATGCCCCGCCTGGCAAACAGGCGCGCCAGGGCACTGGTGACTGTGGTTTTGCCCTGGCCGGAGGCTGGGGCGGAAATCAGGATGGCCGGGCAGCCCGGTTTTGGCAGGGTAGGCACAAGCTGGCTCTCGGCTTATTTAGGTGCCCATTTCACACCAACATAAACCGAACGCCCAGCCGTTGCATAGGTTCGGGCCAGTACATATTTTTTATCGGACAGATTGTCCACCCGTGCCAGCAATGTCCAGTCCTTGGCAAACGGCGTACTTGCACTGAGGTTGAACAGGCTGTAACCGGCCAGGGTCTGGGTATTGGCAGCATCATCAAAACGCTTGCCGGAAAACTGCGCTTCGGCACCGAGCTGCCACGCGCCAGCGCGGTAATCAGCCGTCAGCGTGCCATGCTGTCTGGAGCGGCGCGCCAGTTGTTTGCCGGTAGTCAGGTCACGTGGATTCTGCAGGTCAAGGGAGGCACCCAGATTGACCCCCTCCACACTGTGCGAGGCGGTCAGGGTGGCACCGGAATATTCGGCACGTGCGGTATTGGCATAACAGCCAAAAGTTGAGGCGCAAGCACCTGCACCAGCAAAAGTGATCAGGTTGTCAACCTTGTTTCGGTAAGCCACCAGACCCACACCACTGGCCTTGCGCGACCAGCGCAGACCCAGTTCAATGTTTTTGCTGCTTTCCGGCACCAGCGTTGGCACGCCGTACACGCTGAAACGTTGATAAAGCGTCGGGGCACGGAAAGCCGTGCCAACCGAGGCCGAAGCACGCCATTCGGGCGCGAAAGCGTAAGCATAGGCGGCGCTGCCTGTTTTTTTGCCGCCAAACTCGCTGTCCTTGTCATGCCGCAGGTTCAGTTGCAGGCTGTGGCTCTTGTTTGCAAAGCTGTAGCCCAGGGCCAGAGCATCCTGTGAACGACCCTGGTCAATCGGTGCATTCTGCAGATGGTCTTCCTTGCGCTCCACGGCAGCAGTCAGCAGGTGCTGGCCCAGACGGAAATCATTCTGCAAGGTATAGCCGCGCAAATTGGTGATGGTCAGATAAGGGGATGGCGTGGTTTCATAACTGTCCCTCGAGTCGGTCGCAGACAGTCGGGTGCTCCAGACATCATTCCATTTGGCCTGCCAGTTCAGCCCCATCACCTCCAGCTTGTGCAGGTTGCGGTCGTCCTTGCCCAGGCCATTGTCATAACCGGAATTTGAGTCAGTCGTGAGGTAAGTCGCCTCAAACCGGTGCGCCTTGTCAAGCTGAAAACCAAGCCGTAAATTGGCAGACTGGCTGCGGTAACCATCCTTGTCAGGGTTCTGTGTTGCCACCGTGCGGGCATTAAAACCATCGCTTTTTTCATGCACCAGACCCAGGGCATAGTCAAAACTGCCGCTGGCACCACTGAAACCGCCCTCGACCTGGCGTGTGTTGTGGCTGCCTGCGCCCATTCCCACATACGGTGAGAATCCACCTTCACCCCGTTTGGTGAATACTTGAATCACACCACCCAGTGCATCGGAGCCGTAAACTGCACCGGCGGGACCACGCAGGACTTCGATACGGTCAATCAGGGCAAGCGGAATGCTTTCCCAGGCTGCACCGCCGGTAGACTGAGAATCCACCCTGACACCGTCAATATAAACAGCTGTGAAGCGGGATTCGGCACCACGCAAAAATACGCTGGTCGTGGTGGCCGGCCCGCCATTGCGGGAAATTTCAATTCCGGGAACACGTTTGAGCACATCGGAAAGCCCGACTGCGCCGCTACGCTCAATCTGCTCCCGGTCAATGATGCTGATGTCAGCTACCACATGCTCCACAGGCTGCGGACTACGGGTTGCAGTGACAACAACTTCACCCAACAGGGATATGGGGCTGGTTTGCGCAGAAACTGCACATGCAGCAGCTACAGCCGAAAAGACTACGGCAGAACGCGCATCAAAAGCACGGATTTTCATGAATAGAACCATCAACAAAAGGCCCTCACCGGCTTCCCCGCCAGTGCATGAGCGTTACGAAAACGCAGATTCCTTTACAGAACCTGCGAATTCACCTTGTTGGCCGGTATCCGGGCTGACAGACATGCCTTCACCGCCTTCCCAAACCCTTGTTCAGGGGACTCAGTGGCGAATTGATGAGGGCTGAATGTGCCAGCAAGGGGTTCTTGCGGCGCACTCGTCTGTTTTACCGTTGCGGGGGCAGCGCAGGTTAGGAGTCTTTGCGCCTTCAGGGCAGAATTTGATCTGGCCTGAATGGCATAAACGCCCTCCTGCTTCCCGTTGAACTGCAGCATGTGAACCACACTGCGAGCACCAACACACCAGATTCTACGCGCCAAATTGGCACAAACCCTACAATCATTGCAGCCATGTCGAACCAAAATCCAATCGACCAGACCATCGAGCAAGTCATCGAACGGGTTGAACGCCTGCTCTTGCGCCACGAGGAATTGCAGCGCACCAACGCCCTGCTCAATGAACAGCTTCGTGTGCTGACGCACGAACGCGACTCTCTCAAATCAAGACTTGGTGCCGCACGCGCCAGGGTTGACGCCCTGCTTGAACGCCTGCCTGAAAACGCCATTACAAGCCTCCACGCCCCGCTGGGAAATGACTGATGAAACAACTTGAGGTACAGATCATGGGCCAGAGCTACCTTCTGGGCTGCCCTGAAAACGGCGATGCACGCATGCTGGATGCCGTCAACCGGGTTGACATCGCCATGTGCAAGATCCGCGATGCCGGAAAAATCAAGGCACGTGACCGCATCGCCGTGCTGGCGGCACTCAATCTGGCGTTTGAGCTGTCTGAACGTACAACACCTGCTGCACAAGACCCGGCACCGGTTGCTGCTGCAAGTGCTCTTTCTGCTGTCAATACCAAACAACCTCAGCTTGAAGCGCTGCTGCACCGGCTTGACAGCGCACTCGGTGTTGATGGTCAACTGCTTTGACAGATTTTCGAGATGTTCAGGCAGTGCAGCTGGCAGCACAAATTAAGGCATGGGCGGCCTGCAATTGGCGGCGCAACGCCCTACAATCAAACCGTCTGCGTTTCCCGCTGGACTTTATATTTCCTTGTGCCAATGCTCTTTGAGCTCGGGCTTGGTAAATTGTCAGGCAGGTGTGCTCGTCTCGCGTTAGACGAACCCGAAACCTGACTGCCCTCGCCCACCTGAACCCTGGTTCAGGATGACGGTTTGGTGGCAATCGCAGACACCTAATTCCCGGCCAGCATCTACTCCCCCGCAGTTATCCACTTCAGGCACTCACTCCGGTGATGCACCTCCGCATGAATCTTGAACCCCTGCTCATCATCGAACTGGCTCTCCTGGGCGTTGGTACCGGATTTTTGGCGGGGCTGCTGGGTATTGGGGGTGGCATGCTGATGGTGCCCTTCATCACCATCATCATGTCAAATCGCGGCGTAGCACCCGATCTGGCTGTCAAGATGGCCATTGCCACCTCCATGGCGACCATCATTTTCACGTCGATATCCAGCGTCAGGGCGCATCACAAACGCGGTGCGGTACGCTGGGACATTGTCAAACGCCTGGCACCTGGCATTGTGATTGGCAGCATCATTGGCAGCCTGGGGGTTTTTGCCCTGCTCAAGGGCTCTTACCTGGCCATATTTTTCGGCCTGTTCGTAAGCTTTTCGGCAACCCAGATGTTTCTCGACAAGAAACCCAAACCGACCCGGCAAATGCCAGGCACGGCCGGGCAGTTTGCAGCCGGAGGTGTTATCGGCTTTTTGTCAGGTCTGGTTGGTGCAGGTGGTGGCTTCATCAGCGTACCCTTCATGACCTGGTGCAATGTTGCCATACACAGTGCCGTGGCCACCTCAGCAGCGCTGGGTTTCCCCATCGCGGTTGCCAATGTGCTTGGTTATGTGATCAGCGGGCTGAGCGTACAAGACCTTCCCGCAGGCTCTTTTGGTTATATCTGGTTGCCGGCGCTGGCGGTCATCGCGGTGTGCAGCTTTCTGACTGCTCCTCTTGGGGCAAAAGCGGCCCACAGCCTGCCCGTGGGCAAACTCAAGCGGGTCTTTGCCAGCATTTTGTATGTGCTGGCGGCCTACATGCTCTACAAAGGGCTCAGTGCGTAGTTGCCGAAGGCATTATTTCAGCCATGGTGGTCGTCCAACACCTCCGGCTACAAACAATCAGAGTTCAAGCTGACTGGGCAACCATCATTTCCCGCTGACCTTTTTACCTGATGGTTTGATGCTCTCTCGCTGAGCAGGCAGCACAACCGTACTTTCTCGCGGTGCATTCAGCACAATGCTGGTGGATGTCTGGGTCAGAGCACAAAATTTTGTGACTACCGCGTCCAGATGCGCGACGTCGATGACGGCAATTTCGAGCACCCAGCTGTCTTCACCAGTCACATTAAGCGCCTTGATGACTTCCGGCGTCTGCTCAATCACGCGAACCACTCTTGCGTACTCAGCACGCGCGACCCGAATGATGGCGCGAATGCCATAACCCAGGCGACTCAGATCCACTTCTGCACGGTATCCCCTGATAACGCCGCCAAGCTCCAGCTTTCGCACCCTCTCTGTTACAGCGGGTTGGCTCAGGTGAACACTGCGTCCCAACTCGGCCATGCTGATGCGCGCATCCTTTTGCAAAAGCGCAAGAATGCGGCTGTCAAAGTGATCAAATTCAGAAATTTCAGCAGTCATGTGCCTTGACCTTCAAACTGAAGGCCTATGTAGTTGTCGGCCTTGTATTTTGCATGCAGGGTACAGGGCCTGTTTAATTTCGTTCGAAATCAGGCCATTCGTTCGAGAACAACACTGCAAGGCCTGAATTTTCAAGGCTTGACCTCTCACCGGCCGCGCATTTTCTCCATGAAAAACACCCTGCCAAGTAGGCGAATCACCTAGTCTTGCGTCCGTCAGAGCTTGTTTTTAATCGCCATTGGGAAAACAAGCCGGAAAGCAGCAAAAAAAGTTGATTTCCCCTATGAAACGCCTGTTTTCTCCAGTAGCATGCGCTCTGCCACCGGTGAGTAGTTATCTCCAGTGGTGATTTATCAACTTCTGGAAGGAAAATCAATCATGGCAACTGCAAAAAAAGCACCGGCTAAAAAAGCGCC
>JAZKIK010000407.1:0-3360 GCA_040384925.1 Pseudomonadota bacterium | reverse complement strand
GTTCAATGCCGTCGGTGTATTCGGCCATGCGCGGCAGGGGAATCACCACGTCTTCATTGATCTTGAAGGCGTTGGTGTGGCGCGAGATGGCAGCAGTTTTTTTGCGGTCCAGCCAGAACTTTTTGCGCGCCTCGGGGTTGATGGCGATAAAACCTTCACCAGCCCGCGAGTTGGCAATCCGCACCACTTCGGAGGTGGCACGCGCCACGGCGTCGGCATCGTCACCGGCTATGTCACCAAACAACACCATTTTTGGCAAACCGCCGCGTTTGGATTTGGTGGCGTAACCAACGGCACGCAGATACCTGTCGTCCAGATGCTCCAGCCCGGCCAGCAACACGGGTGAACCCGCGGCCTGGCTGCGCTTTTGCTCGGCAAACATGAAGTCCTTGATCTCGACAATGCTGGGCACTGCGTCCTTGGCGTTGCCAAAAAACTCCAGGCATACGGTACGGGTATGCACAGGCATGCGGTGAACAATCCAGCGGGCGCTGGTGATCAGGCCGTCGCAACCTTCTTTTTGAATGCCGGGCAGGCCACTCAGGAACTTGTCGGTCACGTCCTTGCCCAGGCCTTCCTTGCGAAAGGTCTTGCCCGGAATGTCAAGCTGTGTGGTGCGAAGCAGGGTTTTGCCGTCGGCTTCGAAATATTTAAGCTCAAAACTCGCCAGCTCGGCGTCATGAATCTTGCCGAGGTTGTGATTCAGCCGTGTGACTTCCAGCCACTCGGAATCCGGCGTCACCATGCGCCACGAGGCCAGGTTGTCGAGCGCCGTGCCCCACAACACGGCTTTTTTGCCGCCGGCATTCATGGCGATATTGCCGCCTATGCAGGACGCCTCAGCCGAGGTCGGGTCAACCGCAAACACAAAACCACCACGCTCTGCGGCATCGGCCACTCGTTGTGTCACCACGCCGGCTTCTGTCCAGATGGTGGCGACCGGCTGGCTGATGCCAGGCAGCGAGACCATTTCCACCTCTGTCATGGCTTCGAGTTTTTCGGTGTTGATGACGGCCGACTTCCAGGTCAGCGGAATCGCGCCGCCGGTGTAACCTGTGCCGCCGCCACGCGGAACAATGCTGAGCCCCAGATCAATACAGCCTTTGACCAGGCCGGCCATTTCAACTTCGGTATCCGGCATGAGCACCACAAAGGGGTATTCAACCCGCCAGTCGGTGGCATCGGTGACGTGCGAGACACGCGACAGGCCATCAAACTTGATGTTGTCCTTGAGCGTGAGTTTGCGCAGCTTGCGTTCAGTCAGGCGGCGCAGGTCGTACATGGCTTCAAAAGAGCGCGCAAAGCGGTTCACCGCGCCCCGGGCGGCTTCAAGCAGCTCGCCAACCACGGCGTCGCGCTGGCTGTCCGCATCAGGCGTGCGGCGTTTTTCAACCTCGCCCAGCCGGTGCTGCAGCGCATCCACCAGCATCTTGCGGCGCTTGGGGTTGTCCAGCATGTCGTCCTGCAGGTAGGGATTGCGCTGCACCACCCAGATATCACCCAGCACTTCATACAACATGCGGGCAGAACGGCCGGTGCGGCGCTCGTCGCGCAGGCGGTTCAGCAAGTCCCAGGCCTTGGTGCCGAGCAGGCGAATCACCACTTCACGGTCAGAAAAAGACGTGTAGTTGTAGGGAATTTCGCGGATGCGGGCTTGGTCCGGATTTGCCGGGTCGGCAAATCCGTTTAGTTCTTGTAAGGTAGTAGGGGCGTTCATCGTGGAAGATTTTTCGGCAGCAGAGAGGGCCAAATCACCCCCGGCGCGGGCCCTGTATGTTAACGCAGGCACCGTTGCAGCGTGTTGAAGGCCTATTGCGGGTCGCGGACGGGACAGTAAGCAGGCTCGACCCCATGGAAACCCCGCTTGCCGCCCGGGGCCAAGCTGGCTTAAATCACCAAACTGTCACAAAAATTTTCTAGACTGTTCGATTCTTTTCGTTTTTGTCCTTTTTGCCTTCTTACCCCTTTCAGGAGTTCCCATGAAACACACATTGAAGTTCTCGGCGCTGGCGCTTGCTGCCTGTACCCTGCTTTCTCCGCTGGCCAGCCAGGCCCAGACTGAAGTGCAGTGGTGGCATTCGATGGTGGCCGTCAATGGTGAATGGGTCAACGATCTGGCCAAGGACTTCAACGCCAGCCAGAAGGACTACAAGATCGTGCCCACCTTCAAGGGCACCTATGACGAGTCCATGACGGCTGCGATTGCCGCCTTCCGTGCAGGCAATGCACCCCACATCCTGCAGGTGTTTGAAGTCGGCACTGCCACCATGATGGCCAGCAATGGCGCAATTGTGCCGGTTGCCCAGATCATGAAAGATGCCGGTTACAAGTTTGACCCGAGCGCCTACATCTCTGCCGTGGCCGGTTATTACACCGCGCCCAATGGTCAGATGCTGAGTTTTCCGTTCAACAGCTCGACCACGGTGTTTTATTTCAACAAGGACGCCTTCAAGGCCGCTGGCCTGCCGACCGACAAGGCCCCGTCAACCTGGCCCGAAGTGGTGCTGGCAGCCGCCAAACTCAAGGCTGCGGGCCACAAATGCCCCTTCACCACAGCCTGGCAGGGCTGGACGCAGCTGGAAAGCTTTTCAGCCTGGCACAACGTTGAATTTGCCAGCAAATCCAACGGTCTGGCCGGTATGGATGCACGCATGAAGGTGGATTCGCCACTGCACCAGCGCCACATTGAAAACCTGGCCAACATGTCCAAACAGGGCCTGTTTGTGTACAAGGGCCGTGGCAATGTGCCTGAAGCCAGCTTTATTTCTGGCGAGTGCGCCATGATCAATACCTCATCAGGTTTTTACGGCAATGTGGCCAAAAATGCCAAGTTTGGCTACGGTCTGGCACCCCTGCCGTATTACCCTGATGTGCCGGGCGCACCACAGAACACCGTGATTGGCGGTGCCAGCCTGTGGGTCATGTCAGGCAAAAAACCGGCTGAATACAAGGGTGTTGCGGCTTTCTTCAACTACATCTCCAGCCCGGAAGTGCAGTCTGCCAGCCACAAACGCACGGGTTACCTGCCTGTAACCACAGCGGCGTACCAGTTGACCGAAAAATCCGGTTTCTACACTGAAAAACCCGGCACCGACGTGGCCGTCACCCAGATGATACGCAAGGTCACCGACAAGAGCCGCGGCATTCGCCTGGGCAATTATGTGCAGATACGGGCGATTGAGGACGAAGAGCTGGAACAGGTCTGGAGCGGCAAAAAGACCGCAAAAGAGGCACTGGACGCGATTGTCAAACGTGGCGATGAGCAACTGGAGCGATTCCAGAAGGCTAAAAAGGGTTGAGCCTTCTTGCTCCCTCTCCCCCTGGGAGAGGGAGCAAAACCGACTCAGACACCTTATAGTT
>JAZKIK010000406.1:0-5255 GCA_040384925.1 Pseudomonadota bacterium | reverse complement strand
TCTTCAACATCGTGCAGGACCTGAACCAGAAGGAAAAAGTGACCTTTCTGATTGCCGAGCAAAACACCAATATGGCGCTGAAATACGCCGACTACGGTTACATCATGGAGAGCGGCCGCGTAGTGATGGACGGCGCGGCGAGCGACCTTGCTACCAATGAAGACGTGAAGGAGTTTTACCTGGGCGTGGGCGGCGGCGAGCGCAAAAGCTTTAAGGACGTCAAGAGCTACAAGCGGCGCAAGCGCTGGTTGGCTTGATGGCCCCCACGCTTGTCACTGCGTGTACTGCGCTGCCCCCCGAGGGGGCCGCTGCGCCTGCGGTCTGGCAAAGCCAGTCCCGCGGCCCCTGCTTGAAATATTTGCAGCCCCCACGGTTGCTCACTGCGTGTAGCGCCCTGCCCCCCGAGGGGGCCGCTGCGCCTGCGGTCTGGCAAAGCCAGTCCCGCGGCCCCTGCTTGAATAAAACCTTACGACGCGCTTCATGTCGTCTGGACTTAGGTATCTGAAAAGACTGAGATGACAACAACGCACTACGACTCGCTTGAAACCCGCTCGCCTGAAGAACGTGAAACCGCCCTGCTGGCTGCACTGCCGCAGCAAATTGCCAATGCCCAAACCCGGACCCCGGCGTTTGCGGCCATTCTGGACGGTGTGGATGCAGAGGCTGTCGGCTCGCGCGCGGCACTGGCACAGTTGCCTGTGACGCGCAAACACGAGTTGCTGGAGCGCCAGCAGGCCGCTCGCCTGAACGCGGGTGGTGACCCGTTTGGCGGTTTCAGCGCACTGGGCTATGGCGCACTGATGCCGCATGTGTTTGCCAGCCCCGGCACGATTTATGAACCCGCAGGTTCACGGCCCGACTACTGGCGCATGGCAAGGGCGATGTATGCGGCAGGTTTTCGTGCTGGCCAGCTGATTCACAACTGCTTCAGTTATCACTTTGTACCTGCGGGTTCGATGATGGAAACCGGTGCACGTGCTTTGGGCTGCACGGTTTTCCCTGGTGGCACCGGACAAACCGAGCAGCAGGTGCAGGCCATGTCTGAATTGCGACCTGCGGGTTATATCGGCACCCCGAGCTTCTTGAAAATCATTGTCGAAAAAGCCGCAGAGATGAATATTGCCCTGCCCACCGTGACCAGAGCACTGGTGTCTGGCGAGGCCTTTCCGCCCAGCCTGCGCGACTGGCTGGCAGAGCGGGGTGTAGCCGGCTACCAGTGTTACGCATCGGCTGACCTGGGCCTGATAGCTTATGAAACCGAAGCGCGTGAAGGCCTGGTGCTGGACGAAGGTGTAATTGTTGAAATCGTCCGCCCCGGCACCGGCGACCCAGTGGCCGAAGGCGAGGTGGGTGAACTGGTGGTGACCACACTGAACGCCGACTACCCGCTGATTCGTTTTGGCACCGGTGATCTGTCTGCCGTGCTGCCTGGCAACTGCCCGACAGGCCGCACCAACGCCCGCATCAGGGGCTGGATGGGCCGGGCTGACCAGACAGTGAAGGTCCGCGGCATGTTTGTCCATCCCGGTCAGGTGGCCACGATTGCCAGACGTTTCCCGGAAGTGCTCAAGGCCAGGCTGGTGGTCAGCGGCGAAATGGCCAATGACAGTATGACCTTCAGGGTTGAAACCACGGCAGCCAGAGCCGGACTAGACCAGCGCATTGGCGAGGCAATTCGAGACGTGACCAAACTGCGCGGCACGGTGGAACTACTGGCACCCGGCAGCCTGCCCAATGACGGCAAGGTGATTGAAGATGCACGCAGTTATAGGTAGTTCCCGCGATGTAAAGGCTTTCTGGGCGGCTTAAACTTTACGCGTTAATTACACAGGAGATATTTGATGAAACGCCTACTCGTTCTGGCTGTCGCTGCAACAGCTTTTTTTGCCAACGCACAGACTTTTCCCGGCTCCAAGCCAATTTCCATTGTGGTTCCGTTTGCAGCCGGTGGCCCTACAGACCGCGTTGCCCGCGATCTGGCAGAAGCCCTGCGCAAGTCCATGGGTGGCGGTGCCAACTTTGTGGTTGAAAACGTCAACGGCGCTGGCGGCACGATTGGTGCGGCCAAAGTAGCAAGATCCGCGCCGGACGGCCATACCCTGCTGTTGCACCATATCGGCATGGCCGCAGCGCCTGGCCTGTACCGCAAACTGCCTTACAAAGTGCTGGAGGATTTTGAGTTTCTGGGCATGGTCAACGAAGTGCCTATGACGATTATTGGCAAACCACAGCTTCAGGCCAACACCTACCGCGATCTGGAAAACTACATTCGCGTCAATTCCGGCAAACTCAATATTGCCCATGCAGGTCTGGGCTCAGCCTCGCACCTGTGCGGTTTGATGTGGCAGGCAGCCATCAACGCCAAGGAGGCCATGACGACCATCCCGTTTGGCGGCACGGCTCCTGCAATGAATGCGCTGGTTGGCGGCCAGGTTGACATAATGTGTGACCAGACCACCAACACCACCGGCCAGATTGAAGCTGGCCGGGTCAAGGCCTATGCCGTGACAACATCCAAACCACTGAGCAACAACAAACTGCTCAAGGACTACCCAACACTGCAGGAAATGGGCCTCAAGGGCTTTGACCTGACCATCTGGCATGGCCTGTACGCACCCAAAGGTACACCACCCGCCGTCATGACCCAGATCAATAACGCGCTGAAACTGGCCCTGAAAGACCCTGACTTCCTGAAAAAGGAAGACGCGCTCGGTGCCGTGGTAGTGACCGACAAACGTGTTGACCCTGCTGCCCACAAGGCATTTGTGGCCGCAGAAATCAACAAACTCAAACCGGTGATTGACGCTGCTGGCAAATTCGCTGATTGATTCGTCAACGGATGGAGCCAGGCTACGCCAAGCCTGGCCCGCACACCAACCGCCTGCCCGGAACGGGCAAGGCGGTTTTTTTATGCCCGGATTTACCCTCTTGAAGCATCACCTCTGGAAAGGTATCTTCTGAGGCAGGATTTCACCGGAGACCTTCTTGAAGCCTTTTTACCAGTCAAATCGCCGCCTTGCCCTGATCCATGGGGCATTGTTGGTTACCACCTTAATGGCAAATACAGGCTGGGCACAAACTGCCTGGCCAAACAAGCCGGTGAAAATCGTCGTGCCATTTGCACCCGGCGGCACCACCGACATCCTGGCCCGTGCAGTTGCGCCCGAACTTTCAAAAGCCTTTGGCCAGCAATTTGTTGTCGAAAACCGTCCTGGTGCGGGCGGCAACATCGGCGCAGAGGCTGTAGCCAAATCCCCGGCTGACGGTTACACCCTGCTGATGGGCACGGTGGGCACCCATGGCATCAACAAGTCGCTGTACAGCAAAATGCCGTTTGACCCGCAGAAAGACTTTGCCCCCATCACGCTGGTGGCGGGCGTGCCGAACGTGATGGTGGTCAATGCCGAAAAAGCGGCAGCGCGTGGCATCAACAACGTAGCCGACTTCATCAAATATGCCAAGGCCAATACCGGCAAGCTGAACATGGCGTCCAGCGGTAATGGCACCTCGATTCACCTGGCAGGCGAGCTGTTCAAAAGCATGAGCGCTACCTATATGATCCATTTCCCCTACAGCGGCTCAGGCCCTGCCCTGCTGAGTCTGGTAGGCGGCGACATGGATGTGATGTTTGACAACCTGCCATCGTCCATGCAACTGATTCGCGCTGGCAAGCTGAAGGCGCTGGCCGTCACCAGCAGCCAGCGCTCGGCCGCCATGCCTGATGTTCCAACCATCGAACAGGCCGGCGGGCCCAGCCTCAAGGGTTTTGAAGCCAGCAGCTGGTTTGGCCTGCTGGCACCGGCAGGTACGCCGCCAGACATCGTCAACCGCATCCAGCAGGAGGTGGCCAAATCACTGAATACACCAGCGATCAAGGAAAAAATGCTCGCCCAGGGTGCCATTCCGGGCGGGACCACCCCTCAGGAATTTACAAGGCAGATTGATTCTGAAATCAAAAAATGGGCGCTGGTGGTCAAGGCCTCAGGCGCGAAGGTTGACTGAGTACCTTTGATCACACACCCCAAACGACGTCATCACCACCCTGGTGACTACGTTTGAGCATGTCAATAAACGGTGCGGCGCGCTGGCGCAGGCCAATGCCGTCGCCCGGAACCGCGTCGTCTTCTGACTCGACCTTGTCAGTCGTTTCTTCCAGTTTGATGGCCGCTTCAAGAGCGGCAATAGCGGCAGGCATCTGCGCGGACTGAATAATGCCTTTGGCACCAGCGTCCTTGCCTATCAGCTCAAGAATGTGTCGACCATTGGCCTCCAGCATGATGACGTCGCCAGTATTTTTTGATTTGAATCTGTACAGCACACAAAGCCTTTTGAGGTAGTTGTTTTGAAATGATTATGGACAGAATGCCCGGCCAAGGCTGTAGGTGGCTTTCCCGACATGGCTGTTTGGCCTGCGCGGGCAACAGCAATTGCCGCTGACGCAAAATACTGCCATGTTCAATATTGCCACCGCCCCCAAACCCGCCGCCCAGGCCTTGCGCCAGGATGGACTTCGCCTGCTGTCACCTGACGAACTCAGCGCCACCTTGAAACTCGCCGATCCCGCCTGGACGGCAGGCTGGAATGGCCTGACCGAGTCATGGAATCGGCTGGAGCCCGATGCCCACCTCAAGGATGGCGGCAGCTACCGTAAACGCCGCCACGCGTGTTTTGTACAGGATTTAAAAACTGGCGGGTTGACCCAGACAGCACACCGCGCCCACTGGCAACCAACAGACTACAACGCGCTGCATGGCGGTTTTGAGCGCTGGTTTGAACCCGTGGAACCTGCCACAGCGGCCGCACCAGCCTGGACAGAGTTGCTGACAAGCCTGGGCCGGCTGTTTGCAGAAGTCAAACCCACCCCGCACTGGCACATCGAAGCTCACCAGTTCCGCATAGACACCGCTGCTGGTGTGGGCCGCCCCACACCCGAAGGTGCGCACCGCGATGGAGTCGATTTTGTGGTGGTCATGCTGGTGGGACGCCAGGGCGTCAAAGGTGGTGAAACCCGTGTTTTTGATGCCAACGGCCCGTATGGCATGCGCTTTTTGATGCAGCGGCCGTTGACCACACTGCTGCTGGACGATGAAAAGGTGATTCATGAAACCACGCCAATTCAACCAGCTGTAGACCAGCAATTGGACGGATTCCGTGACACTTTGGTACTTACTTACCGCGCAGCAGGTTTTCAAAAAAAATAGGCCCCCACGGTCGCTCACTGCGTGTAGCTTCCTGCCCCCCGAGGGGGCCGCTGC
>JAZKIK010000405.1:0-2033 GCA_040384925.1 Pseudomonadota bacterium | reverse complement strand
AGTGTCTGCCCTGATCCGCCCGTCTTTCCGCTCCTCAGCCCAGCCAGGACGGGGCAATCGGGAACGGGAGCGGATTCGGGGAGCAGGATGCGCTTTCTCCCTTTCAGGGAGAAGGTTGGGATGAGGGTTCCCCGAGCCCGAGCCCGCACCCGAATTTTCCCCAAAACCCTTCTGTATGCGCCGAGGAGCGGAAGCAAAAGCGGATCAGGGCACGTGCTTGTCTGAGCGAAGCGAGTTTGCACGTGACCCCGCTTTTGCTCCGCAGACAGTAGGGTCGCCTTTCTTTTGCTTACGTTTCTTTGGCGAAGCAAAGAAAAGTAAGTCGCCCGCCGGGGCGAGACCCGGCCAGCAGCATCAAAACAACAGCAGAACTACCCAACGATTGAACCACTCAACCGCGAACTTCCCCTACCTTGTTCACCCGCCTTGCCCGGCCGCAGCCTTCAACCAGGCTGCGGCAAATAAACCGGCCGCTGCGCATTCAGGCCCTGCCTGACCTGCTGGGTCAACACATCCGCCAGCACTTCATCAGCTCCCGCCTCCAGCCCGTCAAGCGCCCGCCTGACAATCTCTTCCGCGCTGCTTTTCTGTACGTCAAAACCCCGCGTCAGATCGGTGTCAACATAGGCCATGTGCAGACCCAGCACCTGTGTCTTCTGCGCCGCCAGTTCATGCCGCAGTGCATTGGTCAGCGACCATGCGGCCGATTTGCTGGCCGCATAGGCTGCCAGCTCTGCGCCGTTGATCCATGAAGCGATAGACAACACATTCAGAAACGCACCGCCGCCATTGGCCTTGAGTACCGGCGCAAAGGCCTTGCTCATGCCCAGCACACCAAAAAAGTTGGTCTCGAACAGGCGGCGGGCGACTTCATCGCTGTCCCGTGCAAGAAAGCCGCCAGGCTGGGCAATGCCGGCGTTGTTGATCACTATCGTCACGTCTGAAGCCTGTCGGGCTGCAGCAGCAACTTCATCGGGTTTTGTCACGTCGAGCTGCAATGCCTCCACACCTGGCAGCGTGACAGTGGACGGGTTTCGCGCAGCAGCATAAACCTTGCTGGCACCACGGGCGAGCAAGTCGCGGGCAAAGCTCAGGCCGATTCCACGGTTGGCACCGGTGACAAGAACAACAGCATTTTCAATTTTCATTTTGAGACTCCTGGGGTTAAATAAGGACGAAATATGATGATCGTCATATGTGTGTGGCGTGCAATCGCAGTGGTGCTTGGTTTTTAAATGACTGGCATGACGCGCATCATATTTTTGGACGACAAAAAATGTGTGGGAATGGATTCAAGTCGGCGTCAGGCTTTTTGTTGTTGCGCTGCAAAGCGCATCCGACAAAACCGGGTCATCCACAGCCCGGGCCAGCATCAATGTGCCCACCAGCGTGGCCACGGTCACCAGCGCACGCTCGTGTGCACCAGCCTGTCCCCAGTCTGGCAACTGGCGGGCGACCAGGTCAATCATCTCCTTGATGCGCAGCGTGGCGGCCCGGCGTACCTCGGGTGACTGACGCGGCATTTCCGAGCCCAGGGCTGAAACCGGGCAACCTCTTTCTACGCCCTCGATGTGCGCTTTCGAGAGGTAAAGCTGTATCAGCGCCTGCAGTGACTGTTCTGCTGGAGCGGCTGCGATGACACTTGCCGCAAGGGCATTGGACTCGGCACCGGCACGGTCTGCTGCCTCGGCCAGCATGGCTTCGCGGGAGGCAAAATGGGCATAAAACGCACCATGCGTCAGGCCGGCTTCTTTCATGATGTCGGCCACACCTGTACCGTCATAACCGCTGCGGCGTATGGCGCGGGCGGCGGCGTCAACGATGCGCTTGTGTGAGGCTTCTTTTGTTGCGCTGCGGATATTGGGGGTGGGTTTTCGCATGATGTGTATCATACGGTAATCTATGCCAAGGCGCAAGACCTGCGTTTCTGATTAGATCACTACCTACTGCTGAATTTATAGCCTTGTCTGGTTTTTGGAGGCTGCTGGCCGGGAGTCGCCCGGCGGCGAGTCACTTTCTTTTGCTTCGCCAAA
>JAZKIK010000404.1:0-12607 GCA_040384925.1 Pseudomonadota bacterium | reverse complement strand
CATGCCGATGACATGTGAATAGTACAAAAAATCAAAATAATCCGGGTCCTTCCCACCTGGAAACTGCAGGCCGGGTCCATCCGGTTCATTGCGTTTTTCTTCCTGGTAATAACGGTGGGCATACCTGAAGGAAAAAATGGTCTGTATGAACAACCACGACAAGGCCAGCGCCACCACAGCCAGCCCGATGTGAAGCGCACGGTCAAGGCCTGACAGATCCCGGCTTTGCTGCATCAGGACGGTAATCGACACCACGCAGGCCGCATTGGCCAACAACAGAACCAGCAAAAGCACCATGCTGGGTTCATCCTGCGCCTGCGCCCATTTGCGGGTTCGCACCGAATCAAACCTGACACAAAGCCACCAGGCCAGCACCAGATAGACCGTGACGCCCACCGACCAGCCCAGCAAGCCACGAAACTGCAAGCCTGTTGGCAAAGGCAATGCCGCCACGGCCAGCCCGGCCAGCAAGCCGTAAACAAGTCGGCGCGGGCCGGTGGTTTCAGAAAAGTGTTCAAGCATGGGCCAGATTGTGATGGCTACTTGCTGTGCAAGCTGCAGGCCACCACAGCCAGCTTCGAATCAGCTGATGGTTTGTTTCTCAAGGCCTTTTTTCAGCACCAGGTCCACCACCGGCTGCTCGCGCTTGTTGGCGCGCTGGCAATGGTTTTTTTGCAGCAGATCAGTCGTCCAGATCACCACACGCGCCCAGCGGCGCTCCCTGACGCGCCAGGCGTGCGACGAGACTGACTCCCATGCCAGGCCATTAAACACCGTGGCATTGACAAAATGATCCAGCGCCCGCACACCGGCACGGCCTCTTTCGCTGCGGCCAAACAGGCCGACCCAGCACAGGATCAGGTAACCCAAAAGCGCCATGGGCACCATCAGTGTCATCAGGACAAAACCGGCAAGGCGCTCTTTCACGGTGCTTCTTTCATCAATGTTGCGGGTGGCGGGTTTGCATCCGGACTTCTTCCATGCAGGGTCAAACGCACGCCATTGGCCGAACGAATGGTCAAACGCCCCACCGGCTGGGGCACGTGACCCGGCACCGCTTCAAGGCGATAACGGCGCAGCAGGCTGGACAGAATCAGGGCCGCCTCCTGCAATGCAAACGCTGCGCCCATACAGACCCTGGGGCCCATGCCAAAAGGCAAATAGGCATTTTTCAGGGATTCACGCGACTTGTCTTCGTCATACCGGTCAGGGTTAAACGCATCGGGGTCTTGCCAGAGTTTGCGGTGGCGCTGAATAAGCCATGGAGAAATCACAACTGAAGCACCCTTTTCAACATTTTTGTCGCGCATCGGGCAGGCCTGCGCAGCCTGGCGGCTGATAAACCCTACGGGCGGAAAAAGCCTCAAGGTTTCCCTGAAAACATTCCAGGTCAAACGCAAGCCCTTGAGACGGGAAGCGTCCAGAAAGGTCTGGGCTGACTCTGCAAGGGCCTCTGCATCTGCCTGCAATATCTCGGCATGCATGCGCCTCTGCACCTCGGGCGACTGCGCCACCAGATACAAAGCCCAGGTCAGCGCGCTGGCCGAGGTTTCATGCCCGGCCAGAAAAAGCATGGCGACCTGATCAACCAGTTCATCAAAAGTAAAAGGTGTGTTGCCAGTTGCGTCACGGGCATTCAAAAAAGCCTGCAGGATGTCGTTGTGCTGCGCCTGCCCACCTGCCCGGTGTGTTTCAAACCGGGGACGTATCAAACCTTCAAGCAAACTGCGGATTTCGGCCGCAGCCTTGCGACTGCGCCAGGTATCCCAGGGCATGACCAGCCAGCGCAGGCCATAAACCGAAGGCAGAATGAGACGCGGCGCGAGAGCCTGGAAACGCGCAAACGCATCAAACACCTGATGTGCATCCGGCCCTTCCATGGGCACGGAAAAAATCGTGCGAAAAATAATGTCGGCCGTGACATGCGTCATTTCAATCTCGACATCATGTTCAGACCCGTCTGGCAGGCCGTCGAGCCGATCCAGCATGGCCTGCGTGGCAGCCTGCATCAGCGGGAAGGCCACATGGATGCGCGCCTGGGCAAAAGCCGGCTCCATCATGGCGCGCTGGCGTGCCCAGGTCTGGCCATTGGTCGTGAATATGCTGTCGCCCAGCAAAGGGCGCAAGGCGTCACCGAGCAAATCGTCCTTGGGGAAATCGGCCGCCTGTTCCGACAACACCCGTTTGACCAGCGCTGGTTCGTTGACCATGTACAGATCCATGCCGGGCAAATGAACCTCACCCATCTGCATGCCATAGCTGCGTTCATACAGGCCGTCTATCCATGAACGGCGGGCGCTGAAAAACATCAAAAAACGTGACAGCCGACTTTTTCGGGGCTGCGGATAGGCGGGGCAAAAATAGGTCATGACGCGAAGAATTATCCAGCGGTATCACACCCGGCGAGTTGTCCAGGCCATTACAAAGCAGAAAAAACGGCCTGCAGCCTGTCGGTTGCCTGCTTGATCCCTTATTTTTTCACCAGACGCGCTATGTTTCGTTTGCTGCGTTTGGCCTTCCTGATGTCATGCACCTGGTCGGTGATGGTGCCCCAATGTGAAGACACATAACCATGGTCAGCCCACATGACACCACTTTGGTAAGGTACACCCGGCAGGCATTTATAAAAACTTCCCTGGTGCTGGGTATGTGAAATCAGATAATGCCTGAAGGCAGAATAAAGCTGGGCATTGGGGACCGCAGTGTGTGCGGCGGTCCAGAATTCATCGAGGCTTTTCTGGAAGGTCAAACCCTCGATATCGTAAATCGACGAGCCACAAACCTTGACCGGTACACCTTCACCCACGGCACTCAGCCCCACGGTGCTGTTAACCACCACCACACCGCAGGTGTGTTTCAGCAAGGTAGGCAAATGCTGGTCATGTATATAGTGACAGCGCCCTTCAAGATGGTAAAGCCGGTTCAGGCGTTTGATCAGGGCGGTGTAGTCAGAGTAGCCTCGGTCAAGCGGGTGGTGTTTGATGGCCAGCATGTGGTCTTCAGGTGCATGCTGCGCGAATGAGGCCATTGTGTGCTCGATGAACTCTTCAACCGAATCAAAGTCGGAATGCACGGACATTTGTGCATCGCCACGTGTTTGCAAGGGCACCAGAAAAAACTTGCCGGAGGCCGGCCCCAGCAGAAGCCGCAGGGTCGGTTTTTCTGATTGTTCATAAACATATTTGCGCCAGAAAGATACCAGCCACGAAGGTCCGTCTGAAAACCCCAGGCGCCGATGATGCTCGTAGCGGCTGAAAATAATATGACCCACGGTTGCAGCGGCAAAATACATCATGCCCCATTTGGCAGCCAGTCCGTAAGTGCTGCCCAGAGAGTCAGTCTTCGGAAAACGGTGTTTGGGTTGTGCCAGATAAAAAGCCGGATTGGAAGGCAGGGAAGAATTATTATTCACCCCGTCGCGTTCAAGCGTAATGTAATCGGGCCGAAGATAACCCTCTTCAAAAACCCCCAGTTGCAATTTGTGCCGCTGAATCACACTCATTGCAGCCACATGCACTGGCCGGCAGTCCCCAAAAAGAAAAACCGTATCAATATTGAGTCGCAAGATCAGGTCATTCAGGTAGGCAGGCCATTCCTCAATGCTCTGCATGAAGTTGAAGACATGAAAAAATGAACTTCTTTTCGAAAACAGCCAGTCTCCACCATTGAAGTTGACCTTGAAGACAACCGCTCCCGCCAGCCGCAAATCAGATGCAAAACGCGAAAAAAATGGACCCACCGGACCTTGCAGCATCAGCACCCGCTTGCGATTGAACTCGTTCAGGCCGCTGCTGATCACATCGCACCACCGTTAAATGGGGGGAGCATGCCGCCACTGTCACGGGTCATGCACTGTTGTTGTTTTTCCGGCATTTTTTGAATCTTTTTTCTGGCTCAGGGACGTTTCATGAGAGGTCTAAGCAATTTTCGCCACAGGGGCAATTCTGCCTGCATTTGCGCGCGCCAGCCAAGCAACTCGTCAAGAGCATTTTCAACCTCGCAGATGCGTCCGGTCGCCCGGCTGACGTACCGCGGGTAACAAAACAGCACGCCAGCCACAAGTTGTTCAACTGTAAGCCTTCTGGAGCGCCGTGGTAAGGGCAATACGTCCTGGGTCAGACCCCATCCGGCATAAAAAGGCAGGCCATGACAGCTCACCTGTTTGCCTCGCAACAAGGCCTCAAACCCGGCCAGAGAGGTCATCACATGCAGTTCATCAATGCTTTCAAGCATGGTGCCCATTGAAATGTCAGTGACGACCTGGTCACACCATTTCGAGGCGGCATCCTCCTGCTTGCCTGCGTTTCGCAGCCCGGCCACCACATCAGGATGCGGTTTGTAAACCAGCCAGGCATCAGGCCGCGCCTCACGGGCAGCTTTCAGCAAAGCCAGGTTGGTGCGGATTCCAGGCGCGCCGTAACGGATGGCGGCATCGGCTTCAACCTGACCAGCTACCAGAACAATTTTTTTGTTCGCTGCCTGAACGGGACGGCTCCATGAACGTGTGCCCACGTTGTATTTGGTCAGGCCGGTAGCCACCAGCTTGTGTTTCAAGGCTGCAGCTCTTTCAAGCAGGCTGCTGTCAAACTGCCGCGTCTGCAGCAGATCCTCAAGATCGTTTGGCCTTGAGGCATCGTAATAAATTCCGCTGCCATCGATCACCCAGGAAAGTGGGCGTACCAGATCGGCCCCCAGCCCGACCGAGCGCAGAAAACCATCCTCAACATACAACCTTCTTATATTTTTGGGGGATTTGGCAGACAGGCCCCAATCAAGCTCAGTTGAATCGCGCCCAAAAGGCCCACTCGCCCAAACGGCCACGGTGGCATTCTCCGGAATACTGGCCGCGCGGTTGACAAACTTGATGCGACTCTCGGCAAGAAACTGGCGAAGCATGGCGTGTTTTCGCCAGGAAAATCCCAGCGCATGGATCAGCGGAGGAAACGCCTCAGGCACGCTTTTTTTCGTTCTGCATCAACTGTTCAAGAAGCGTGTCAACCTGCGCAAAATGCCCGGTCCAGGAAGGCGCAACAAAACCTTCCATACGAGCCAGCTGCGCCTGCCTGTGCGAGCTATTAACAGCAGCGTAATTCTTGATCATCTGCATCCATCCGGCCTCATCGGTGCTGCTGACATATTCAGGAATATTGGCAGCAAACTCCCTGAACACCGGCAAATCACTGGCAATCACGGGAACACCGTGAGCAAGCGCCTCGACGACAGGCATGCCATAACCCTCGACAAAAGACGGAAAAAGCAGCGCCTGTGCCTCTCGCAGGTAATTCACCATATCAACATCAGAACAAGCGGGTATCTCGATAACCAGATGACGCAGTGTTTCTGACTGAGCCAGCATGTCAGCTACTTCATCATAATCCCAGCCACGCTGACCAATAATCACCAGCCGGGGCACGGCGTCACCCAGCTGCAGGGCAAGTTTTTTCCATATCTTCAGAATCATCAGATGATTCTTGCGCGGCTCTATCGTGCTGACGATTGCAAAATAAGGTGGCACCATGGGCCGTGGTCCCGGAATGGCGCGCGGCAGTTCCGGCGCAAGCAGCGCAACGGTCAGTGGCGGTGGTGTCCACTTGTTGTCTTCACAAAGATTGCTCAGGGCGTCCTTGGTGGCCTGGGAATTGCAGATGATTCCACTTGCAATATTCATCGCGTTGCGCAGTCGCAGGAAATGTTTGGTACTTTCGCCAGCGCGACAAAACTGCGGGTGCGAAAGCGGAATCAGGTCATGCACCATGAATATGGGCCTGACGTTTTGACCCCTGAGCATGTCAATATAGCCTTCAGACTCAAGCCCGCTATGGCCAGTATTAAACAGAAAGTGACCCTCTACCTTCTGGGAAAAAACGCCGGTTACAAGGCCCTTGTAAATGGTCGGTCGCGGACTGCCAGTCACCCCAAGGGACAGCACCCATTCAAACAGCGCGTCTGACTCTACGCGGCGGAAAACAAATTTCCCCCCGTTATGACGAAAAACAGCTCTGGCAGCATGGCGGTAATGACGGATATAAGCCAGGCTCACCCGGTCAACCCCGGTGGGCAGGCGCCGATTCACAAAGCGGTGAATCAGCCGTGTTATATCAATCAGGATTCTCGTCATAGGCGGTGGACTTTAACGAAAAAATGATTCCGGACGGCTGCCAGGCAGAAGCAGTACCTGGCCGATTCAAGTTCACGCAGTGATGTGTATGGCATATGAAACCGCAAAAGCAACAGAAGATTCAGCGTCGTAACATTTTCGCAACATGGTCATCTGCTCCTTCAATGCCTGCGAAATACGCCAGGTCAGCGCAAAAAAATCGACAGATACAAAAAATTCCATCAACTTTCAAACGCACTGTTTAAGGCCTTTACAGGCCGCTGACTGATTCTGCTCCCATAGCTCGAGCCTCCATCGCTGGAATGTGCGGGCCAAAAAGCCAGGGGGTTCGGGATGAACCCCACATCCTGCTCGCAAGGTCATCGGCAAAAAAGCCGGGGACTGGCGTCCAACTGTGCACAGAGGGGGGATTATTGCGCATAAGCCAGCAAAAATAGCGGTGAAAATTCACAGTTTGTCACTTTAGAGAAGGTCTGTAGTTCTTTGCCTGGAATGCTGGATACTCTAGGGCGTGCCCGGAATCGCGATAAATGCGCCTTGCCCGTAAAATTTCAAAAAAACACCTTCCCAGCACCTGTCCAGCAAGCATTTATAGCTATAAAAATAGTAGCAATTTGTCATCAAGAACATGAACCCAACCCTCAAGCAACCCAAAGACGAACTGACACTGGCCTTGCGTCAATTGCGTGGTGCATTTCTGACAGTGGCTATTTTCAGCGGCTTTTTGAACGTGTTGATGCTTGCACCTTCGCTTTACATGCTTCAGGTGTACGACCGCGTTCTGGCAAGCCGAAACGAAACAACCTTGCTGGTGTTGACACTTCTGCTGCTTGGGGCCTTTATTTTCATGGGCGCGCTGGAAGCCATTCGCACCTGGGTGCTGGTGCGTGTTGGCGCGCGTCTTGACGGCACACTGAACGCCAGGGTTTTTAACGCGACCTTCGAGCGCAGTCTGGCGCAGGCGGGCAGCAATGCCGCCCAGCCCATGCATGATCTCAACACATTGCGGCAGACGCTGACAGGCCCGGCGTTGCTGACCTTGTTTGATGCGCCATGGATGCCGGTTTATCTGCTGGTCATCTCGCTTTTTTCCATTGAACTGGGCATTTTTGCCCTGGTAGGTGCGCTCATTCTGGCGGCACTGGCTGTAGTCAATGAAAAAATCTCGAAACCCAAGCTGGACGAAGCCCAGAAGTTCAATGCGCAGTCACAACTGGCCCTTACACATCATTTGCGCAATGCCGAAGTCATAGAGGCGCTCGGCATGCTGCCCAGCATCCGCCGGCACTGGCACGGTTTGCATCAAAAACAGATTCAGCTTCAGGCCGCAGCCAGCGATCAGGCGGCAGTGATGGGTGGCTTGACCAAGTTTGTACGTATCACCATGCAGTCGCTCTCGCTGGGTTTTGGGGCCTTGCTGGTACTGGAAGGCAAGATGTCACCAGGCAGCATGATTGCGGCGTCTGTGCTGGTCAGTCGCGCACTGGCACCAGTTGAAATGCTGGTCGGCAACTGGAAACAGATCATCACGGGCCGGGCTGCTTTTGCCCGCCTCAATGAACTGCTCGGTGCGCATCCGGCGCGGCAATATGGCATGGAGCTTCCAGCACCCACGGGTGCCATACGGTTTGAAGGTGTTTCCACCGCAGCCCCTGGCACCAAACAACTGATTCTTAAAAACCTCGGTTTTGCCATTGCAGCCGGTGAATCTGTCGCGGTGATTGGCCCCAGCGGTGCAGGAAAGTCAACATTGGCACGCCTGCTGGTAGGCATCTGGCCTGCGATGGCTGGCACGGTTCGGCTCGATGGCGCTGACCTCTTTCAGTGGAGCAAGGACCAGCTTGGCCCCTATCTGGGTTATCTGCCGCAGGATATTGAGCTGTTTGACGGCACGGTGGCAGAAAACATCGCCCGCTTTGGCGAGATCGATTCCGAACAGGTCATCACTGCAGCCAAACGCGCGGGCATGCACGAGCAGATCCTGCGCTTGCCAAAAGGTTACGACACGCCACTGGGCGTGTCAGGCAGCGCTTTGTCCGGTGGCCAAAAGCAGCGTATCGGGCTGGCACGCGCCTTGTACGGCAATCCGTCCCTGGTAGTGCTGGATGAGCCAAACTCCAACCTGGACGAAGCTGGCGAGCGCGCCTTGTCGGAGACCATCAGGGACCTGAGCGCACGCGGCACAACCACCATACTCATAACCCACCGCATGTCCTCACTGAGTGTGGTGCAAAAAATCATGGTGCTGAGTGACGGCGTTTTGAAAGCCTACGGGCCACGGGACGAAGTGCTGGCAGCCATGCAGCAGGCCAGTGCGGCACCTGGCGGCCCCAATGCAGCTGCCACAAGGCCGGCAGGCAGCCCAAGTTCGCAGCCACGCCAGATCGGCCTGTCGGCTGCACCCTCGCCTGAAGCCCTTGCACAGCTCAAAAGCTGAGCAGGCTCCCGTATTTTTTTGAAATGATGACCTGACCATGGCCGATAGCGCTGAGCTGAAGAATTCAGACAACATAGACTTGAATGATGCCCGCCCCCGACGATGGGGATGGATACTGCTGATTGTGGGTTTTGGCGGCTTTTTGCTTTGGGCTTTTTTTGCACCGCTTGATGCGGGTGTATCAGCCACCGGCACGGTTGTGGTGACCGGCAACCGCAAAGCCGTGCAGCCCCTTGTGGCGGGCAAGATTGCAGCCATTCTGGCCAAGGATGGTGACACCGTCACGGAAGGCCAGGTTCTGGTCAGGCTGGACGATACCCAGAGCCGCTCCCAGCTTGACATCAGCAAGGGGCAATGGTTCACCATCCTTGCAACCGAGGCACGCCTGAGTGCTGAACGCACAGGCCGCAGCGCGCCAGAGTTTCCGGCCAGTCTGCTGAATGAAAAAGATGACCCTCGTGCAGTCGCCGCCATGGCCTTGCAGGGACAGCTGTTTGCCACCCGCAGGCAGTCCCTGAGCAGCGAGCTGAGTGCCATGACGGAAAACATGCGCGGGCTGGAGTTGCAGACACGGGGCATCGAAGCCTCGAGACTTGCCAAGGAAGAACAGCTCAGGCTGCTGCGTGAACAGCTGAAAAACCAGCGGGACCTGGCAGACGAAGGCTTTTTGCCACGAAACCGTGTTCTCGACCAGGAACGCACGGTTTCAGCGATGGCCGGTGCGATTGCAGAAGACACAGGCAGCATTGGCCGCAACCGGCAGTCGATTGCCGAGCTGAAAGTACGCATGGTGACACGTGAGCAGGAGGTACGCAAAGAGGTGGAGTCGCAACTTGCCGATACCCAGCGTGATGCGTCTTCCTTGCGCAGTCGCCTGGAGGGTTTGCAGTTTGATGTGGTCAACACCGAAATCAAGTCGCCAAGCAGCGGTCTTGTCATGGGCCTGGCCGTACACACTGTAGGCGGTGTGGTCGCTGCGGGCAGCCCGATGATGGAGGTGGTGCCGCGAAATGAAGTCCTGAAAATTGACGCACAGATCCCACCCCACCTGATCGACAAGGTCAAACCCGGTTTGCCCGTTGACATTTTATTTACCGCTTTTGATCAGGTCAGCACACCAAAAATTCCTGGCACGGTGGTGCATGTTTCAGCCGATGTATTGCTGGAACCCAAGCAGAATGTGCCTTATTTCAAAGCCTCCATTGAAGTCACGCCGGAAGGCATGGCCCAACTCAAGACCCATGAAATACGGGCCGGCATGCCGACTGAAATATTTGTGCGTACGGGCGAACGGACGGCCATGAATTATTTTGTAAAACCACTGCGGGATCGTCTGCAACGCTCTCTGACTGAGCCATGAAAAAAGGTTTTTTGGCTACTGTTTGCCTGCTCGCCCAGAGCATGGCCTGGTCCGGCAGCTTTCAGCAGGCTTATGAAGCAGCCCTGACAAATGACGCGACCTACCAGGCCGCACGTGCCGAGTTCGCATCGACACAACAGAATCTGCCGCTGGCCCGAGCCGGGCTTTTGCCCACTATTTCACTCAGTGTCGGCGACACCAAGGTTGAGGGCAGCCGCAAGATCGACAGCCAGTTCGGGGGGCAGCCAAGCACCACCACACTGGACTACCGCTCCCCTGTTCAAAGCCTGAACCTTCGTGCCCCGCTGTTCAATCTTGAGGCAAGACGCAAAGTCACTTTGGCACAAGCACAGGTCAGCTATGCGGAATCCGTGTTGGCGGCGCGCAAAATCGAGCTGATCGACCGTCTGGCAAATGCCTGGCTGCAGCAGTTCCTGGCAGAGCAGGCCCTGTTGCCTGCACGGGCACAGCTTGAGGCGTCACGCGCCCAGGCAGAAGTGGCACGCAGACGCCTTCAGTTAGGAGAAGGAACCCGGCCAGAACTGAGCGAAGCAGAGTCAGCACTGGATCTGGCCAGAGCACTTGAGCGGGAAGCGCTTAACAATCTTGAGCTTGCACGTATCGGCCTGAAGCAGATAAGCGGGCTGAATGTCGAGTTTTTAACCGGACCCATCTCTTCATCCATGCCCATGTCAGGGGCAGAACTGCTGTCCAGGGCCATTTTGCAGGGTTCCATCCAGCAGTTTCAGCGCTCGGATGAAGCGCTCACAGAACTGCTGGCCAGAGCTGAAGCATCCAACCCGGCCATTGCAGCACGCAAATATGCACTCGCCATGGCGCAGGCAGCGGTGGCGCGCAATTCGGCCGGGCACTATCCGCGCCTGGACCTTGTGGCCAGTGCCAGCCGCAGCCGCAACGACTCATTAAGCACACTGAACCAGTCCGTCAAGCAGCGCACACTTGGTTTGCAACTCAGCCTGCCGCTTTACAGCGGTGGTGCCGTCAACGCTTCTGTGGCACAGGCGCTGGCCGACCAGGACAAGGCCGACGCAGAACTTGCCGCCGAGCGGCAAACAGTTGCACGCGAGGTCAGCCGTTTTTATTTTCTGGTGACCAACGGCACAGACAAATTGCAGGCACTGCACAAAGGCATCGAGTCTGCCAGCCTGGCGGTAGAAGGTGCGCGAAAAGGCCTGAAAACCGGGTTTGCCATTCCGTCCGAAGTGGCTGCAGCACAAAGAAAACTGACGCAGACCCAATACGAACTGGCTCAGGCCGTGTCCGACTATCTGCTGGCCCATTTGCGGCTGATTGCAAGAACCGGTGGAGAGTCGGTACTTGCTGTTTCGCGGCTGGATGAAGTTCTGCAATCGGCCATGACTACAAAACCATGATTCGCCAAAAATTCCTGTTCATTCACCAGAATTTTCCAGGCCAGTTTGTACATGTCGCCGATGCACTGGTGGCACTTGGTCATGAAGTGCTGGCACTGGGCATTACCGGCCGCGGGCTTGCGAATGTCAAATTCATCCGCTACACACCCAAGGCACTTGAAAAACCGTCAGAACTCCCGTCGGCACGTGATTTTGAAACCAAGATAGTTCGGGGTACAGCCTGCGCGCAAGTCATGCAGCAGCTCAAACAGGGCGGTTTTACGCCCGATACCATCATTGCCCACCCCGGCTGGGGCGAGTCCTTGTTTTGCAAGGATGTATGGCCAGATGCACGCCTCATCATGTTCGGCGAGTTTTTTTATTCGGCTCAGGACGCTGATTACAACTTTGACCCCGAATTTGCACACGACAGCCTGGCAGACCGCGTGCGCCTGCGACTCAAAAACAGTGTGCACCTTCACGCGCTTCATGCGGCCGATGCAGGTTACACACCCACACACTGGCAGCTCAGTCAGCTGCCAGCAGAATATCACCCCAAGATGCGTGTCATTTTTGACGGCATAGACACCCAGAAGGTCAGGCCAGACCCAGAGGCTTTTGTCCATCTTAAAAGGGACAACGTCAGGCTGAGCGCGACAGATGAAGTCATTACCTTTGTCAACCGCAACCTTGAACCCTACCGGGGCTTTCACATGTTCATGCGGGCCTTGCCGGAAATACTCAGGCAGCGACCCAATGCACACTGCCTGATGGTAGGCCGGGATGAGGTCAGCTACGGCTCGCTTCCCAAAGCCGGTGGCAACTGGCGGCAGTTCATGCTGGCCGAGGTCGGCACACAACTGCCCATGGACCGTGTGCATTTTCTGGGTGGACTGGCCTATGAAGATTATTTGCGTGTGATTCAGATCTCAAGCTGCCACGTTTATCTGACCTACCCCTTTGTGCTGTCCTGGAGCTGCCTGGAAGCCATGAGTGCCGGACGTGTGGTAGTTGCAAGCAATACCGGCCCCGTCAAGGAAGTCATAGAGCATGGCGTCAACGGTCTGCTGTTTGATTTTTTTGACCGTGAAGCACTCACAAGACAGGTCACCAATGTCTTGGCAGACCGCGCAAGTCATGCCTTGCTTGGCACCCGTGCCCGTGAAATGGTTGTCAGCAAATATGACATGCAGACAAAATGCCTGCCTGAGCTGCTAGACCTGATATTGGGGCAACAATCATCACATTGATGAGCGAGGGGAGCTCGAAGCCAATTTGATAAAAGGTGTTGTGCCACACCTTGGGATGCTCTGCATAAC
>JAZKIK010000403.1:3407-15029 GCA_040384925.1 Pseudomonadota bacterium | reverse complement strand
AACGAACACATGCCTCAAATGCTGCCAAATGGCTGCGCGACAAAGTCAAAGCGGTGGCCATGGCGCTGCGAAAAGAATAGCTGCTTGTGACCGCAGAGTGGGCGAGGCAGCCCTGAAAACCAAAAAACAGCCGATTGAATGAGCGACCCCACCTCGAACCTGAACCCCAACACGATGTCCATACCCCAACCCGCTCCCCGCCTGCAGCTGTCCGGCATTACCAAGGCCTACCCTGGTGTGGTGGCCAACAGCGATGTGTCGCTGAGCGTGCTGCCCGGCGAAATCCACGCTGTGCTGGGCGAAAACGGGGCTGGCAAGTCAACGCTGATGAAAATCATCTACGGCTCGGTCAAACCCGACGCTGGCGCTGTGGCGGTGGACGGCGAGAAAGTGCTGGTGCGCAATCCGCAAGAGGCAAGGGCGCTGGGCATCAGCATGGTGTTTCAGCACTTCAGCCTGTTTGACACTCTGACGGTGGCTGAAAACGTCTGGCTCGGCCTGGGCAAACAGCTGAGCCTGGCCGAAGTCAGTGACCGCATCCTGCAAACCACACAGGCTTACGGCATGCAGCTCGACCCGGCGCGGCCAGTGCACACGCTGGGTGTGGGCGAGCGCCAGCGTGTTGAAATCGTCCGCGCGCTGCTGACCAAGCCCAAACTGCTGATTCTGGACGAACCCACCTCGGTGCTGACACCGCAGGCGGTTGAAAACCTGTTTGTCACGCTGCGCCGCCTGGCAGGCGAAGGCTGCAGCATTTTGTATATCAGCCACAAGCTGCATGAAATTCGCGCCTTGTGCACGGCTTGCACCGTGCTGCGCGGCGGCAAGGTGTCGGGCGTGTGTGACCCGCGCCAGGAATCCAATGCCTCTTTGAGCCGCCTGATGATTGGTGCCGAACCACCTGCACTGGAGCACCGTGAAGTCAAAACCGGCGATGTGGTGCTGGAAGTCGGCCAGCTTGACCTGGCCAGCACCGAGCAATTTGGTGTGGATCTGCAAAAAGTAGCCATGACGGTGCGGGCTGGTGAGGTGGTCGGTATTGCCGGTGTGTCTGGCAATGGCCAGAAAGAGCTGCTTTATGCGTTGTCGGGTGAAGACACACGCGCAGCTTCGGGTGCCATCAAGGTAAAAAACCGCGATGTGGGCCGCATGAACCCGGCCAGACGGCGCGCGCTGGGCCTGCATTTTGTGCCAGAAGAACGCCTGGGCCGGGGTGCCGTGCCTTCGCTTTCACTGGCGCGCAACCTGTTGCTGACGCGAAAGGAAGCCGTCAGTGCCTCCGGCTGGCTTGATGGCAAGCTGCTGCAGGCGCAGGCGGCTGACACGATTGCGCGTTACAAGGTCAAGGCAGGCGGGCCCATGGCGGTGGCCAGGTCGCTGTCTGGCGGTAACCTGCAGAAATTCATCATGGGCCGCGAGATTGACGCCAATCCCACGCTGCTGATTGTTTCGCAACCAACCTGGGGTGTTGACGTGGGCGCTGCGGCGCAGATACGCGGCGAGCTGCTCAAACTGCGTGACGCCGGTTGCGCCGTGCTGGTGGTCAGTGAAGAGCTGGACGAGCTGTTTGAGGTGTGTGACCGGCTGTATGTGATGGCCAAGGGGCAATTGTCGCCTTCGCTGCCGCGTGCCGATGCAACGGTTGAGCTGGTGGGGCAATGGATGAGTGGATTGTGGAAAACAAATGAAAAATCGAATGTCACAGCAGTTACGGCGGACGCAGCATGATCAGGCTTGAAGCGCGGCCAGAGGCCTCGAAATTCTGGTCCTACGCCTCTCCCTTGCTGGCGCTGCTGGTCACGGTAGTGATTGGTGTGCTGCTGTTCATGGCGTTGGGCAAGGACCCGGTCAAGGGTTTGCAGGTGTTTTTCTGGGAGCCCGTCAAGTCGCCTTATGCACTGGGCGAATTGATGGTCAAGGCCACGCCGCTGCTGATCATCGCCCTGGGTCTGTCAGTGTGTTTTCGCTCCAATGTGTGGAATATCGGTGCCGAAGGCCAGTTTGTGATTGGCGCTGTCGCCGCAGGCGGCGTAGCCCTGCTGGCTGAAAAAACGACAGGCCCCTGGATCATTCCGGCTATCCTGCTGGCCGGTGTGCTGGGCGGCATGGCCTGGGCAGGCATAGTCGCCTGGCTGCGTGACAGTTTTAATGCCAGCGAAATCCTGGTCAGCCTGATGCTGGTTTATGTGGCTGACATGGTGCTCAGTTACCTGGTGTTTGGCCCCTGGAAAGACCCCAATGGCTACAACTTTCCACAAACCAAGACTTTTGAAGCCGTGACCCAGATCCCGCGCCTGATGTCCGGTTCGCGTGTCAACGTGGGCATCTTTCTGGCGCTGCTGGGTGTGGTGGGGCTGTGGCTTTTTCTGTTTCGCACTTATGCCGGGTTCCGGCAAGAGGTCAGCGGCCTGGCACCGGCTGCTGCGCGCTACGCCGGGTTTTCCTCACGCCGCGCCCTATGGGTGGCCTTGCTGACATCTGGCGGCGCGGCTGGCCTGGCTGGCGCGCTTGAAGTGGCTGGGCCGATTGGGCAATTGACGGCTTATGTGCCCGCAGGTTACGGTTTTGCCGCCATCATTGTGGCTTTTGTCGGGCGGCTGCACCCGGTGGGTGTGGTGTTTTCCGCCATTTTGATGAGCATGTTTTACATAGGCGGCGAGCTGGCGCAGTCGCGCCTGGGCCTGCCCAAGTCACTGACAGGTGTTTTCCAGGGCCTGCTTTTGTTCAATCTGCTGGCTTGCGACACGCTGATGGCCTACCGCTTCAGATGGGTCAAACCGCTTTCAGTGCCTGTTGCGGCCCACGCGCTGGCAAAAAAAGGAGCTAATTGATGGACTCGATGGCATTGCTGATAGCCGCCACCTTGAGCGCGGGCACCATTCTGGCCATTGCTGCGCTGGGTTTGCTGATCAATGAAAAGTCGGGTGTCGTCAACCTGGGTGCCGAAGGCATGATGCTTTGCGCTGCGATTGCCGGTTTTGCCACTGTTGTGCATACCGGCAACAGCTGGCTGGGTTTTGTCGCAGGCATGGCCGCAGGTGCCTTGCTGGCCGCGATCTTTGGTTTTCTGGTGATCTGGCTCAACACCAACCAGTATGCAACCGGGCTGGCGCTGAGTCTGTTCGGCGCTGGTTTTTCAGCTTTTGCCGGCATCAAATATGTGCAGGAAAAACTGCCCGAGCAGGCGCAGTTCCAGATTCCGCTGCTGGCCGACATTCCTTTTTTTGGTCCCGCGTTGTTTCGCCAGCACCCCATGGTCTATATCGCCATGGCGATTACCGGTGGGTTGATCTGGTTTTTATACCGCACACGCTCTGGCCTGGTCTTGCGCTCGGTCGGTGAAAGCCCCGAATCTGCCCATGCACTGGGTTACCCGGTGCGGCGCATTCGCCTGGCTGCGGTAGTGGCCGGTGGCGCGCTGTGCGGGCTGGCCGGTGCCTATGTCTCAGTGGTTTATACGCCGCTGTGGGTCGAAGGCATGATTGCCGGCAAAGGCTGGATTGCACTGGCCCTGACGACCTTTGCCACCTGGCGTCCTGCGCGGGTGCTGCTGGGCGCCTACCTGTTTGGTGGTGTGACCATGCTGCAGTTTCATCTGCAGGGCCTGGGTGTCAGCATTCCCAGCCAGTTCCTGACCATGCTTCCTTACCTGGCCACCATCCTTGTGCTGGTGCTGATTTCACGCAACCCGCTGTGGATACGCGTCAACATGCCGACTTCGATTGGCAAACCCTTTTACCCTGGCAGTTGATTGCCGGGTTTCAGCCGCATAATTATTTGTACTGCTTTTTTCATCACCCCTTGTATTTTTTCCCTCTAACGAAAGCGAGATGACATGACTGATTTGCAAAAACGCTCCCTGCTCAAGCTGGCGGCTTTGTCGGCAGTGGCCAGCGCCGCCCTGATCGGTTGCGGCAAAAAGGAAGAGCCCGCGCCGGCTCCAGCCCCGGTTGCTGCAGCACCTGCACCAGCGCCCAAACCCGAGCCACTCAAAGTGGCCTGGGCCTACGTTGGCCCGGTTGGCGACGGCGGCTGGACTTTTGCCCATGACAACGGCCGCAAGGAAGTCGAAAAAGCCTACGGCGACAAGGTTGTCACCAGTTTTGTTGAAAAAGTACCCGAGTCGGCCGATGCAGAACGTGTGATCCGTGACATGGCCGGTCAGGGCAACAAGCTGATTTTCGGCACCACCTTTGGTTATATGGAACCGATGCTGAAAATCGCCACCGACACCAAGGGCGTGAAGTTCGAGCACGCCACTGGTTACAAAACCGCCGACAACATGCGTACCTACGACAGCCGCACCTATGAAGGTGCTTACATGGCGGGTGTGATTGCAGGCAAGATGAGCAAATCCGGCACCCTGGGTGTGGTTGGCTCGGTGCCCATTCCTGAAGTGGTTCGCAACATCAACAGCTTCACGCTGGGTGCGCAGTCGGTCAACCCCAAGGTCAAGACCAAGGTGGTCTGGGTCAATGAGTGGTTCAACCCACCAAAAGAAACCGAAGCTGCAACGGCCTTGATCAATGGTGGTGCTGATGTGCTGTTCCAGAACACCGATTCTTCAGCCGTGCTGCAAACTGCTGAAAAAATGGGCAAACGTGCGTTTGGCTGGGATTCAGACATGACCGCCTACGGCCCCAAGGCCCATCTGGGTTCAGCCGTGATCAACTGGGGTCCTTATTACGTCAAGGCCGTGGGTGAGGCACTGGAAGGCAAATGGACAGGCGGCACCAGCAGCTGGTGGGGCGTGAAAGAAGGCGCGATCGACATGGTGTCCATCGCAGCCGACGTGCCTGACGACACCAAAAAGAAGATTGATGAAGTCAAGGCCGGCCTCAAGGACGGCAGCTTCTCGATCTGGAAAGGCCCGATCATGGACAACACCGGCAAGGAACTGGTCGCCAAGGATGTGGTGGCTGACGACAAATTCCTGGGCGGCCTGAAAACCTATGTCAAGGGTGTTGAAGGCAAGGTGCCAGGGAACTGATTTTTGACCTGAAAATGGTGGGCCACGGCTCACCTTCCGGCTGCCTTCGGGCAGCTTTTTCGTTTTTGGCGCATTTTTGGAGTTGCCATGACTTTGACCCCTAAACCCGTAGCTGCAGAACGCCTGCCCGATTTGCTCAGGCTGATGCCCAAGGCCGAGCTGCATATCCATATTGAAGGATCACTTGAGCCCGAGCTGATTTTTGCACTGGCGCAACGCAACGGTGTGAGCATTCCCTACAGCAGCGTTGAAGAACTGCGCAGTGCCTACGCATTTACCAATCTGCAGAGTTTTCTGGACATTTATTACGCCGGGGCCAGTGTGCTGCTCAAGGAGCAGGACTTTTATGACATGGCCCATGCCTACTTTGCCAAGGCGGCAGAAGACCATGTTGTTCACGCCGAGCTGTTTTTTGACCCACAGACCCACACCGCACGCGGCGTGAGCATGGAAACGGTCATCAGCGGCCTGTACCGCGCATGTCAGGATGCCAAGGCCGAATTTGGCATCAGTGCTTCATTGATCATGTGCTTTTTGCGCCACCTCAGTGAAGAAGATGCCTTTGAAACGCTGGAGCAGGCCATGCCCTGGCGCGGCAGGATCATAGGTGTTGGCCTTGATTCAGGTGAGGTCGGCAACCCGCCCGAAAAGTTTGCAAAAGTGTTTGAGCGCTGCCGTGAACTGGGTTTTCACGTCGTCGCCCACGCTGGTGAAGAAGGTCCGCCCGCGTATATCTGGACTGCGCTTGACGTCTTGAAGGTCGAACGTATTGACCACGGTGTTCAGTCCAGCAAGGACGCGGCGCTGATGCAGCGCCTGGCCAAAGACCGTGTGGCGCTGACGGTATGCCCGTTGTCCAACCTCAAGCTCTGCGTCTTCCCCGATCTGGCCAGCCACAACCTGGGCCAGTTGCTTGATGCAGGGCTGGCTGTGACGGTCAATTCAGACGACCCGGCTTATTTTGGCGGTTACATGAACGAAAACCTTGTGCAGCTTTTTGCGGCTACCGGCCTCAATGCCACGCATGCCTACCAGCTGGCGCGCAACAGTTTTGAAGCGAGTTTTATTGATGCGCCGACCAAAGCCGCTTATATCGAGCAGCTTGACGCCTGTTTTGCCGCGTTTGACTGAACTTGTGTCGCCTCAGGCTGCCTGCCTTCGGCTGGCCGCCAGTTCCAGCATGTCGCTGCCGATGCGGCGGAATTCACCCTCGGCTGAATCCTGCAGCAGACGGCCTGCTTCGGCCATATACGCCGGAGTTGCTGTGAGCGGCACCTTGCGCAGCCAGAACAGCGCTTCTTCAAGTTTGCCCTGGCCGGCCAGCATGCCTGCATAACAGAACTGGCCGCGAAAATCGCCGCCCTCAGCGGCCTGCTGGTAGCAGCTCAAGGCCATGCCCAGGTTTTTTTCAACGATCAGGCCGTCCTCAAAATACCGGCCAGCCTTGGTTTTTGACTTGGCGTGGCCCAGATCAGCGGCTGCGCTATACCAGCCCAGTGCCTTGCGGTGGTTTTGTGGAATGCATTTGCCTGATGCCAGCTGGTTGGCATAGTTGTACATGCCGGCGTCCAGACCCAGTTCGGCTGCCTGCAGGTACAGCTCGGTTGCGCGGGACAGGTTCTCGGCCGTGCCCCAGCCATTTTCATAACAGCGGCCCGCCATGTTGATGCCCATTGCATGTTTCTGGCTGGCAGCTTTCAAAAACCATTGCAGCGCCTGTTCGGCATCACGTGGCCCACCCCGGCCATCCAGCAGCCACTGGCCAAGCACGACCTGTGCTTCACTGTGGCCCAGCTGTGCAGCTGTCTGTACCCATTGCCGGGCCTGAACTGCATCGCCGTTCAGAATGGCCTTCCATTCAGCTGCTGGAATGCGCTTGAGTTCCTGCAGGGTGGTGGGGGGTGTGGCGGTGGAGGTCGGTGACATGAAGGCGGTCTGTTGGTGATTGGCAAGACCTTGATTTTAGGTGCGGCCTGTGCCCGGCGGCGTCAACCGCTAAAATAGCGGGTTCCCCGGCACGCGGCCCCGACGTGTCAGGGGTTTGATGTTCAACCATTCGGGCCATGTAGAGGACTACCATGTATAAAAACCTCGCGGCTCCGGTCATTGTGACTTTTGCGGCTGCTTGTTTTATCTCCCAACTCCCTTGCCATGCCTGCCGCGCCGTCATACGGAGCGCAGCATGAGTTATCAGGTCAAGGAAATTTTCTACACCCTGCAAGGCGAAGGCTCCAATGCAGGCCGGCCAGCGGTGTTTTGCCGTTTTGCCGGCTGCAATCTGTGGTCTGGCCGCGAGCAGGACAGGGCAACAGCTGTTTGCCAGTTTTGTGATACCGACTTTGTGGGCACCGACGGAACTCTGGGCGGCAAATTTGCCAATGCCCAGGCGCTGGCTGATCAAATTGCAGCGCAGTGGCCTGCAAGTGATGAGGCGCACCGTTTTGTTGTCATGACGGGTGGCGAGCCCTTGCTTCAGGTGGACACGGCACTGATTGATGCATTGCATGCGCGCGGTTTTCAGATTGCTGTTGAAACCAATGGCTCGATTGCCGCGCCGTCAGGCATAGACTGGATTTGTGTCAGCCCCAAGGCTGGTGCCAACTGGGTGCAGAAGGAAGGGCATGAACTGAAAGTTGTCTGGCCGCAGGCCGGTTTTGACCTCGCCACGCTTGAAGGCGCGAAGTTCAGGCATCGTTACCTGCAACCCATGGACAACGTGTTGCGCGCCGAAAACACCGAGCTGTGCATCAAGCTGTGCCTGCAGCGCCCCGCATGGCGGCTGAGCCTGCAGACCCACAAAATCACCGGCATTCGCTGAGACGGCGCATTCATGATTTACGAAATCAGTCAAAAATTCATTTTTGACGCAGCCCATACCTTGAGCCGCGAAATCGAGGCCGACAGCAGCCTGCGCATTCACGGCCATACCTACCATGCGGAAGTCACGCTCTCAGGCCAGGTCAACCCGCAAAGCGGCATGGTGGTTGATCTGGGCCTGGTGCGGCTGGCGATTGAAAAACTACGGCCCCAGCTTGACCATCGCCTGCTCGATGAAGTCCAGGGCCTGGGCCCGGCCACACTTGAGAACCTGTGCGCATTTATATGGCGGGACCTGTCCAGATCGTTTGCGGGGCTGTCTGCGGTGCGTGTCTGGCGTGATTCGGTCGGTGACAGTTGCACCTTGCGTGGGGCGCTTGCATAGTTCTTATGCGTCGCCGCGTATGCAAATTTTGCTGCACTGCGGTAACCTGCCGGTATGAAAGCCTACCGCGCATCCCTGCTCTATTTTAAAAATACCGAAGCCGTTTTTGAGCAGGACGGCCTGCTGCTTATCGGCCCTGACGAGCAGGGCCAGCAGCGGGTGCAGGCCATCGGCAGCTACCAGAGCCTGCACACAAATTACCCCAGCACCGCAATTGAACATTTACCGGGCCGCATCATCGCGCCCGGTTTTGTGGACATGCACATCCACTACCCGCAACTGGATGTGATTGGTTCTCCCGCCGAAGGTTTGCTGCCGTGGCTTGAAAACTACACCTTCCCGCATGAAAAACGCTTTTCTGCGCCTGAATACAATAAAGATGTAGCTGCATTTTTCATAGCAGAACTGCTGCGCAACGGTGTGACCACGGCGCTGGCTTTTGCGACTTCTCACCCCGAATCAGTCAATGCCCTGCTGGGCGAAGCGCAAAAAAACCGCATGCGTCTGATTGCCGGCAAGGTGCTGATGGACCAGAACTCACCCGACGGTGTACGCGACCAGACCGAACAAAGCCTGATCGATACCGAAACGCTGATCAACAGATGGCATGGTGTTGATCGCCTGGGTTATGCCATCACGCCGCGTTTTGTGCCCAGTTGCAGCGCAGCGCAAATGCAGGGAGCGGGCGAGCTGGCTGCGATGTACCCGGATGTCTGGATCCAGTCGCACGTGGCTGAAAACCGCGATGAGATCAGCTGGGTCAAAGAGTTGTACCCCGATGCCCGAAGTTATTTAAGCGTTTATGACCAGTTTGGCCTGTTGCGGCCACGCGCCGTTTACGCCCATTGCATTCATATTGATGAAGAGGACAGGGCGCTGATGCACGCCACCGGTACGGCAGCCGCTGTCAGTCCGACCAGCAATCTTTTTCTGGGCAGCGGTTTTTTTGATTATGTGAACGCTGACCGTGTTGGTTTCATGTACGGCCTGGCCAGTGATGTGGGTGGCGGCACCTCTTTCAGCCCGTTTCACACCATGCTGGCGGCGTATTACGTGGGCCGCGAAGGGCAGACCAAGCCAGGTGTGTCCCTGTCACCCCGCCATTTGTGGTGGCAGCACACCGTCGGTGCGGCCCGCGCGCTGGGGCTGGAAGGTGTGATTGGCAATCTGCTGCCCGGCTGTGAGGCTGATTTTGTAGTCATCAACCCCAAGGCCACACCCCTGCTTGCCCGCAAGACCAGTCAGGCCAACAGCCTTGATGAACTGCTGTTTGCCCTGATCGTGCTTGGTGATGACCGTTTGATCGAAAAAACCCTTATTTCCTGATCAAGCCGGCGAAATAAAGCAATCAGGGCTGCTGCAGCCTATCGGTCAAGTTTCTTTTCACGCAGATAAGCTGCCAGACCGCAATAACCGTCCTTGAACAGAATGGCAGTTTCGGTTTTGGCCGGCAGCAGCTTTTCTTTCAGCTCTGCTGCCGCCGCATTTCCCTGCGACTGGCGGATAAAACCAATGGTTTGCTCAAACCTGGATACCGCCGCCCGGCAGGGGTCAAGGGCTTGAAAGGTCACCGCAGTAGCTGGGCTACCTTGTGCCTGCGCCTGCAGTACACACAGCACAAGCGCTGAAAACGCCAGTGTCGTTCCACGAATCATGTTGGCTGATGTCATATGTACCTCGCTTTCCTCAAGCCACAAAGCATGAATCGTTCCCGCGTCAATTCGATGACTTTCCGGCTGCATCAGTCGGCTTTTGCACTGGTCTGGGGTGTATAGGGTTTTCCCGGTGTCAATGCACTTTTTGCATGCCTTGCCTTGGTGTGCACTGCATACAATGGGTGCAGGAGTGAATGATGAGCATCAAAAGCGACAAATGGATACGGCGCATGGCAGAAACCACCGGCATGATCGAGCCCTTCGAGCCGGGGCAGGTACGCCAGCGTGAGGTCGATGGCAATGTCCAGAAAATCATCAGTTATGGCACCAGCAGCTATGGTTACGACATTCGCTGCGCGCCTGAATTCAAGGTTTTCACCAACATCCACAGCACTGTGGTGGACCCGAAAAACTTCGATGAAAAAAGTTTTGTCGATTTCTCCGGCGACAGCTGCATCATTCCGCCCAACAGTTTTGCCCTGGCCCGCACGGTCGAATACTTTCGTATTCCACGCAATGTGCTGACCATCTGCCTGGGCAAAAGCACCTACGCCCGCTGCGGCATCATCGTCAATGTCACCCCGTTTGAACCTGAATGGGAAGGTTATGTGACGCTGGAGTTTTCAAACACTACACCTTTGCCAGCCAAGATCTACGCCGGTGAAGGCTGCGCCCAGGTGCTGTTTTTTGAAAGCGACCCTGATGACGTCTGCGAGGTCAGCTACAAGGACAGGGGTGGCAAGTACCAGGGGCAGGTTGGGGTGACATTGCCAAGGGCTTGAATTCGGTCGGCAACCCGTGTCAACGGCTGCCGACGAACGCTGATTTCAGTTCAGCCCGCTTTTTTTGCCCAGGCGCTACACCAGCCGTTAGCCGCGACCTGCTTGCCTGCAAATAATGGGCAGCCGCCTGCTGCATCCGTGGTTTTGCCTGCGTAAAGTGCGCAGGTCTTGCAGTTCTGGCTGGCTGCATGTTTTGGGTATTTTTTTGCATCCACTTTGGTGGTGTCTGCCTTGTAACCCAAGGCTGCCGCCTGTGGTTCGGTTTCTGCCACCATGGTGCCTTGCGCAAAGGTGTGACCGGCAAGGGCTGCTCCGCTGCCTGCGGCCACCTGGATAATGAATTGACGACGATTGCTCATGTGGGTTCTCATTTGTGTAGTGATTGACGGCTATCAGCCGTCTTGCAGTTGCCTTCAGGGCAACTACTCAATTAAAACGCCGCGAACACCTCTGCAGGCTTACACGCAAGCCATGCCAGCCTAAACTGCTTGGTCATTCAAAGGCCGTCCAGCCCGCTTACACAAACCCTCGGTGCTGCGGGGCCGAACCAATTCTGTGTGCCCGTTCAGACGCAGGCCAAGGCGACCCGTGCAGCAGCCAGGTCCCAACCGGCCCAGCCGCAGCTTTTAAACAGAACAGATCCGGGCGCTTTCCTGAAATCAGCGCGAACCACACTCGCCAGTGTCGGAAAACTGCCTGCATCCAGCCCGGCCTGCAGCAAATCACCCGCTTCATACGCCGCATCGGCGGTATCGACAAACACCTGTCCGTTGTCCGCAAAGTAGCGGCACAGTTCAGGTGACAGCTCTACCATGCGGGGCGTGAAAGCACCTACCGCACTTATAAAACCGTCTTTGCCTGGCATGGCGCTCAACACCACGGCATTTGCGGGCGTGCAGCTCACGGCCAGCGGGCACCAGGCGATGGCGGCGTTGGCATCCTGCACGATGCTGCCTTCAAAAACCAGGATATCCATCTGCACTTTCCCGGCAA
>JAZKIK010000403.1:0-3397 GCA_040384925.1 Pseudomonadota bacterium | reverse complement strand
ATGCCTATGGATTGTGCATGCCTTGCAAGCGCCTCGGCGCTGCTGACGCTGCGTGAGTTGATGAAAACGGACTTGACCTTTAATACATCGGCAAAAGCTTCAAGGTGTGCCTTGCCCTGAACCCCGGCACCGACGATCAGCAGTGGCCCGCTTTTGTTGGTAGCCAGTCGTTGTGCTGCCAGCACTGACACGGCGGCGGTGCGGCGGGCTGTCACAGTTGGCCCGTCAAGTACCAGTTTGCGTTCGCCGCTGGCCACGTCAAACACCATCACGTCACCTTGAATGGTGGGCTTGGCCGTGCCGGCATTGGCGGGCGTGAAGGTAATCAGCTTTGTGATGGCGACCTGGCTGTCAAACGCAGGCATCACAAACAGGCTGCCACCGCCTGGCAGGCTTTGCACCAGACATGGCGGCACGGTGACTGAGTCGTCCAGCAACAAGCGGGCGAGTTCATCAACCAGTGTTTCCCATGGCAGTCGGTCGGCTGTCTGGGCGGCGTTGAGCATGGAGTTCATGGAAAAATATGATGGTCAGGAATAGCTCGTCAGTTTGATGCGCCTTCATCCTACATGCTGATGGGAGACCCGCTGAATGGCGTTTTCATGTGCCACTTTTAGCATCAACTCACACATTAAAAGAGGAGCCAAGCCATGTTTTCCGATCATCTGCGCAAACTTGACCAGGTCAGCAATAACAAACTGTTTCTGGCGGCGGGTTTACTGGTCATTGTTTGCCAACTGGTCGCGATGGCCATGGTGGCTGGCGGGCAGGTTGAAAAAGCCCAGTTGCGTGATTCCCGTCTGGCTGTGGAGCGAACGGCGCTTGCAAGCTGTATGGAAACAAGCGTGGGCGCTGGCAGGCATGGTTGTGTAGTTCAGGCCCGCTCGGTGCATGAATCAGTTGCGCCGGTCAGCAGTGTTGTGCAAGATGTCGTTTCGGTGGCTGCTGGTGAATACGGTAACGCCGAAGGGCGCAGTCTCAGCCAGATGGTCAGACAGCAGGCCGGTCTTGCGGGCGCTTCCTCTGGTAGCTCTGGTGCTTCGAGCATGATGTCTGTTGCATTTGGCACACCCTGAAAAGGTTTCCTGTTTCAGCTGACTTTTCCAGCCGCATAGACGATGTCATGTGGTGTGTTCAAAGCACATTCAATCATGAGGCCAAGGCCGCGTACCATGTCTGGCAGTGGCATGGATGGCGACCCCTGCTCCGGCAGACAAGGCAGGTGAACAAATCCACCCCGGCAGATGTTTTTTCGTCTGCTGCCCTCAAGTGCCTGCATCAGCCCGTAAAAAACGTGATTGCAGACAAAAGTCCCCGCAGATTGTGATATTTCTGCCCTGATGCCGGCCCGAATCAAGGTTTCCAGCATGGCCTTGATGGGCAGTGTCGTGAAATATGCAGCCGGGCCGCCTGCAATAACCGGCACATCAATCGGCTGATTGCCGGCGTTGTCGGCTATCCGGGCGTCATTGATATTGATGGCAACACGCTCCAGCGATATGGCTGAACGGCCACCGGCCTGACCGGTGCATATCACCAGCGCGGGTGGATGCAGCTTCAGCAGCGCTTTTAATCCGATCAGTGAAGCTTCAAATTCTGTGGGCAGTTGCGCGGCCACTATCGTGTGGCCAGCGATGACTTGTGTGTCCAGCGCCTGGACTGCGAGCCAGCTGGGGTTGACGCTGGCACCGCCAAAGGCGTCAAAACCAGTCAGCAAGACACAGGGCAGCTTGCCATGTTTCATCTTTTACTTTTTGACCAAGCCCGTTTTGGGGTCAAAACTGACCATGCGAACCCGCCCGTTCTGGCCCGGAAAACCATCAAATACCGCACGCACCAGGTAGGGCACCAGGTCGGGCAGGTCTTCGTTGTCACCTTCATAAGCGGCCCTTGACTCAAACACCGCACGCGGTTTGCCCGGCGCATTGCCTTCGGAATCCAGCAGGCGCAGGCGCAAGTTGCTGATCTGCACGGTTCGTGTCACTTCCCGGTCGCCTACATAACGCGAGCCAAAGCGGTCAGGTGTCCAATACCCTGGGAATACATTGCCGGCTGAATCGCGGTAGGGGGGCTGGTAAATGTAATAGTCCTGGTAAACCGCCTCACGGTATTTTTTGTCTCGGGTACCACTGCCCGTGACCACATCAACCTGAATACGTCCAACCTGGCCAGGCGCTGCGCGCCTGAGGCCCAGTTTTTCAAGTTCTGCCTGCACGTAAGACTCGTAAGCAGCTTGTTCCAGGTCGTTGGCCTTGTCGGCTGGGGTAATGAAACTGAAACTGCTGCCCACTGCATTGGCTGGCCACTGGTTAAAGCTGGTGACCTTGGCGGTAATGGGGCTGGCGCAGGCCGTCAGCAGGGCCAGGACCAAGCCTGCCATGCTGATTCTGAACAGGCTTTGCAGCTCGCGAGTCGCCGAAAAGCCGGAAAAATGAGGTGTATGACTTGAGTGCTTCATGTTTGATGGATAGTTTGCGAACCATTTTGTTCCGCAAGCAAATGCCGCTACAAGGCCTGGTCTTACTGTGTCACAAGCGAATCCTGGCCTTCAGACGCAGGCAGCACGGGCAGCGCGGCAGCGTCCTGAGCAAGGCCGCTGCGATACGCAGCCGCAAACTGGTGATCGATGATGGGACGTGGTGCTGCGTGCGCTGGGCTGCCGCGAGGCTTGTAATGCGTGGGCAGGGAAGATTCCTGGCTTCGTGCAGAGTTTTTTTATCCTCTCCTTGTCGATGCTGCAGTTGCCAGGCCATCAAAAAGCCGTAGGCTGCAATGCTCAGGCTGGCATGGTGGTGAAAGCCTCTCCAGCCACGGCCCTCGTAGTGTCCCAGCCCCAGGTCTTGCTTGAGGTCCTGGTAGTCGCGCTCGATGCGCCAGCGCATCTTGGCCTCGTGGGCCATGCGCTGCAGCGTGATGTCCTCGGGCAGTGTGCTCAGCCAGTACTTCATCGGCTCCTTGTGGCCCTCGGGCCATTCGGCGTGAAGTTCGTGCCTTCTCGCCGCTCGATGTTATGCCATTGATTTGGCTCCAGCCCGAAAGCCACGCCCACAGAGTGCTTGCCTTGCTTGGGAAAACCGGTGTCGTCGATGATCCACCACCCACCATCGGAAAAGTCCATTGGCGGTACGACCCACTGGGCCACACGCAACAGCATCTCCTCATCCGACCAGGGCGAATCAGCCACGAAGTGGTGCAGCGACTGGTGGCGCGAGCGTATGGCCTGCGGTGCCAGGTGCGCTGCCATGGGCTCTACGCTCTTGCGCTTGAGCGGTGCCATCAGGCCGGCGCAGTAACCGCGCAGTCCGGCTTGCCGGTCCGCATGGCCAAGCCCCTGGCCCAGATGCGCAAGATAGCGCTCCAACTCCTGCAACTCGTCCATCAAGGCTCACCTCCTATG
>JAZKIK010000402.1:534-6565 GCA_040384925.1 Pseudomonadota bacterium | reverse complement strand
GCCCGGCGGCTTCACACTTGTCAGCTGCATGGTCGCGCCGGGTTTTGATTTTTTGGACTTCCGGATGATGGACGCTGCTGGCGACGAGGCGCGCCTTGTTTCACAACAACACCCAGCGCTGGCAGCTTTTATCTGAGCGTTTTTACCTGTACGGAGACACTGGATGATTGACCTTTATTACTGGCCCACACCCAACGGCTGGAAGATTTCCATCATGCTTGAGGAGTGTGGCCTGCCTTACCGTTTTGTGCCAGTCAATATTGGCAAGGGAGAACAGTTCACGCCAGAGTTTTTGGCCATCAGCCCCAACAACCGCATGCCAGCCATCGTTGACCATGCACCGGATGGCGGTGGCGAGCCGGTGGCGGTGTTTGAAAGCGGCGCGATTTTGCAATACCTGGCTGAAAAAACCGGCCGCTTTTTGCCTTCAAACCTGCGCGAGCGTTACCAGGTACTGCAGTGGCTGATGTGGCAAATGGGTGGCCTGGGCCCGATGGCCGGCCAGAATGGCCATTTTTTGCTGTACGCACCTGAAAAAATCCCTTACGCCATCGAGCGTTATGGCAAGGAGGTTGACCGGCTGTACGGCGTGCTTGATGCACAGCTTGGACGTACCGGCACGTTTGTTGCCGGAAGTGACTATTCCATTGCTGACATGGCAATTTTTCCGTGGGTGCGTACCCACAAGGCGCAGCAGGTGGACTTGCAAAAGTTTGCCAATGTACAGCGCTGGTATGACGCCCTGTTTGAGCGGCCCGCACTCAAACGAGGCCTGAACCTTGGCAAGGACTTGCGCGCCCCGGCGCTGACAGACGAGGCCCGCAAAGCCTTGTTTGGCCAGACGGCGGACAGTGTGCGGGCTGGTGAACATGCCAGGCAGTGACTTTTGAATCCTGAAAACGAAACACCCATGATTGAATTTTTCTTCGATTGCTCCAGCCCCTGGACCTACCTGGCTTTTCGCAACATACAGCCGCTGGCGGCTGAGCTGAAAGTCGCCATCGTCTGGCGGCCGATTCTGGTGGGCGGCATTTTCAACAGTGTCAACAAGGGCATTTACAGCGCACGCGAGGACATGAACTCGCCGAAAAACCGTTACGTCCTGAAAGACATGCAGGACTGGGCACGTCTGGCCGGCCTGTCGATTGTGTTTCCGCCCAAGGTTTTTCCGGTCAACAGCGTCAAGGCCATGCGAGGCTGCCTGTGGATTGCGCAGGACGCGCAAGCGCAGGGCCACTACACCCGCTTTGTTGAAGCCACCTTTGCCGCCTACTTCACCAGGCAGGAAGATATTTCCAAGGACGAGGTGCTGGCCTCCATCTGCCAGCAAACGGGTATTGATACTGACGCCTTTCTGGCTGGCATCACCAACCCGGCGATCAAGGATGCCCTGAAAAACAACACAGATGAAGCCATCAGCCGTGGCGCTTTTGGCTCACCCACGTTTTTTGTGGGTGAGGACATGTTTTTTGGCAACGACCGGCTGGAACTGGTGCGCGCTGCCGTGCTCAGGGCAGGCCAGAACGCCTGAAGGGCCTGAAACCGCAAGCTTCAGTGGCCAGAGGCGGCAGGCGCTACCGTTGCAGCGATACCTGCACGTTCCAGCACATGCCGGGTCATGGATTGGGCCAGTTCCCGTTCACCGACAAATACCTTGCCGGTATTTTCTTTTTCCAGCAACTCGGCTTCAGCCTGGTTATGCGAGCGCACCACTGCTTCAATGGCCGGATTCAGGCTGCGTGCAGTTGCCACCATCTGCCGCACGTTCAGGGTGTCTGGTGTGGCAATCACCAGCATGCGGGCCTGGGCAATGTGGGCCTGAATCAATACCTCGGGCTCGGACGCATCGCCTGACACGGCTGCAAAACCGTCAGCACGCAGTCTTTCAACCACCTCGCGGTTTTGCTCGGCCACCACAAAGGGGATGTGCCTGGCCTTGAGGGCTTCTGCAATCAGCCGCCCTACCCGCCCGTAACCAACCAGAACCACGTGTTTTGACAGGTATTTTTCTTCTGTGTTGGCGGGCAGCTCTGCAGTCGGGTCTTCACGCGCCTCCAGTTTGCGGGCCAGTGCCGAGCGGGCCAGAATCCACACCTGCAGTGGCTCCACTGACTTGAAAACAAGCTGGTTCAGTGCAATAGAGATCAGGGCCCCGGCCAGAACCAGGCTTTGCCCCTCGGGCGGCAGCAGGCCAAGCGAAGCGCCCAGACCGACCAGAATGAAGGAAAACTCGCCAATCTGGGCCAGGCTGGCAGACACTGTCAAGGCGGTATTGAGCGGGTATCGAAACGCCATCACAAGCAAACCTGCAGCCAGTGTTTTGCCCACAATGATGATGGCCACAACGGCCAGTACCTGCAGTGGCCGCTCAATCAGCACCCACGGGTCAAACAGCATGCCAACCGAGACAAAAAACAGCACGGCAAAAGCGTCGCGCAGCGGCAAGGATTCTTCGGCGGCACGGTGGCTGAACTCCGACTCGCGCATCACCATGCCGGCAAAAAATGCTCCCAGCGCAAACGACACGCCAAACAGCACGGTGGCCCCAAAGGCAATGCTGACAGCAGCAGCCACCACACACAAGGTAAACAGTTCGCGCGAACCAGTACGCTGAACCTGCCACAGCACCCAGGGGAAAAAGCGCCTGCCCACCACCAGCATCAGCACCACAAACCCGCCAACCTGAAGCAGTGTCAAACCCAGCGTTTTCCAGAGGCTGGCGTAATCGGCTGGCACATCAGCCTTGCCCGACAACATGCTTCCCAGGGGTGGCAGCAACACCAGCACCAGCACCATGGCCAGATCTTCAACCACCAGCCAGCCCACGGCGATGCGGCCATTGGCCGAGTCAAGAATGCCCCGGCTTTCAAGCGCTCTGAGCAAAACCACGGTACTGGCCACCGAAAGCGACAGGCCAAAAACCAGCGCACCACCCAGGTTCCAGCCCCACCACGAGGCCAGTGCCATGCCCAGCACCGTCGCCACCGTCATTTGAACAACAGCCCCAGGAACGGCGATCTTGCGCACCGCCAGCAAATCGTCGAGTGAAAAATGCAGGCCCACCCCAAACATCAGCAACATCACACCAATTTCGGCCAGCTGGCTGGCGATTTCAGCATCAGCTACAAACCCGGGCGTAAACGGGCCGATCACCACACCTGCCAGCAAATATCCGACCAGCGCAGGCAGGCGAAGCCGCACTGCCAGAAAACCAAAAATAAGCGCCAGGCCCAGGCCTGCGGCGATGGTGCTGATCAGCGAAACGCTGTGGGGCATGCGGGGAGTCCTTGTAAAAAAGGGTTGAACAAAAGCATTTCAAGCCGCATGAGACTTGCAAGGTCACATGCGGATCAAACGGGATAAAGGGTGGCTAGAGCCGGGGGAATGACTCTGAAAGCGCTAAGCCAAAGAGCAAAAAATGCGCCTAAAGAACATAAGCGCAGAAATGAATTTACTACAGATGTAAGTCAAAACAGCATTTGTTTCCGACAGATCGTAAGGTTTTGGAAAGCCAACTGACGATTTGCGGCGACGCAAAGCCCCCGTGAAAGCCGCTGTCAGAAACGAACGGCAGAGGTCTGCAAGCAAGGCAGAGCAGCCCGTTCAAGCCGGACCTGGCCTGCCCTTGCCACTCAGGCCAGCAATTTATTCCAGTTTTCCTGGCCGGCTGTCGCCTGTCGGGGCAATAAACGAGTCTTCCCAGTCCACCGGGAAACGTGGCGGTTTGAGCGAACCAAAAGAGCCAGTTCCATCGGGGTTGAAGCCAGCAGGTGCGGCAACCTTGGGCAGACGCTTGGCGTCACTGTCCTTGTTGAGCTCCTTGAGTGCGGCCTCTTTGGCTACCTGCCTGGCCCGTGCAGTAAAGGCGTCCAGATCGGCATGAAAAACACTGTCGCCACCACGGGTTTCCTGATGTTCTTGCTGGTCTTCAACATTGGCTTCGCCCAAAAATGCCGCGCGCATGGCGCTGCTTTTGGGCAATTCGGAACCACGCACCACGGTGTAGGCAATACCGCAATCAGACAGCAGACCATCTTTCAGATCACGGTTGCCGCGCGGCAAACCACGTTTGCCGGGTACGTCCACACAACCGACCACACTGCCATTGCTGGTACAGATGCTGAAGGTGCAGTTGACACCTTCCAGCATTTTTTGCCACTTTTTGTTGCGCCCGCCTTTTTCCTTGATCGGAATCGTGAAGCGCACCACCGGCAGCTTGATCATGATGAGATGTTTCGGGAAGGTGCGGCGCAGCCAGACCATGACCTCGTACTCTTCAACCGTCATCAGCACCCTGGCCGTCAGTGGCCACTTCGCGGGCAGGGGCGGCTCGGACGTTTCCTGTTTATGCTGCCACCAGGCATACAGCCCCCCTCCCAGCGCTGCGCCGATAAGCAGCATCAGAACCATCATCAAAATTGTGGAAAAGTTCAAGCTGACTCCCGTTTTTCGTTTTGAACAGGCTACAGGGCCAGATCACCCTGCTTGCCACCAGTCTTGTTACCAAAAGCATACTGTCGATTTCTGACCAAGCTAAAAGCATGCCGAAATCTGCCCCCCGTGCGAATGGTAAACCCTCACCCTAAATATCACACTTTATAAGTAACACCCAAATCCACTGTTACCAGCCGTTTCAAATCGCAATGATATTCATGGCCTGCGTTCTGCCACAGGCATTTTGCAATAAAACGCCATCGGACAGTGGCCTTGTTCAACATCAATGGCAGGATACTGCTACCATTTTTGCAGCATCCTTCAGGCTTTTCCGGTTTTTGTTCTGGCGTTATGCTGATTGTTTTAAGGAGACATTCATGCAACGCAAGACTGCCCAGGATTTTGACCAGGAACTGCTGATTCTGTTTGATGCCTATGTCCACGGCACGCTGGACCGCCGCGGGTTTCTGGATCGCGCCCAGAAGTTTGCCGTAGGCGGCTTGACGGCCGCCGGGCTGCTTGCCGCGCTGAGCCCTGACTTTGCCAACGCGCAGGTCGTGCCAAAAGACGACAAACGCATCACGACCGAAGTGATTGAATACCCTTCCACCGCCGGAAACGGCACCTCGAAGGGATACCTGGCCAAACCGGCAAATGCCAGCGGCAAATTGCCTGTGGTGCTGGTGATCCATGAAAACCGCGGCCTGAATCCGCATATTGAAGACATTGCCCGCCGCCTGGCGCTGGACAATTTTGTGGCCTTTGCGCCCGATGCGCTGACACCTCTGGGCGGCTACCCTGGTGATGAAGACAAGGCGCGTGAGCTGTTTGCCAAACTTGACCAGAAAAAAGCCACTGAAGATTTTGTGGCAGCCGCCAATTTTCTGAAAAACCGCCCTGAATCGAACGGAAAAATCGGTGTCGTCGGTTTTTGTTATGGCGGCGGCATGGCGCACACCCTGTCGGTGCGCCTCCCCGAACTGAACGCAGCCGTGCCCTTTTACGGCAACCAGCCAGCCGCCGAAGATGCAGCCAAGGTCAAGGCACCCTTGCTGATTCATTTTGCTGCGGTTGACGAACGCATCAACGCTTCATGGCCGGCCTATGAAGCGGCGTTAAAAGCTGCCGGTGTCAGCTACACGGCGCATCAATACCCTGGCACACAGCACGGATTCAACAACGACACCACACCGCGTTTTGACGCAGCAGCCGCCAAGCTGGCCTGGGAACGTACCGTGGCGTTTTTTAACCAGAAGCTGCGGGCCTGACAAGCCCTGCCCTGCCCTCAGCGCTCTGGGCGCTGACGCAGCGGGTCCAAAAGCGACGACAGGCCGTTGTGGTCGATTTCCTGCATCAGCGCCAGCAGGCGGCCAATTTCGCCTTTGGGGAAACCTTCACGCGCAAACCAGTTGAGGTAGTTGCCGGGCAAGTCGGCGATTTTTCGGCCCTTGTATTTGCCAAAAGGCATTTCGCGTATCAGCAGCAACTGCAGGTCTTCGGGGTTCATGGCCTTCAAGGATACTCTTAGCCGCCCGCCCGTTTGACCTGGTAGCCGAGCTTTTTGAGTGCCTCAACAAGCAGGTCACAGTGGTCGCCC
>JAZKIK010000402.1:0-524 GCA_040384925.1 Pseudomonadota bacterium | reverse complement strand
TTGGCGGTGCCACCCGAACCGCACTGCGCCTTGAGCTGCTTGCCCAGTTGCGCCAGCGCCAATGCGTCCAGCGGCAGGCCTTTGATGACTGTGACACTTTTACCGCCCCGGCCCTTGGTCTCACGGCTGACACGCACGGTGCCGTCAGTCGGGGGAATCACTGCCTTTTTGCAGATGCAACTGGCCACCGGCTGGCGGCAGCCGGGGCACATGCGGCCTGCGTCGGTGGAATAAACCAGGCCGCCGCTAGCGCCGGAGCCGCCTGAGAGTCTGCTTTTCATGGTCATCTTGTGTCTAAAAAACCTGCTATTTCAACAAACGGCTGCCAAGCTTAGCGCGCCGCAGCATCCCTGAAAAACTGTATGCGTTCGGCATCCGAGGGATGGGAGGCAAACGCAATACCCAGCCACGAATCCGTTTTCTGGCCTTCATCGGCATTGTCGCCTTCGGTTCTGCTTTTGGTGTTGGGGCTGCCGGATGATTTCTGGCGTTTTTCTTCCAGCTTTTCAAACAGCGTCACCATC
>JAZKIK010000401.1:0-3947 GCA_040384925.1 Pseudomonadota bacterium | reverse complement strand
TCGCGCTGGCCGCTGGCCAGGCTCCAGGCGTCCCAGGCCGCCGCGTCGTCGGTCTGTACCGAACCGCCGCTGTTCAAATGCGCCACACGTTTGCCGTGGCGCGTGCGTTCGGGCCACTGCACATCGGCAAGTGGCAAATGCAGATCAAGCCCTTCGCCTGAAATATGCAGGTTTTTTCCCTGCAGTTGCAGGCGCACCGGACGGGCACGCGAGCTGATGCCGTCAAAATAAGTTGCTTCGAGTAGCGGGCTGCCTGATTCGTGCATGGTGTGCTCAAAACCCAATGTCGAGCCCGAACAGGTCACCTGCCGCATCACCGGCGGCTTCGCCCTCGGAGGCCTTGATCTGGCTGATCAGAAGTTCGGGGTCCTGACGCATCTTGACGGTCACGGCTTCCAGCCGCATGCGCGCCGTAGCCACGGCTGCAAACGGCCAGTACAAACCCAGGGTCAGCACCACCAGCAACCAGTTTTTGATGCTGAGCCAGAGCAGGCTTTTAAATCGCAGATCGCTTTTAAAGCGCAGCTCGGTGTTGCCAGTGCGTGTCCAGAGCAGGTTTTGCAGGCGTGAAGTCATATAAGGTTTTGCCAGCACAAAGACGCTGGCAAGCAAGGCGACAAAACCAAAACCCATGATAAAAACAATCAGGCTGCCTTTGGCCACGTTTGACATGCCACCGAACTTGCCCAAAAAAAACAGCCCGCCAATCACCACCGCCGCCAGCACCAGGGGCAGCAACATGACACCCAGTGTCTTGAAAAATACCCCGTAAAACGATGCCAGACTGGCCTTGAATGTGGTTTGCAGCGAGGCCAGTGCGTAATGGTTGTGCTGGTACTTTTTGAGATTCCACAATAGCCACGGCATCACCACCACGGTCAGCGCAAACACCGCCACTATTGTGTACAGATACCAGCGCGGTGGCTTGTCGGGGTCAGCGACTGCTGCAAACGCCGCCAGAATGACGACGCTGGGTACAAACAGCGGCATGACGGCCTGGTAAGCACCGCCCACCGTGCCCTTGAAGCGAAAACGCATGCCGCGCCAGCTGGTATTGGCCAGCCTGAACTGCATCGATGATTTCAGCAAGGCGGGCCAGATGGCCATCACGATCAAAAACGCGACCAGCCCCGCCACGGCAGAAAACTTGCCTGCAGCCGAATACAGGCTGAACATCAGACCGACCAGAAAATAACCCTTGAGCATCTTTTTCGGGTCGGCATGAAAACCCAGTGGCTCGCCGTCAATCACGGTGTTGCCATGAAAGTAACGCAAGCGGCGCACTTTTGCCCAGGGATAATAAATGCCCAAAGTCACCATCATCAGCAGCATATTGACGATCCAGATGCGAAAGTATTCGCTGCCGGAGCCGGTAAATTTGATGTGCAGGCGATAAGGGCGCGGCTGCTCGCCATCATTCGATTGAATCAATCCACTCGAATGACTTGATGGATCTGACAGGGACGCTGGGCCGGCCTGGCTGGGCAAAGAATGACTCATGGATGGATTTCCTCCGGTTTTTTGGCGCATGCCTCCCGCAAACACCTGTAATCCAATGTAACACTCCGAACGTCTCTGCCCGCGCTCTGACAAGTGCTTGTACGGCATTTTCGTGCAGCATCTGGTTACAAAAGTGAAGCTCTAAACACGGTAAAGCAGCTCAAAAGAAGCGTGAACTAATTCACAGCAACCATAAAATTCCCGGTGCCTGCTGATCGTGCACAAGAGCGCTGCAGTGCATTGCAGTTGCCTTGACTACCAGACCAGCCAGCACCCAGACCCGCCACCCCTCACAAAGCAGACAATGAACAGTTATTTATGGATTACGTTTTTTATCTTTGTCGGCAGCATTGGTCTGGGTGCCTTTTTTTATGAACGCTGGCTGGACAAGGTCATCACTGCCAGAAAAAAGGTTGCCCGCAACCACACGCTGCGCCGCAAGCCGCTGGCCAGCAAGGACGAACTGCTGGTCTGGCGCTGGCTGGAAGACGTGTTTCCAGAGCATCACATCATGGTGAAAGTGCCTTTTACCAGTTTTATAGAACCCAACAACCAGAAAAAAGATGCGCACTGGAAAGCACTGCTCAGTTCTGTCAGTTTTGCCTGCGCCGTATCTGACCGTCGGGGTACGGTGCTGGGTTGTGTTGATGTGCTGGGCAACGGTGAACTGGCCGACCGCAAACATGCCTTCAAACGCGAACTGCTGGCCCGCGCCGGCATTCCTTACTGGATCGTTGAAAACGAAAGGCGGCCAGACCCGAAACTGCTGCGCGAGAAATTTCTTGGCACCGAAAACGCGCAGGCCGCACAACGCCGCCAGGCGCAAGAAAACGAAGCTCGCCAGCGCGCCCAAGCGCCGATGTCCCTGCCCATCGTGATGCTGGAGCAGCACCGCCTGTCACGCCTGGCCCGCAACGCATCGGAGCTGACCAAAACCGGCATGACCACCAACAAACTCAAGTCCCCGCTCAGGCTGCGCTCGCTGTTCAAGGCAATTGCCGGGCGCGCCCCGGACAAACCTGGCCTGTACAGCCAGACCAGTAGCTCGCTGAGTTAAGAACGTGTTCACGTTCTAAAGGAACCGAAAGGCTGGCGTCGTTTCAGGCTGGATCTACGCACCCTTGAGCAAAAATTCCATGGCTGTGCCTGCCAGTTCCAGCACGTCATGGTGTTCAAGCGCCAGCGCCTCGGTGCCGATACGCTGGCCGTTCAGGGTGGCAGGACTGTCGCCGCCCACACGGCTCACAAAATAACCGTTGCGCCTGTGGGAAATGGCCACCACGGCAACACCGGGTTGCCCGAAGGTGGTCACGGCCTTGACGACGGGCACTTCCAGCCCGGCAGATGAACCCGACAGGACTTTCAGGCTGGCATGCAGCGCGCCACTGCTGCCTTCAAAACCCAGCGACTGCAAGGTACTGATGGACATGGCGGTGGTTTCTTCATGCTCCGTGGTTTCTGGCACCTGGTGTTCCGACGAAGCGAGAAAGCGGATTCTGAAATTGCCGACGGCAATCACATCCTTGTCGTGCAACTGCTGCCGCGACTTGATCATGTGGCCGTTGATATAAGTGCCATTGGTGCTGTGCAGGTCTTCAATAAAGACATCAGCAATGCCGCGCAAATCGAATACACAGTGCTCGCCGCTGACAATCGTGTTGTTGAAAACGATGTCGTTATGCGGTTTGCGGCCAAGCGTGGTTCGGTCTTTTTCAAGGTAAACGTGCTTGATCTCCACACCATCGACTGAAGCGATCAGCTGCGGCATACGGCCTCCTCAGGTTACAGGACACGGCACCATGGTAGTCCTGAGCATGCCAGGCTACAAGCTCAGTCGGGCACAAACAGCCGTGTGAAACGCGCTTCGTCCTCTGCTGTTTCAAGTGTTACCAGTTGACCCATCTTCATGTCGCTGAGCCGGCAGGCGGCAAACAGGCTGAATTTGCCGTCGAGGTCATAGCCTTCCAGATCAATCAGCATATAGGGGTGAGGCACAAACACCTGGTGTGCAAAAACAATGGCGTGCCGGTTGCGCGGTGAAGGAAACAGTTTGTAGTCGCGGGTGGTGATGCTTTTTTCGGTGGCCATGAGGTGTTTTTCTTGAATTGCGCGTGGCTTGCGGCCGGGGAAATCACTGGGATGTGCCGAAGTTGGCAGACCTGCTGTATTCTGACGCAAGCACCATGACCAACTTACCCCACCTACCTACCCCCGACAAAGAGCAGATTGCCCTGCTTGAAGCTTTTGACCGGCTTGGCCCTGGCCAGATTCAGGTCGTCAACACCCCTGAACAGGCCAGCGCTGCGCTGCGTGAGCTGGCCGGGGAAACCGCGCTTGGTTTTGACACCGAATCAAAACCCACTTTCGCCAAAAACGAGCCGTCTTTCGGCCCGCACATCGTGCAGCTTTCAACTGCGCGAAAAGCCTGGATTTTTCAGCTTGAAGAC
>JAZKIK010000400.1:0-9153 GCA_040384925.1 Pseudomonadota bacterium | reverse complement strand
AGTGAGGCATTGGTGTTGATGCTTCCCGCCATACGTTCGGACGTGACAGGTTTGCCGCCACTTTTTTCAAGCAGCGTCAGGATGTGTACGGCTACGGCAAATCGGCTGTTCATGGTTCGGCTGGAGTGTGTATTTATTATAGTTACAGACATCGAACAATGGCCATGCGTTCATTGGCAAACTAAACTGATGGTCATGAAAAAAGCCGACATCGCCCCGTTTTTTGCCACCCTGAGAGCCGCCAACCCGATGCCGGTGACTGAGCTTGAATACACCAGCGTTTTTGAACTGCTGACGGCGGTGCTGCTGTCTGCACAGGCAACTGATGTGGGTGTGAACAAGGCGACGCGAAAACTTTTCCCGGTTGCCAGCACACCGCAGGCAATCCTGGATCTGGGGCTTGAAGGGCTGGAGAATTACATCAAGACGATTGGCCTGTTCCGCAGCAAGGCCAAACACCTGATGTTGACCTGCCAGATGCTGGTTGAGCTGCACGGCGGCAAAGTGCCGCGCAGCCGCGAGGCACTGGAAGCGCTGCCCGGTGTGGGCCGCAAAACCGCCAATGTGGTGCTGAATTCCGCTTTTGGTGAAGCCACCATGGCGGTGGACACACATATCTTTCGCATGGGCAACCGCACCGGGCTGGCACCGGGCAAAAACCCGCTTGAAGTTGAGCTGAAGCTGCTCAAACGGATTCCGCCTGAATACATTGTTGATGCCCACCACTGGCTGATTCTGCATGGGCGCTATGTTTGTGTGGCGCGTACGCCGCGCTGCTGGGAATGTGCGGTCAGCATTTATTGCGACTTCAAGCCCAAGACACCACGACCGAATCAGGCAGGCAAAGCTGATGAAAGCAGCTTATGAGTGCAAAACGTGGACAACATGTTTTGGGGGCGCCAGTTCACCGCTGACGATGTAGATGGAACCCGCGCCCAGGGTTTGCACTTCGGGCTCCTGCAGCAAAGGCTCAAGCAGATTCCAGGGTTTTTCCAGACCTTCAAGTGAACTGATCGAATGCAGCGCAATCGGCAACACCAGCCAGTTCACCGGCCAGGCCCAGGCGCTGGCCCACTGGATGCCGGCAGCCGCCACACGGCCGCCGGGTTTGAGGTGCCTGACCACATTGGCCACGGCTGGCGCGGACCGCAGTATGTCATGCGTGAAGTGAAACAGCGCGGCGTCGGCAGTGACTGAAATATCGGCCGCCTCCACCGATTCCCCGATCAGCGTCACATTGGTCCAGCCCTGCTGCTCTACACGTTTTTGCGCCAGGCCCAGCATTTCAGGGCATTGTTCTATGCCTATGATGCGGCCACCTGGCCCGATATCTTGCTGCAGGCGCTCAAAACTCAGCCCGGTGCCGCAGCCGACATCGAGCACCGTGTCACCTGGCAGCAGCGCCAGGCTGTTGATGACAAGCTGGCGTATGGGCTCAAACAGCACCAGTTCCAGATCATAAATACCGGCACGGTGACGGTATTGAGCCAGCGCGGCGTCGCGGTTGGGGCCTGAACTTGAGGTGATATTCCACATGATGCATTGCCTTTCAGGGTGTGATCACGACCAGCACGCTGCAGGGTGCATGCTCAATCAGCGCGCCTGACAATGAACTGCGCCACCAGCGTGCGGCCCAGTTCTTCAGGTGTTTGTGCCCGACCACAATCAGGCTGGCTTCTATTCGTTTGGCGTAACGGGTGATTTCCTGCACGGCCTCACCCGACAGCACCTCACCTTTGGCCGAGTGGCCGGCGTCAGACAGACGCTGCAAGCCGTCTTTCAGGATGGCGTTGTAGTTGTCGCGCTCGCTTTGCTCCAGCTCAGGGGTGTAAACACCTACTTCGAGCCCGGTCAGACCGGTGGGCAAAGGCATCACGGCTATCAAAAACAGCTCGGCCTGGCTCCATTGGGCCAGATCCGTGCAGTCAAGAAGAGCACGCTGGCCGGGACCGGAGCCGTCATAAGCCATCAGGATACGCTGGTACATGGAATACCTCCTGTTTAAATGCATTGCTGCTGAGCGAGATTGCCCCTCCAGCATAGCCCTATCACAGCAAGAAGCAAACCAGGTTTTCAGGCTTTCGGCCCTGTGAGTTGTTAACTTCTCCCCCGTTCGCCCCTCAGGCAGTCACATTAGCGCAAACGGTTCAGACCTTATTGAGCAGTATCAATAAAAGCAGTCACTTCACAGGGGAACTGCCGCGTTCTGGTTTGTACCTGCTCCAGAGTCGGCGGCATGCAGCCCCTGACCATCACGCACAGGCTGGCGCTGGCCAGGGCGTGCGAGAGGATTCGGCGCGCCGATGCGTCCTCCAGTTGCGCCAGCACGGGTACATTCTCCAGCAGCATGGCAGCCAGCAGTCCCGCCAGAAAACAGTCGCCAGCACCCACGGTGTCAACCACTTCAACCGGCGCTGCTTCACGGCCCTGCCAGAGCTGGCCGCTGCGTGTGAGCAGGCAGGCACCCTCGCCACCCAGGGTCAGCGCCATCAGGCTGGCACCGCTGCTTGCCAGCAGATTTTGCGCCTGCACCAGGGGCGTGCTGCCCGCGACGCCCAGATGCACAAGGTCTTCATCACTGGCCTTGAGCACATCGGCCAGTTGCAGGGCCGCCAGCACATTGCGGCGGTAAGCGGCCAGGTCTGGCATGACGGACGGACGCAGATTGGCATCGACCACCACGGTTTTGCCTGCCTTGCGGCTGGCGGCAAGCCAGGGCAGGTAAATATCGGCATCGTCTGGTGCCAGCGCCAGGCAGCCGCTGCAAACCATTTGCAGCGTGGGCACAGATGCACAGACGCTGATCAGGCCAGCGGCCGTCACGGCACGGTCGGCCACACCCTGACGGTAAAACGCATAGTCAGGCTGGCCCGATTCGCTTAAAGCCACCACGGCGAGCGAGGTGCTTTGCTGCACGGAATCAGCTTGTGCCAGATGCACACCATCGACCCGCAGCGCATCGGCCAACTGGCGGCCAAAACGGTCATGCGACAGCGGGTTGAGGTAAAGCGTGCCAACGCCCTGCCGGGCCATGGCGCGTGTGAAGTTGAACACCGAGCCCCCCAGGCAGGGATCAAACAGGCCGTCGGGCCGGCCAATCAGATCGATCAGGGCTTCACCAGCCGTTGCAATTTTAAGGTTTGTCTCAGGGTTTTCCATAATTAAAGTAACTTGATTTAGTTAGTCCGTGTCCACTATAGTTCGAGGACGCCAAAACGTAAAGCGTAAATTCCCCAGCCCCTCCGGCCTTTGTCACCCTTCAGGCCGAACTTCAACACCCGCTCGTCAAACGAGGAGACATCATGAAAAATCGCACCACCGCACTGACTTTGACTGCCCTGGCCATCAGCTCTTTATTGGCTGCTTCCAGTGCGTTTGCAGCCGAGCCCGTGATCGGACTGATCACCAAAACCGACAGCAACCCCTTCTTTGTCAAGATGAAGGAAGGCGCTGAAGCCGAAGGCAAAAAACTGGGTGCCAAGGTCATCACTGGCTCGGGCAAGACGGATGGCGACAACGCTGGCCAGATCACGGCGATGGAAAACATGATGGCAGCAGGTGCCAAAACAATTCTGATCACTCCCAGCGATGCCAAAGCCATCATTCCGGCGATCAAGAAAGCCCAGGAAAAAGGCGTGATGGTGATTGCCCTGGACAGCCCGACTGACCCGGTCAGCGCTGTCGATGCACTTTTTGCGACCGACAACTACAAGGCCGGTGTGCTGATTGGCCAGTACGCCAAAGCTGCGATGGGCGGCAAAAAACCGGTGATTGCCACGCTGGATTTGTTTCCGGGCCACCCTGTGGGTGCCCAGCGCCACAATGGCTTTTTGAAGGGTTTTGGCCTGCAGTCGCTGGAAACCTCCAGCAACAACCTGGCGCAACCCGCCGAAGTGGTTTGTATGGCCGACAGTTTTGGTGATGCAGCCAAGGGCCAGACCGGCATGGAAAACTGCCTGCAGAAAAACCCGGCCATCAATCTTGTGTACACCATCAATGAACCCGCTGCTGCAGGTGCCTACAAGGCGCTGAAGGCTGCTGGCAAGGAAAAAGACGTGGTCATTGTGTCGGTGGACGGCGGCTGCGCCGGTATCAAGGACGTGGGCGCTGGCGTGATTGCCGCCACCTCACAGCAATACCCGCTCAAGATGGCCGCCATGGGTGTGGCTGCTGGTGTCGAATACGCCAAAAGCGGCAAAAAAGTCAGCGGTTACACCGACACCGGTGTGACCCTGATCGCCGCCAAAGCCGTGCCCGGTGTGGACAGCAAGGATGTCAAGACCGGCACCGATCTGTGCTGGGGCAAGAAGTAATCCGCCGTCAAACTCACAAGCCATGCCCACACCATGAACACCCTGCCCGTCAAACTTCCCCCGCTGGCAACGCTGGGGCCGATGATTGCCCTGCTGCTGGCATGTGCCTTTTTTGCCAGCCAGAGTGATCGTTTTTTCACAACGCAGAACTTCGCGCTGATCCTGCAGCAGATCATGGTGGTGGGTGTGATAGCCATAGGCCAGACCCTGATCATCCTGACGGCAGGCATTGACCTGTCCTGCGGCATGGTCATGGCGCTGGGCGGCATTGTGATGACCAAACTGGCTGCAGACTATGGCCTGTCTGCCCCGCTCGCCATTGCCTGCGGCATAGGCGCGACCATGCTGTTTGGGCTGCTCAATGGGCTGCTGGTCACACGTATCAAGCTGCCGCCTTTTATCGTGACCCTGGGCACACTGAACATTGCTTTTGCAGTGACGCAGCTGTATTCGCAGGCGCAAACCATCACGGAGGTCCCGGCGGGCATGACTTTTCTGGGCAATACCCTTTCGTTCGGCAATACCTCCATTGCCTACGGTGTGTTGCTGATGCTGGCGCTGTATATAGCGACCTGGCTGTGGCTGCGTGAAACCGCGCCTGGCCGCCACATTTACGCCGTGGGCAACAGCCCGGAAGCCACACGGCTGACCGGTATTCCGACCGACCGTGTGCTGCTGGGTGTTTATGTGCTGGCGGGACTGTTTTACGGCATCGCCTCGCTGCTGTCGGTGGCACGTACCGGTGCCGGTGACCCGAATGCGGGGCAAACCGAAAACCTGGACGCCATCACCGCCGTGGTGCTGGGCGGCACCAGCCTGTTTGGCGGGCGCGGCATGTTGCTGGGCACCTTGATGGGTGCCATGATTGTGGGCGTTTTCCGCAACGGCCTGACGCTGATGGGTGTATCTTCGGTTTACCAGGTGCTGGTCACTGGCATTCTGGTGATTCTGGCTGTGACCACAGACCAGATGTCCCGCAAAGGAGTGCGTTGATGAACACACAAGCCCCCCTGGTGATGCAGGCCAAAGGCCTGGTCAAGCGTTACGGTCAGGTCACGGCGCTTGACGGTGCTGATTTTGAGCTGCGTGCCGGAGAAATTCTGGCCGTGATTGGTGACAACGGCGCAGGCAAGTCCTCGCTGATCAAATGCCTGTCGGGCGCGACGATTCCCGACGAGGGTGAGCTGTTGCTGGACGGCCAGCCAATTCGTTTCAAAAGTCCGAAAGATGCGCGGCGTTCGGGCATTGAAACCGTTTACCAGGATCTGGCCGTGGCCCCCGCCATGACGATTGCGGAAAACCTCTTTCTGGGCCGCGAACTGTGCCGCCCCGGTTTTATCGGCCAGTTCTTGCGTCTGCTGGACAAAAAACGGATGCTGGCCGAAAGCATTTCGCGCATGAATGACCTGAAAGTCGGCATTCGCTCCATGACGCAGGCGGTTGAAACACTCTCAGGTGGCCAGCGCCAGTGTGTGGCCGTGGCACGGGCGGCAGCGTTTGCGCAGCATGTTGTCATCATGGACGAACCAACGGCCGCGCTGGGTGTGAAGGAAGGCAATATGGTGCTGGAACTGATACGCCGTGTGCGCGACAAGGGCCTGCCGGTGGTGCTGATCTCACACAACATGCCGCATGTGTTTGAAGTGGCCGACCGCATCCACATCGCCCGGCTGGGCAAACGCGCAGCCGTGGTCAACCCCAAATACATCAGCATGAGCGACACGGTGGCGGTGATGACCGGTGCCAAGTCTGCAGCAGAATTGCCGGAAGAGGCCCATGCTTAAAGGAATTGATCCCCTCATCACGCCGGAGTTGCTGAAGCTGCTGATGGAAATGGGCCACGATGAAGCCCTGCTGCTGGCCGATGCAAACTTCACGGCGCTCAGCCTGGGTGTGGGCAAAACGGTGCTGCGGCTGCCGGGTGCCGGCATGGCGCAGGTGGTCAGTGCCATCAGCGCACTGCTGCCGCTGGCCGCTGATGTGACACATCCGGTGGCCTTCATGCAGGTGTCGGATACGGCACCGCCTTATCTGTCAGCCCTGCAGCGCGAAGTACTGGCTTTGCTTGAAACCAGCATGTTGCCCGGCCAGACGGCAGAACCAGTCGAGCGTTATGCGTTTTACGAGCGTGTGCGCGGCAGCTGTGCGATTGTGGTGACTGGCGAGTTGCAGCCCTTTGGCAACTTCATTCTGCGCAAAGGTGTTATCGGCGAAACTCTCAGGCCATGACGCACGAAACGCTTGGCTCGCCCACAACTTCAGCCGCAAGGCAAAATGCTGCTGAAGGGGTGCCCGACCAGGCGCGGCCACCGCCGCTGCTGCGCCAGCGTGGCTCCAACCATGTGGGCATGCGCCAGTTCAATGAACGTGTGGTGTTGCAGGCGATTCGCCAGAACGGCAGCCTGCCCAAGGCCGACATTGCGCGGCTGACCGGGCTGACATCACAAACCATAGGCCTGATCACAACGCGGCTTGAAGAAGACGACCTGCTGATTCGCCATGAACGGGTGCGCGGCCGGATTGGCCAGCCCTCGGTGCCTTTGGCTTTGAACCCGGATGGCGCTTTTTCAGTCGGCATCAAGATCGGGCGGCGCAATACTGACTGGCTGCTGGTGGACTTTACCGGCCGGGTGCGTCAGCGCAAGACCCTGACCTATGCCTTTCCCGATGCTGAGGTGCTGCTGCCAGCGCTGCGCAGCCACCTGAACGACTTGCGTGATGAACTGGGCCCCTTGGACACGCGGCTGGTAGGCGTGGGTGTGGCCGCACCATTTCAGCTGGGTGGCTGGCACAGGATGCTGGGCCTGCCTGAAGCCCAGGCCAACACCTGGAACCAGATTGACCTGGCCGCCGAAGTACAGGCCATGACAGATTTGCCAGTCAACTTTGCCAAGGACACCTCAGCCGCCTGTGTAGCCGAGCTGGTGGCCGGATGTGGCCGCGACCTGAAAAGTTTTTTGTACCTGTTTGTCGATACCTTTGTGGGCGGCGGACTGGTGATCAACTCGCACCTGCATGGCGGGCTGCATGGCAATGCGGGCGCTGTTGCATCGGTGCCCCTGCATCTGGCGCGCCGGGGTGAAGGCAAACCGGAGCAGCTGATTCACCAGGCGTCCTTATGGGAGCTGGAGCAGCGTTTCAAGGCCAAGGGGCTTGATGCCACTGCTGCTTATGACGAGCGTGCGATGCAAAGCCCGTTTGAAGAAGAAACCACCGCCTGGACAGAGCACGCCGCCAACGCGCTGGCGCATTGCATCATCAGCGGTACAGCTTTTCTTGATCTGGACGCCATCGTGCTTGACGGCTCGTTTTGCAGGCCATTGCTGCAGCGCCTGATGGAGGCCACCCGCTGCGCGCTGGCCCATTACAACTGGGAAGGCCTGTGGCAGGCGACGCTGATAGCCGGAAGCATTGGTCCGGACGCACGAGCACTGGGCGGTGCCTTGCTGCCCTTGCACGCCAATTTTGCACCTGACCGGGATCTGTTTCTCAAGGCGGTCTTTTAACTTCTGTTGACGTGCCATGGCGCAAAAAAAGCCGACTCGCTGGTCGGCTTTTGTCTGCCTCCAAACCTGGGGCACATATCAGGGCTTAGCGGGCAAAGGTTCCGTCAGCGCGAACCATGGTCAGAGTCACAAAACGTGAACCCAGATTGCTCTGTTTGTTATAGGTGACGGCAAAGCCGCCCAGATCTTCACTGGTAAATGTTTCGAGCGTACTGATGACTTTGGCGCGTGTCAGGGGTGGGCTGGCTTTTTGCAGGGCGCGGCTCACCAGTTTGGCGTTCAAAAAACCTTCCATGCTGTTGTAGCTGAAGGTTTTGTCGGCCGTCTGTGAAATCACGGACTGGTATTCACGCACGACTGGGTTGCCCAGTTCAGTGAACGGAAAAGGCACCACCTGGCTGACCATGACACCGGCAGCGGCTGCCTTGAGTTCTGCATGAATGCCGGACGATACGCTGAGCACAAAAAACTGCGGGTTCACACCCTTCTGGCGTATCGCGGTGATGAATGCAGCGTTCGGTTTGGCCTGGCCAATCAGCACCACGGCCTGTGGCTGGGCGGCGGCAATGGTTTCAACAGCCTTGGCGACATCGACCGTGCCGCGCGGCACAGATGCAATTGCCACTGCGGCTACACCGCGTTTTTGCAGGGACGCATTGAGAGCCTCCAGGCCTTCCTTGCCAAAAGCGTCGTCCTGGTACATGACGGCGATTTTTTTGATACCGACAGTCCAGGCGTGTCCAACGGAAGTTTCAATCTCATCGGACGAACTGGCGCGCAGATGGAAAACACCCTGCACATAGGGGTCACGCAAAGACTTGGCACCGCTGGTGTTGCCAATCTCGGCAATGCCGGCAGCCTGAACAATCGGCACGATTTTCAGCATATTGGCCGTGCCACGAAAACCGACCAGCGCCAGCGCATTGTTGGTTTCAATCAGGGTTTTGGTGTTTTCAGCGGTTTTGTCTGGATTAAAACCGTCGTCAAGGCTGATCAGCCTGATCTTTTCGCCGCGAATGCCGCCCTTTTTGTTCAGGTCGTCAAAATACGCATTCATGCCGCGCACGTAATCAGCAGTCAGTGCCGCACTGGTGCCCGACAGGTCGCCGGAATGGCCGAGCACGATGTCAGCCGAAGCACCGGTGCTGGCAAAACCCAGCATCAGGGACGTCAGCGCACTGGCTGCAATGGAAAATTTCGAAAATTTCATGAAAAAGCTACCCACCCTAAAAATTGAATTGTGTGAAATGCTGTTCAGCAACCCGTGGCCGTCGATGACAGGCCCTGGCTTTGCCTGAGTCACCGGGCTGCTTTTCCGGCGAAAAAGCAGTCGG
>JAZKIK010000399.1:0-2168 GCA_040384925.1 Pseudomonadota bacterium | reverse complement strand
TCGCTTCGCGTACTGCGCTGCCCCCCGAGGGGGCTGAACTTGCTCGGGGCGGCCCGTCGCTGCGTTCGGTCGCTGTCGCCGTAACCTTGCGCGCCGAGCCCTCACGATAAAAAAGCCAAAGCGGTTCCACAAACAGGCTGCCCAGTGAGGACAGCTTTTCCTCATCGGCTTCGGTGTAGTCACTGGTGCCGCCCTGCACAAAACCCAGATCGACCTTGCCTTCACGCAGGAGTTGCAAATTGGCCGCCGATCCTTCAGACGGCTGCAGCACCACTTCAATACCTTCGGCACTCAGCGCCTTGGCATAACGTTTGCCAAATTCTTCATAAGCACTTTGCGCCGGGCCGGTCGCCAGCGTCACTTTTTTCGGCGGGTTCGGGTCCAGCCACCAATAAGCCAGCACCAGCAGCGTGACGGCCACAAAGATAAAAGGCCCCACAGAAACGGCCAGGTCACGTATCGACAGCAGGGTGTAGCGTATGGTTTTGGGCATGGTGGGTGAACCATAGCATGGCTGGTGTGGGCGAATTGCCACTGTCGCGCATTTTCTGCGCCAGATTGCGCTGTTGCGCAATGCCTGCTGTCGTGCTTAGCTATTTAAAGCATAGCGATCAGCTCAAGACATCACAACAGCACTTGCACAAAAGCAAACCAGCCCCCAAGCAGAAACACAAGCACACTTGCCAGATAAACCCGTGCCGAGGTTTGCCGGGTGCGCAGGCAGGTTTGTCGCAGGGCCGGGTCTAGCGGGCAGGGGGCGTAGCGGTTTTTCCACTGCAACACGCCGCTGATGGTGAGCATGAGGCCGGCAAAGGCAAATACAGCCTCCTTGTATTCACTGACCCAGACCAGGCCTGGCACGGCAGACACCAGGCTGGACAGTGCCGCACCCGCGCCCAGTGCCACCAGCAAGGCGGGCAGGGCGCAGCAAATCAGCGTGCCTGTACTGGAAAACAGCGTCAGGAAGGCCAGCCATGACGACCATGATGGCTGCTCATCTTTTGTCGTGAATGTCATTTCTGCGCATTCAGGGCGGCCTTGATGTCGGCTACCGATAGCTGCACGGTTTCAAGTTTGACCACGTCATAACCCGCATCAACGATTTCGGTCGTGATGGTTTTGGGATCCAGCTTTTGGCCGTCTTTGGCTTCAATGGCCACTATTTTTTTCTTCAGATCAACAAAAACCACCTTGGCGGCGGGCATGGACATCAGGCCTTTTTCAATGCCCTGGGCACAAAATGCGCAGACCATGCCGTTGACGCTGACCTTGACGCTTTCTGCGGCAAAAGCAGTGCCAGAAAGACCTGATGCACCGGTCCACAAGATACAAGCAGCTGTGAATTTTTTGATAAACGAGGGGTTGAGTGTTTTCATGATGATGCTTCCTGAAGATTTGAAAAATGGATTCAAAAGATGTACATAAAATTAAAACGCGCCTGCCTGTCGGTGTTGAGGCCCAGTTCCACAAAATAACGTTTGTGAATCAGCCGCAGCATGGGTGTGACTTCGGTTTTTTCTGACAGGCTGTGCATGCGTCGCGCTTCCACAATGAACCAGGGTTGCACTTCGTCGTAGTCCACTTCGTAAAACGAAAAACCGGTACGCGCCGATACGTAGTCGTGATTGACGCCCTGAGCCCGGTACAGCCTGACTGTGGCCGAGACATAAAACCGCGTGGTTTCATAGTCTGCCGACACTCCAGGTGCCAGCAGGGTTTTGCTGCCACCAAAGTCATTGCCCGTCAGCTTGCCTGCACCGCCCACAAACCAGAAGTTGGTCTGGGAATGTTGACCATTGATACGATGCAGCAGCCGGGTATAAGTCAGCTCGGCCAGTTCGCGTGTCAGCTTTTTGTCGTCTGAACGCATGGTCAAAAGCCCGGCACCCACGGCGTCGCGTGGGGTCATGGCGTAGTTGACCCAGGCCTCTTTCCAGTTTGGCCCAAGGTCGCCCATGGCCATGGTGCTGCCTTTGAAGCCCATGGGGCCAGCCTGTGCGCTGGCGGCGGCCAGTAAAAAGACGCTTGGCCAAAGCCCAAAAAATGAACGCATTCGAGTCTCCAAAACAGGGCGACCAGATGGTCGGCCCCTTTAAAAACGCCCAGCGGCTTGCGCCGGACGCACTTCGGGTTTGGAGATCAGGAAATCGGTGGTTTCAGGCCAGCTG
>JAZKIK010000398.1:0-1542 GCA_040384925.1 Pseudomonadota bacterium | reverse complement strand
CGGATATTGCCCATCGCCGTTTTACGGGTCTGAGCGGCCACACCCAGCGTTGTATCTGCCAGCAGACCTTGCCGCCAGGACAGTGCGGCAACCGGCTGTCCCGGTGTGTAACGCAAGCCGCCCGGCGCGGCCTGGCTGGGTTGACCAACAGCAAAGTCAAACTCTGACAGGCCAGGTGCCAGCAGGGCAGCATCAAAAAAGTAGTCAAAACGCCGCACGCTGTTGCGGCCACCCGGCTCGACGATCAGCAACTCCACCTCGTTGGCACCGGTAAACACCGGAATGTCCTTGAGTTCATACACACCGGGTGCCAGTTGCAGTGTGCGTGTGACGAAACCATTGGCCCGCACATCAACCGAAGCCCCACCTGGCAAGGGCAGCCTGTCGCCGGGTTGTGACTGCGGGTTTAACGCGGGGTTGAGGTTGTACCGGCGCGACAACTGCAGCCCGCCCAGCGCCACAGTCGGCAAACCGGGCCGCGCGCTGGTGTTGAGGTCACCCAGCGACAAACGGACAGCCTGCGCAGGCCAGTCGCGCACCAGCCGGGTCAGGTCGCGTGTGCTGACACCGCTGCCTGCGCTGAGTGGCACCGAACCGGCAGCCTCCAGCACCCAGTCGCCCAGCCGCAGTGCACCATCCATATAAGTACGGCCAGTATTGAGCGTGCCGGTATCGGTGCTGGTTTGGGTCACAACCCAGCGTGTGTTGGCAATCAGGCTCCAGCGTTCGGGTGTGAGCTTGTTGTCTGCTGGCTGGCCTGGCTCGGTGCTGCCGCGCCCGTCAACCTTCAGCACCCGTGTGCGGCGCAAGGTCAAAGGCAGCTTGAGTTCCAGTGTGATGCTTTGGGCTGAATAGATGGCCTCGATGCCCAATGTTTTCAGCACAGTGGCACTAACCCACAAACCCGTAGGTTCTGCGGTAGAAAGTGAGCTGTGGATGGCTGGCTGCAGAACTTCCTTGAGCAGTTTCACCAGTACCTCGCGTGACAGCCACACGCCATCACTGCGGATTTGTGCATCAATGATGCCGATGTCGCGGCCATCGAGCGTTGTGGGCAGGGCGATTTGTTGCACCGTGCTTTTGCGGCGCTGGGCAAAAGCTTGCTCAAACAGCGCTTTGGACGCATCAGTGGGCTGCGCCAGAACCTCCGATGCCAAAAAACCAAGGCCCAGACTGACGCAGACAGCGCATCGTTGGGGGCCTGATTGACGCACGCGCTGGTTTTCCTGTGTTCTTCAGGTGTTTACTCCAGCACAAGCCGTGCTGGCAGCCACACCGGTATCGGGGGCCAAGAGCAGGCCGGGCCTTCGAGTGTGGTGCTGCCGATGACCAGTTTGGCTTCACGCATGACCTTGCGGGTCGAGCCTTCATTGAGCACGGTCACATCCAGCCATTTGCCTTTGCTGTCGCTGATCAGCTTGACGTCCTGCACTGACAAAATCGCTTTGACATTGGCTGGCACCACATAGGCCGACGCCACATATTTGACCAGCAGGCGCATGCGGCCACCGTTTTGCGGTGCCTGGCCCACGTCAATCGGCA
>JAZKIK010000397.1:0-2436 GCA_040384925.1 Pseudomonadota bacterium | reverse complement strand
CCAGCTAAATAAAAAAGAAAATAGCCATGCATCAAGCAAAAGTTGAACAACAGCAATACCAAAGCCCCGAATTCCTCACCTTGTTTGAGGTCTATACAGCAAATGGGCAAAGCATTGGTGCCAATCTGACGGCACTCACCACAGCGGCAGCTGGCCCGGATACGCCCTTGATCATTGCGACGGGAGCCGATTTTGTTTTGTATCCCGGAAACGGACGCGACCCTGAGGTCGAAGGCTATCGCCTTAGCACACGCGGATTCAAGGAACTGGCCGCAGTGTCCCACTTTGGTCCGGCGCTGGCATCCATTGTGCGTATTCGGGAACTGGACCCCGACGGTTCATTGTGGCGTACGGAGTGCACCAGGCTGCTGGCAGCTACTGAAGCGGCCCGCAAGGCCAATTCGCCGGAGATGTGGCGTGATTTTGTTGCGGTGCCAGCCTATGCCGGCCGGGAGACTGCCATTGCCAACATGGTTCATTATTCCTGCGAAATCACTGAACGCTATATCAAGCGGGCTCTTGAACACCCAGAGACACTCACCGCAGAGGACTTGCGCATCCAGTATCTGGAAGCGCAGGAGTCACAAGTGGGCGCGACTGTGCCCATGAACAAAATGATGATCGCCACTTTTTTCCTGGTTGGAATGGATACGGGCCACCGTGTCATGACCTGGTTTGACCGGCACAGCATTGACTGGTCAAAAGCCATGGTGTTGATTATCGGCCGACAAGGACGCCCTACGGCGGGCGTTACCTGGGCTACCAATGCAGTGTGTTCCTACATCCTTGGGGCATCCCGCTACAAGCTGGATCTGGAACGAATCTATATTGCCCCGCATGCATCCTTCAATGTCAACCATCCCGTCAACCTGGATGAGGTGAAGGCGCAAGAGGAGGCTATGCGGAAGTTGTGGTGGGGCACAAGAGCGATGAGCGATCTCGCACCAATGATGTACGAAGCTTATCCACGATACTCGCCTGGCTCCGCAAGCCGCCCAATCCTGCAGGCTGATACGACCGAGGTATCGGATATGCCTGCCATCCAGGGGCCAGATGACTGGCGGGCCCTCAATACCAGGCTGCGGGTCATTCTGGAAGATCCACGGCAATTGCTGGCAGGGTGTGTTGTTGACTATGCGGTTGATCTGTTGCAGCGCAGTGGCAACGATCCAGCGAAGGTTGTGGTTCCCGGGCTGGATGGAACCAACTACCCTGCCTACTACGTCTGACAAGACAGGACAGGGATGCAACCGTTAACCCCAAACGCGAGGTTCACATGAAAAAAGATGTTCTCAAATGGCTGGTGCTCACAAGCTGCCTGCTGGCTGGCCCTCTTTCACTGGCTGCGGGTCCATACCCGGAGCGAGCCATCACCATTGTGGTTCCCACGCCGCCAGGCGGGCCCATTGACCGGGTTACGCGCGTTTTTGCGCAGCAGCTGCAATCGGAGCTGGGGCAAGCCGTTGTGGTTGACAACCGCGTGGGCGCATCCGGCAGGCTGGGCGTGCAGTCTGCACTGCGCGCACCGCGCGACGGCTACACCCTGCTTGCAGTGTCACCCTCCATCACCTCGGTCAACCCCGCCGTAGACAAAAAGGTTGGCTACGATCCACTGAAGGATTTTGAGGCACTGGGCATCGTGGTGAAAAACTCGGGCGTGGTGGCAGCACGGTCTTCACTGCCGGTGACCAACATGCGTGAACTGGTCGCCTATGCAAAAGCCCGACCCGACCAGCTTACCTATGCCTCTTTTGGCGTTGGCACCAGTCTGCATCTGCACAGCGAAGAGCTTGCGCAGGCGCTGGGCATCACCTTGCGACATGTTCCTTACAAGGGTGAGCCGCAAGCGCTCAATGCGCTGGTGGGGAGCGAGGTGGACCTGATGCTTTATGTCACTGGCTCGGTCGTGCAATTTGCAGAATCGGGGCGCGTGCGCGCGCTGGCTGCCACGTCGCCCCAGCGCTGGGCGAGCCTGCCCAATGTACCGAGCTTTTCGGAGTCGGGCGTGCCAGAACTCAAGACCTATACATACCAGTCCTGGGTGGGTTTTGTACTGCCGTCCGGTGTACCAGGCGAGGTAGTCGAACGCCTGAGCCAGGCTTTGCGCACAGCGACAGCCAAGCCGGAATTGCGGCGTGCACTGGAAACGCAGGGTTTTGAAGTGGTGGAAGGCAAGGCTGCTGACATGAAGCAGACCATTTCCAGCGAACTCACGCGCAATCGCGCCCTTCTGGCTACAGGACGTGTGCACCTTGAATGAAACAACGAGTGCACCCGGCTTCAAATTTACTGATCAGAGCCACCTGTAAACATGCCTCCAGCAGCGTTGGCTGCGAATTCCCTGAACCATGACAAAAACCTCTCTCGACAAAGCCCAGATAAAATTTTTGCTGCTTGAAGGCATTCACCCTTCCGCCGTCAAGGTGCTGCGCGCCG
>JAZKIK010000396.1:31452-42480 GCA_040384925.1 Pseudomonadota bacterium | reverse complement strand
GCTGCTTGAATTGGTAACAGCCTCTGATTTCATCGTTGGGTCGTGACAGCACCATCAGGGCTTTTGGCAGGTGGCGCAATAAAAGCTTGAACGCTGCCCCTGCCTGATGCTTTTGATGCTGCTGCCGCAAGTTTTGCAGGGCAGCCCGGCGCGGTCATAGACCATGGCGTCGAGCTGAAAATAGCCCGATTCGCCCTGCGCATTGGAAAAGTCCTTGAGTGTGCTTCCGCCCTTGGCCACCGCCTGCGCCAGCACCTGCCGGATAGCAGCATGCAAGCGGACGGAACGTGGTTTGCTGATGTTTGCCGCCGGCGTGGTCGGACGTATGCCGGCCAGAAACAGCGCCTCAGACGCATAGATATTGCCAACACCCACAACGATTTCGCCACCCAGCAAAACCTGTTTGATGACAGTCTTTTTGAGCTTGAGCGCCGCGTGGAAAGCCAGCGCTTCAAACTCTGCCGTCAGCGGCTCGACACCCAGGCGCCCCAGCAGTTTGTGCGCCAGCGGATGTGACTCTGCCGGCGCGTAAACCACAGCACCAAAACGGCGCGGATCGTGCAGACGCAGCTTTCCGAGGCTGGTCGTCATTTCAAAATGATCGTGTTTGCCCGCCAGGGGCAGATCAGCCCCGAAGCTGATGCTGCCCGACATGCCCAGATGAAGCAGCAGCAAACCGTTGCTCAAATCCATCAGAAGATACTTTCCACGCCTGCGCACAGCCAGCACCTGCTGGCCGTGAAGCGATGAAGGATCACAACCCAAGGGCCAGCGCAGCGGTTTGCCCATGTAAACATTTGTAATACGGGCCATGCTGATGCGCTCAGCAAAACTCAGACGGGTGACTTCAACTTCGGGGAGTTCTGGCATGGGCGGCGTCAGGCTTCTGGCTGTTTGACTTTTTCATGTGCGGATCGGGCCGTATCCGGACATGGGCAGAGAGTCTCAAAAGGTTTACAAGCGGGCTACAGACGCAGCCAGGAAGCTTCAATTATCATGGCTTGATGAAGAAAAAACTGATTTGCGCTTTTGGTGTTTTATCGCTGGCAGCACCTTGGCTGATGGCGCAAACAAGCGCTCCGGTGCCTGCGGCACCCGCGCTTGAAGCGCCTGCAACTCCTCCTGTTGAAAATTCCACGCTCGATTCAGAGCTTTTTTACCAATTGCTGATAGGCGAAATCACCACCCAGGACGGTGAGCCCGCTGCCGGTTACGCCGAGCTGCTTCTGGACGCGGCCCGAAAAACCAATGATGCCCAGCTTTACCAGCGCGCCACAGACATTGCACTGCAATCACGCTCGGCCGACACCGCCTTGCAGGCCGTACGGGCCTGGAAACAGGCACAACCCGAGTCACGCGAACCGAATCGTTATCTGCTGCAGATACTGATAGCACTGAATCGTGTCAGTGCCACGCTGGAACCCCTGAAGACCGAGCTGGAACTGACCAGTGCAAGCGAACGCACCTTGGCTATACAGGCAATTCCACGTGCCTTTGCGCGCTTCAGCGATAAAAAACTGGCTGCGGCCGTGGTTGAAGAAGCCCTGGCATCCTATGCGAGCCAGCCAGCGACGGCTGCAGCAGCCTGGACCACCACAGGCCGAATGCGACTGCTGGCAGGCGACCAGCCGGGCGCGCTCGCAGCAGCGCAAAAAGCCCAGGCCGGTGACCGGCACGCCGAGGGCCCGGCACTGGTGGCGCTGGAGTTGATGGACCCCAAACTTCCGGCTGCAGAGCTTCTGGTCAGGAACTATCTGAACAACAACGCCAAGGCCATGCCGGAAATCCGCATGGCTTATGCACGCGGCCTGCTTGATGCGCAGCGTTATGCCGAAGCAGGCGCGCAGTTGCAGATCGTCATTCAGGAAAAACCCGGTTTTGCACCTGCATGGCTGGTACTGGGTGCCCTGCAACTGCAGGACAACCAGTTCAGCCAGGCACAAAGCTCGCTGGAGCGTTATGTTGCGCTGGCCCAGCAACAGGCGACTGACCAGGAGCCCGGTCGCGGGCTGGCACAGGCCTACCTGTCGCTGGCCCAGATCGCCGAAAGACGCAAGGATTTTGCAGCGGCAGAGGTCTGGCTGAGCAAGATTGAAAACTCCGAGGACATGATGCTCGCGCAATCCCGGCGTGCATCCATTCTTGCCCGTCAGGGCAAACTGACCGAAGCCCGCCAGCTTATAAAGACCCTGCCCGAACGCAAATCCGGTGATGCACGCCTGAAGCTTACGGCTGAAGTCAGCCTGCTGCGTGAGCTCAAACAATATCAACTGGCTTACGATTTGCTGGGCCAGGCCGCACAAAAGTCCCCCGACGACGTCGAGCTGTTTTACGACCAGGCCATGATGGCCGAAAAAATCGGCAAGCTGGGAGAAATGGAAACCCTGCTAAGGCGTGTCATCCAGCTCAAACCCGACTATCACAACGCCTACAACGCCCTTGGTTATTCACTGGCTGACCGTAATGTGCGGCTGGCAGAGGCCAAGGAGCTGATCAAGAAAGCGCTGGAATATGCTCCGGCCGACCCCTTCATACGCGACAGCCTGGGCTGGGTCGAATTCCGCATGGGCAACGCTGCCGAGGCGACCAAAATCTTTGAAGATGCCTTCAAAGCCAGGCCTGATGCAGAAATTGCAGCTCATCTGGGTGAAGTCTTGTGGACACAGGGCCAGCGCGACAAGGCCATCGCCATCTGGCGGGAAGGCCAGTTGTTGAACCCCGAGAACGAGACACTGCAGGAGACCTTGAAGCGACTCAAGGTCAAGCTGTAAATCTGAAGCATGAGCGACTTTCCAATCATGTTTCGATGGGTAAAGCCTCTGGCTGGTCTTGTATTTGCTGTATTTTTGATCGCCGGCTGTGCCCACGGAACAGGCACAACAGGCGTCAATGATGCCGAAAATCGGCTTTGGGCAGGTCGCATCAGCCTGCACATTGAGAGTGAACCGCCTCAGGCCTTTTTTGCCAGCTTTGAACTCAAGGGCCAGGCCGAACAGGGAGAGTTGAGCCTGACCAGTCCGATTGGCAGTGTGTTGGGGGTGATGCGCTGGTCACCCACCGAGGCAACACTGGAGTCAGGCGGGCAGGTCAAACAATATGCATCTGTCGATGTGTTGCTGGAACAGACAACAGGAGCTGCGGTACCTGTTTCTGCCCTTTTTGACTGGTTAAAAGGCAACAACACCAGCCTCAACGGCTGGACGGCCGATCTGTCGCGGCAAAACACCGGGCGCATAGACGCCGTCAGGCTTGCCCCGCTGCCCCAGACCAGACTACGAATCGTGCTGGATCAATAGCCTAGAAACGGCAGTTGACCGCTTGTCACTTTTGGTAAAGTCTTATGAACATTGAAATTTATCACTTCGATGGCGTTCCCCAGGTGGGTACCACGCTACGCACCCGATGGCACTGCGCTTGACGCGCCATACTTCGTTGCTCCGCCTTGTGGGCAGTAGCCCACTGCGTTGTCTCGCCTTGTCTGGCACGCCAATCACAGTACCCTCGGGCGCGTCCAACTGCCGTTTCTAGGCTAACCCATGCAAGCGATTTACGACGTACCCGCCCCTGCCAAACTCAATCTGTTTTTACACATCACCGGGCGCAGGCCTGATGGTTACCACCTGATCCAGTCTGTTTTCATGCTGATTGACTGGTGCGACACCTTGCATTTCGAGCTGCGGCGTGACGGCAAAATCAGCCGCACCGACCTGGATGAGTCAGAAGGCACTTCAACAGAGACCTTGCCCGATGAAGATCTGACGGTTCGTGCAGCAAAGGCATTGCAGAAGGCCACGGGCACATCGTGCGGCGCACATATCAGCCTGCAAAAACGTATTCCGGCACAGGCCGGCATGGGTGGTGGCTCATCAGACGCCGCCAGTTGCCTGCTGGCCCTGCAGCGGCTCTGGGGCACATGTTTGCCGCGTAGCGAACTGCTCAGAATAGCGCTTTCGCTGGGTGCCGATGTGCCGTTTTTCCTGTCCGGTGGGCATGCCTGGGTTGAGGGTGTGGGCGAGTTGATCACCCCCATCAGCCTGCCCGAAGCGCAGTTTCTGGTCATCAAACCAGCTGCTGGTTTATCCACAAAAGCCATTTTCAGTGCGCCGAATTTGAAACGCGACTCAGAAACTGCTACAATCTTAGGCTTTGCTGCAATAAACAAATACGAAGCTGAATCGATATTCAGTTTTGGAAGAAATGACCTGCAGCCAGTTGCTCAAGAGTTGTGTCAACCCATGAATCAGTCGCTCGACTGGCTCAAGGCAAACCAGCTTGAAGGGCGCATGACTGGCTCTGGAAGTGCTGTTTTTGCGCATTTGCCGCATGATCTGGAAGTTCCGGTCGCCGATATTGCTTCGGCAAACAACTGGAAAGTCAGAAAGTGCAGCAATCTGGAGTTTCATCCTCTGGCTGCTTGGTAAGATACAGTCCTTGGAGTTTTCCAGTTAATGGTTATAGGATTTACGCAATTTTTGTTGCGCAGGTCGAGAGTTAATGGGTTTGTTGCCAGACGTCATGTCAGGCAGCTGTCCCGTGTAGGGGTGTCGCCAAGTTGGTTAAGGCACCGGATTTTGATTCCGGCATTCGCAGGTTCGACTCCTTCCACCCCTGCCAAAATTTGATGGGACTTATGCAATCGGTCACACAAAACTCCATAGGAGTGTCATTCAATGCAGTGACACCCGACAGGTAGTTGGCTTGCGTAAGTCATATTTAACAGGATTTACCTCAAACGGTAAGTTCTGAACCGAACAGCAGGCCCGCACATCGCGGGTCTGCTTGTTTTGTAGCGTGATATTGCTACAACAGCGCTCAAAGCAGTGCATAGACAGCCCGATAAAATTTCAGTCACGACTCAAATGCAGATACAAGCTGGGCCCCACATGCAAACGCACCCCGACTTCATGCTTTTCACCGGCAACGCCAATCCAAGCATGGCCGCCGAGATCGCACAGCAACTTGGCATTCCGTTGGGTGCTGCCCATGTAGGCCGTTTTTCTGATGGTGAAGTCACGGTTGAAATCCAGCAGAACGTGCGCGCCCGCGACGTGTTTGTGGTGCAGTCCACCTGCGCACCCACCAATGAAAACCTGATGGAACTGCTGATCATGGTGGATGCACTCAAACGTGCTTCTGCCGAGCGTATATCGGCTGTCATTCCCTACTTTGGTTACGCCCGGCAAGACCGCCGTCCGCGCTCGGCACGTGTGCCCATCACCGCCAAAGTGGTTGCCAACATGCTGCAGGCCGTTGGTGTATCACGGGTTTTGACGATGGATCTGCATGCTGACCAGATTCAGGGCTTTTTTGATATCCCGGTAGACAACATCTACGCTTCGCCCGTTTTGCTGGGTGATTTGCGCCAGAAAAATTATGCTGACCTGATGGTGGTGTCACCTGACGTTGGCGGTGTGGTGCGTGCCCGTGCTCTGGCAAAACAGCTCGGTTGCGACATGGCCATCATTGACAAACGCCGCCCCAAGGCCAATGTGTCCGAAGTGATGCATGTGATTGGCGACATTGAAGGCCGCAACTGCGTCATCATGGACGACATGATCGACACGGCCGGCACGCTGGTCAAGGCGGCCGAGGTGCTCAAGGAACGCGGTGCCAAAAAAGTTTACGCCTACTGCACACACCCGATTTTTTCAGGCCCTGCGATTGACCGCATTGCCAAGGGTGACGCACTGGACGAGGTGGTGATCACCAACACCATTCCGCTCAGCGACAGCGCCAAAAACTGCAAAAAGATTCGCCAGCTCTCCGTGGGCCCATTGATCGCTGAAACCATTCAGCGTATCGCCAAGGGAGAGTCGGTCATGAGTTTGTTCTCGGATCAGGACCAGCCGGTTCTGATTTAAGACAAAAAGTGGCTGCCCCGGTCTGCGACATGAAGCCGCAAAGCCTGGACAGCCTTTTTATATCGGGGGAAGCTGGTCGCGGCCTACCCTATCAAGGAGTTAATTATGAAATTTGTCGCTTTTGAGCGCGCCAAGCAGGGTACGGGTGCGAGCCGCCGTCTCCGCATCACCGGTCGCACGCCCGGTATTGTTTATGGTGGTACGGGTGAAGCCCTGCTGATCGAAATCGATCACAACGCACTGTTTCACGCCATCAAAAAAGAAGCCTTCCACTCTTCCATCCTCGAGATGGAACTGGGCGGCAAAGATCACAAAGTCTTGGTACGTGACCTGCAAATGCACCCGTACAAGCAGCAGATTCTGCACATCGATTTCCAGCGCGTTGAAGCCCGCACCCGCATGACGGTCAAGGTTCCACTGCACTACAGCGGTGAAGAAGAGTCCCCGGCTGTCAAGGCCGAAAACTGCCTGGCCAACCACGTTTTGACCGAGTTGACGGTTTCCTGCTTCCCAGCAGACATTCCTGAATTCATCGCTGTCGATCTGGGTGGCCTGAAAAAAGGTTCGTCCCTGCATGTCAAGGACATCACCTTGCCAAAGGGTGTCAAGTTCGTTGCCAAGGGCCAGGAAAATCCGGTTCTGGTGTCGGTGACTCCAATTGCCGAGGAAGTCGAAGTCGCACCTGTTGCAGCGCCAACCGGCAAGGACGCCAAAGGCAAAGGCGGCAAACCAGCCGCCAAAACCGCTCCTGCTGCCAAGACGGCTGCAAAACCTGCCGCCAAGAAATAATCTTCGCCCAGGGCTTTGATGCCAGCGGCCCATGTCTTCACAGGAAGGCATGGGCCGCTTTGGTTTCCGGCTTGAACAATCAGCCCAAACACAGGCAAGTGCGCATCCTAGAATTGGGCGCATGGAAAACTCCAAATGATCAAACTGTTTGTTGGCCTGGGCAACCCCGGTGCCGAGTACGAGGCAACACGCCACAACGCCGGTTTCTGGTGGATAGATGCCCTGTCTCGCGAGTTGAAAGCGCCCCTGGGCTTTGACAAAAGTTATTACGGGCAGGTGGCCCGCACCACCATCCACGGCCAGACAGTGTGGCTGCTGACACCACAAACCTTCATGAATCTGTCGGGCAAGTCGGTGGCAGCGCTGGCGCGGTTTTTCAAGATACAGCCTGAAGAAGTTCTGGTGGTGCACGACGAACTTGACATCGTGCCCGGTCAGGTCAAGTTGAAGTTTGGCGGCAGCCATGCGGGGCACAACGGTTTGCGTGACATCCATGCCCAACTGGGTACGGGTGACTACTGGCGGCTGCGTCTGGGTGTGGGCCACCCCGGCATAAAAGCCGAGGTGATCAACTGGGTGCTGAAAAAACCCTCACAGGAACACCGGGTGGCGATTGAAGACTGCATCAGCCGTTCACTCAAGGCCCTGCCTGCGCTGCTGGCTGGTGACATGGAAAAAGCCACCATGCTGATCCACACCAATACAGCGCCAAGACCCAAACCGCCACGAAAACCAGATACCGCCATGCCTGCACCCGCACCCGAAAACCGGGCTCTAGAGCAGCCTGCGCAACAATAGTTGCCATTTTTTTGACCAGAGGGCGGGCCTGTGGACTACGCCAGCCCAGCCAAAGTTCTTTACCTGGCCGTAACCATAGGACTTCAATACAGACAGGCCTCTTCAAGTAAAGTGAAACTGAAGGCAAATCCAAGGGTTTTTACTTATTAGCCTTGCGCTATCACAAGCATTGAACCTATCGCTTGGCACTCAATCCCACAGAGTGCTAACATTTGCATCTAGAAAGAAGGAGTTTTGCTGTGTCCTATGCTCTTGCACCCCGTAATTTGAATTCTGGCACCATGGCCCCTGTGATGAACGCAGGTGCCATCGCTGCTGTGAACCCCTGGTCGCTGTTGCCACCACTGGGCAATCTGGACGCCTATATTTCTGCTGTCAATCGCCTGCCCATGCTCACCCTGGAGCAGGAACAGGAGTTTTCCAAAAAACTCAAGGAAAACAACGATCTTGAGTCTGCCGAAAAACTGGTGCTCTCGCATCTGCGCCTGGTGGTGTCCACCTCACGCAAATACCTTGGTTATGGCTTGCCACACGGCGACCTGATTCAGGAAGGCAATATCGGCCTGATGAAGGCAGTGCGGCGTTTTGACCCCGACCAGGGCGTGCGCTTGGTAAGTTATGCCCTGCACTGGATCAAGGCAGAGATGCATGAATACATCCTGAAAAACTGGCGCATGGTCAAGGTTGCAACGACCAAGGCGCAGCGCAAGCTGTTTTTTAACCTGCGCTCCATGAAGCAGGGGTACAAGGATGATGTGGATGTGGCAACACACCGCGACACCCTGAGCGAAGACCAGATTGACTCCATGGCCAAAACGCTGAACGTCAAGCGTGAAGAGGTCATTGAAATGGAGCAGCGCATGTCGGGCGGCGACGTGCTGCTGGACCCAAGTCCAAGTGATGATGGCGAAGACGCTTTTGGCCCGATTGCCTATCTGGCTGACAGCGCACAGGAGCCAACCGAGCTGATGGAATCGCGCGCACGCGACAGCCTGGCCAGTGACGGCATTACAGCCGCCTTGCAAGACCTTGACCCGCGCTCACGCCGGATTGTTGAAGAACGCTGGCTCAAGGTGAATGATGATGGATCAGGCGGCATGACACTGCATGATCTGGCGGCTGAATACAGCGTCAGCGCTGAGCGCATCCGCCAGATTGAGGTTGCTGCCATGAAAAAAATGAAAAAGGTGCTGGCCGCTTATGCGTGACCGCATTTGATGGCTCAACAGGAGCCACCAAAAAAGGCCTGCAACTCGCAAGAGTTGCAGGCCTTTTGTTTTGAGCGACCTGAATCTCAGGCGTTTTTGAGCAACAAACGAATATCTGAGGCCAAACCCTCTGGCCCGGTTCCATAACGGTTGTAAAGCCTGATGCGGCCCTGGGGGTCATAGACATAACTGCCGGCAGAGTGATCCATGCTGTAACTGCCGGGTGTCTTGCCATCGACCTTTTTGTAATAGACCTTGAAGTCTTTTGCGACTTCGGGCAGTTTGTCCATGCTGGGGCGTAGCGCTATAAAACCGGGATCAAAGTTGGCCATATAGGCCTTGAGCAATTCGGGCGTATCGCGCTCAGGGTCAACCGTGATAAAAATCGCCTGCAGTTTGGCACCATCAGCGCCCAGTTGTTTTTTGATGCCAGCCAATTCGGCCATGGATGTCGGGCAGACGTCGGGGCATTGGGTAAAACCAAAAAACACCACCACGACCTTGCCAGCAAAATCACGCATCGAGCGCATCTGGCCGTGTTGATCGGGCAGCGCAAAGTCCTTGGCGTAATCGGCACCAGTCAGGTCTATGCTTTTGAATTGCGGCTTTTCTTCTGGTGAGCAGGCGGCAACAAGGCCGGCAGTGCCCGCCAGCAAGGCGTAGCTTGCTATTTTTTTAATGACAAAACGACGGTCAGCCGAAGCAGGGGAATCTTGATTCAAGGACAAACGCATAAAAGCCTGACAAACCTAGATAAGGTAATGATCCAGCAACAATGCTGCAAAAAGCACCGACAGATGAATCAGTGAAAAACGGAAGGTCTTGCGCGCCAGGGCATCTGAATAGTTGCGCCACAGCCGCCAGCCATACCAGCTGAAACCGATGCTCAAACAGACCGCCGCCACCAGATATAACCAGCCACTCATCTTGAAGATAAAAGGCATCAGGCAGGCGGCAAACAGCACCAGCGTGTACAGAAAGACCTGCAACCGGGTAAATTCGTTCCCGTGGGTGACGGGCAACATGGGCAAACCTGACTTGCGGTAATCTTCAACCCGGTAAAGCGCCAGCGCCCAGAAATGCGGTGGGGTCCACAAAAAGATGATGAGGAAAAGGATCAGCGCCTCTGGCCCGACCGACCCCGTCATGGCAGCCCAGCCCAGCACCGGCGGCATGGCACCTGAAGCACCACCAATCACAATGTTCTGGGGTGTCATGGGTTTGAGCACCACGGTGTAAATGACGGCGTAACCCACAAAAGTGGCAAACGTCAGCCACATGGTCAGCGGATTGACCCAGAAATACAGGATGGCCGAGCCTGCAATACACAGTGCCGCTGAAAACGTCAGTGTCAGCGGGTTGCTGATCTGGCCCTGGGCCGTCGCGCGCCAGGAGGTACGCTTCATGCGGGCATCAATGCCCTGCTCCACCAGGCAGTTGAACGCAGCAGCGGCCCCTGCAACCAGCCAGATACCGACGCAGGCGATCAACGCAAGCTTGACTTCAACCCAGGACGGAGCACCGGGCACGGCCAGTACCATGCCAATCAGCGCACAAAACACAATCAGCTGCACAACACGCGGTTTGGTCAGCGAATAAAACTGAGCAAATTTGGATGGCACAGCCCGCGCGTTCACGGCGCTTGCAAGGGGAACAGAGGATTCGGACGGGTTCATGCGGACAATCTGGAAGCACTCAATTTTGACGCACTCACCGTATCAAACGCGTTGCGACTGCAAAAAACGATGCTGGTGAGCACAATGACCAGCGCAGCAGCACCGCCGGTGTGCAAAACAGCTGCCAGCAGCGGCCAGCCCAGCAGCACATTGCCAAGCCCGGTAGCCACCTGCAACAAGGTCAGGCCAGCCAGCCATTGGGCCTGACCACGCAGGGCTTTCAACCGGTAAAGCCTGAACGAAAGTGTCATCAGGACAACAAAAACCACATACGCACTCAGGCGGTGAAGGTAATGAATGGCGGTAAGGGCCTGAAAACTGATATTTTCGCCTGGCACACCGTTGCCACTGGCACCCAACTCACGCCACAAGGTGAAACCCTGGCGGAAATCCATCGCTGGCCAGAGCGAGTTCTGACACGCCGGAAAGTCCGTGCATGCCAGCACCGCATAATTGGTACTGACCCAGCCACCCAGCGCCACTTGCAGCCATAAGAGGCCAAGGGCGGCCACTATCAACAAACGTGTGCTGTTTTGAACCGGAATGGGCGACTGCTCACTCTGCGCCTGGGCATAACGAATGGCCTGTATCTGGAGCAGCATCAACAGCACCAGACCACCCAGCAAATGCAGGGTCACAATGGCCGGAAACAGCTTCATGGTGACGGTCAGCGCACCAAATGCACCCTGCAGAAAC
>JAZKIK010000396.1:25174-31442 GCA_040384925.1 Pseudomonadota bacterium | reverse complement strand
TGTAGGCCACCAGGGTGAAATTTGAACACGTTTTCGCTCAAGCCAGCTGGTGAGGGTCAAGGTCAGGATCAGCACACCAACCCCGGTGGCGAGGTAGCGGTGAATCATCTCTATCCAGGCTTTGGAATGGGTGACCGGTCCGCTGGGCAAGGCCGTCTGGGCCGCTTCGATATGCAATTGCGCACCAACCGGGCTGGCATGACCGTAACAGCCTGGCCAGTCGGGGCAACCAAGACCGGAATCGGTCAAACGGGTGAAGGCCCCAAAAATCACCAGATCAAAAGTCAGGAACAGGGTCACCAGCGTCAATACACGCAGACGTTTTGCCACCGTCGTGTTGCGATTGCGCAGCCAGACCCAGGCCAGCGGCCCGATGGCGACGACCAGACCCATGATCATCAGGCGCAGGGTTGGACTCAGGTCGTAAAGAGCTGTGCTGGTCATGATTTCAGGAGGTAGAGCAGAGCTGCGCAAGTGCTGTTCACTTATCAACGCCCTTCCTTGTCCCAGCTGGCAGAGGCGCGCAACAGGCGGTCCAGATCCCGCTTGGCACTGGCCGCTCCAGTTGCATCCATATTGGCTGGAAAACGCATCATCCAGTTGCCCAAGGGGTCAACCAGATAAATATGGTCTTCAAGCTGCTGCCCATCTGCTGGAGCCAGCCACTGGCTCAGTGCTGCCGCTGGCACACGCAGCACCGTGGATGCGGCAAGCGCGGGGCGCAGACGTTCGTCCACTGGCGCATCGTCATTGATGAGCCAGACACGGTCAAGACGGTCTTTTTCCTTGCCCAGCGCCTCGCGCAGCTGTCGCTGAAAATACAGGCGCTGCTGGCAGGGCTGGCCACAGCTGCCGCTGGCAACACTGATCAGTAGCCACTGGTTTTTCAGCTCCAGCAGGTCAGCCTTCTTGCCATCCAGCGAAGTTGTGGGGATAGCGGGAATTGGTTTTTGCGGGTCGACAAGCGCACCAAAATTGCGCCGGCCTTCGGGGCGGACAAGGTAATAGGTGAAGTAGGACGCGAGCACGGGTGCCGCGCACACCAGCAGGACGGCAATCATTTTCCAGCGACCGGAACGACTGGCCGCGCTGGCCTGATCTGGCACGGGCACATTGTGCACGGTCAGGCCCAGTGGCTGGTCTTCGCTCTGAAGTCCGGTGGATGGACGTGTTACAGGTGCCGAAGCCGATGAGGGTGAAAGGTCTGATTTGATAGAGGTCACGGCGCTTAGGGCTTTTTACGAAGGCGAAAAGGAACAATCACTTGAAACCACACATAAAGAAAAACCACCAGGGCACACAGGCCAAACCACTGAAAAGCGTAACCGTAATGTTTTTCAACACCAAGATTGGGCGCTGCCCAGTCACGCAACATGCCTTCGTCGGCGGCCCCTGTCTGCAGCAAAGTTACCGGCAGCAACGGCAAGGAAATTTCAGCAGAAAAAGACGCCAGATCGAGATTTTGCCGGATGCGGCCGGTCTCGACGCCTTTGAACTCATATAGCTTGGATGGCTGCGGGGCAATACGCCCTTGCACGGTCACAGGTCCGGAAGGTGTTGACACAGCGGGCAGACTCGTGCGGTCAGAAAAATTGCGTGGTGCCCAGCCGCGCTGCACCAGAATGGCTTGCGAACTGCCTTCAAGCACAAGTGGCGTCACCACAAAAAACCCGCTTTTCCCGCTCATGGGACGGTTGTCCAGATACACAGTCTGCTCAGCCCGCCAAGTGCCTTTCAGGACAGCTGGACGATGCACCACACTCACGGTATTTTTAATGGCGATCAGTGCCGGTGTATCCAGCGCAGGCTCCCTGTTTTGTGCCTCAATGGCAGCCTGCAGCCCTTCTTTCTGTGCTGCACGGCGCAATTGCCATTGACCAAGTGAAAAGGTGCCCGCCGCCACGACCAAGGCCGCTGCCGTCACCAGCCAGAACCGGGGATTGAACGAGGCCATCTTCATGGGTTGATAATCCTGCTCATGAAATATCTTGTAGCGCTCGCTTTTATCGCTATTTTGGCCAGCCTGGCCTCCGCGCTGTTTTTCATGATGAAAGACGGTACCAAGGGCAAAGCAAAAACCAGCAACATGGCACGGGCGCTGGCCTTCCGCGTGGGATTTTCAGTGCTGCTGTTTGTCTGCATATTGATAGCGTGGAAACTGGGATACGTACAGCCGACGGGAATTCCTGTTGGCAAGTAAGGCTGGGATCCCGGCCTTTAAAAACAAATCCTCAAAAACAAAGGCCGCGAAATGCGGCCTTTGTTTGTGGCTTGCGGTGGTTTGCTTGAGCCGGTAGGTCGGGTTACGCCCTTTGGGCTAACTCGACCTACGGGCTGCAAAATCGTTCCTAGAGCCAATAAACAAGAATGTAAAGACCCAGCCAGACCACGTCCACAAAGTGCCAGTACCAGGCGGCACCTTCAAAACCGAAATGTTTGTCTGCGGTGAAATGGCCTTTTTGCAAGCGCAGGGTGATGAAAAGCAGCATCAACATACCGACAAACACATGAAAACCGTGAAAGCCAGTCAGCATGTAGAAGGTTGAGCCATAAACACCAGAGCTGAGTTTGAGATTTAATTCACCATATGCGTGGTGGTATTCATAACCCTGAACAAACAGGAAAATCACACCCAGGGCAACCGTCGTCCACATGAAGCCGATGGTCTTGCCACGATGGCCTTCACGCAGCGCGTGGTGGGCAATCGTCATGGTCACACCAGAGGTCAGCAGCAGCGCCGTATTGATAGTGGGCAACCAGAAAGGGCCAACCGTCTGGAAGGGTTCAATGATGTCGGCAGGAGATGCGGTCACACCTGCGGCCAGGCTTGGCCACACGGCTTTGAAGTCGGGCCAGAGCAAGGCATTTTCAAGACCACCCAGCGCAGGCACCGAATGCACACGAGCCCACCAGAGCGCGGTAAAAAACGCGCCAAAAAACATGACTTCGGAAAAAATGAACCAGCTCATGCTCCAGCGGAAAGACAGGTCAATCTTGTAACCGTAAAGACCGCCTTCACTTTCGCGCACTGATTCGCTGAACCACTGAAACAGCGTCACCAGCCACCAGACCATGCCAAATGCCAGTGAATAAGCTCCCCATGCCGCGCCATTGATCCACTGACCAGCACCAAGAATGACAAAAAACAGGCCAATCGACGCCATCACCGGGTGACGCGAAGGCGCAGGCACAAAATAATACGGCGCTCCCGCGGGGGCTACTGAAGACGATATTGAAGACATTCCCAACTCCTGTTTTCGCTAAATTCCAAAAATCAATTTCCGGGTCGGCAGCAACAAGCTTTTGCGCTTATTTGCCAACGACCCAGGTAGCCAGAAGAACCAGGCCACCCACGAAAAAAAACACGCCTATCAAACCAGCAACCACGATATGGACAGGGTTCAACTGCTCCACATCTTTTTCATAATCACCACGGGCACGCAAACCTACAAAAGACCACAAAACCGCCTTGACCGTACGCAAGACCGAACCCTTGCGCCGAAATGCGGGCTGGCTCCCAGGGCTGCCCGGCTCCCCCGGTGCATCCGGCTTGTTCATATACCCGGAACCAGCGAAGAACCACCCGCGCCAGCAGCCACTTTCATCACAGGTAAAACCAAAGCCTGAGGTGCCGGAGGCGTTTTGCCACCCACTTCAAAAAACGTATATGACAGGGTAATCGTACTCACGTCTTTCGACAACTTTGGATCAATCACAAATGCCACAGGCCACTGTTTCTTCTCACCCGGTGCAAGTGTGTACTGGCTGAAACAAAAACATTCCAGCTTGTTGAAATGCGCTCCTGCCTGTGCAGGCGCATAACTTGGAATGGCCTGCGCAGACATGGTGCGGTTCTGCACATTCTGAAATTCGTAAATCACGGTCGTCAGTTCACCGGGATGAACCTTCAGTGAACTCTGGGCTGGCTTGAAATGCCAGGGGCCGCGTGAATTCGCATCAAACTCAACCGTGATGGTACGGCTCAGATCAACCTGGGTATTGGCTGGCATCTTGGGTGTCGCACCCGGAATTTGCCGATCCGAAAGCGCCAGCACGTTGATACCGGTCATTTCACAAATGGCTTTGTAGATGGGCACCAGCGCGTAACCGAAAGCAAACATGCCGAGCACGATCACACCCAGCTTGCCCACCATTTTGAAGTTTTCGCGCTTGATTTGCATTGAATGAGCACCGGATCTGGTTTTTTATCGGCCTAACGGCCAATAAAAACCATCTTGGCCATAAAACCGATGAAAAACACCACTGCAACAGAGGCCAGAATCAGCGCCAGCCGCAGGTTGTTTTTCTTTTGGTCAGGTGGGGTCATTGCGAAATCCTGCAGCTTGAGCCAGACGACAAATCAGCCGATCACGCGGGTTGCGGTGACATCCAGCTTGGGTGGTGTTTCAAAAGTATGGAAGGGTGCTGGTGAGGGAACTTCCCACTCCAGGCCTTCTGCACCCTTGCCGCCTTCATCAACCCATGGGTTTTGCTTGGCCGGTACACCCTTGCGGCGCATGGTTGGAATCACCACAAAAACAAAGAAATAAACCTGGGCAAAACCGAAGAAGAAAGCACCCACGCTGGCTACAGCATTGAAGTCGGCGAATTGCATGGGGTAATCGGCATAACGACGCGGCATGCCGGCAAGGCCCAGAAAGTGCATGGGGAAGAAGGTGACGTTAAAGGAAATCAGCGACCACCAGAAGTGAATCTTGCCGCGTGTTTCGTTGTACATCACACCCGTCCACTTCGGGCTCCAGTAGTAATAACCGGCAAACAGGGCATACAGCGAACCGGCTACCAGTACGTAGTGAAAGTGGGCCACAACGTAGTAGGTGTCCTGCAGTTGTGTGTCAATGGGAGCCACCGACAGGATCACGCCGGTCAAACCACCAATGGTGAACACAAAAATGAAGCCGACTGCAAACAGCATCGGGGTCTCAAAGGTCATGGAACCCTTCCACATCGTGGCGATCCAGTTGAACACTTTCACGCCCGTCGGAACGGCAATCAGCATGGTCGAGTACATGAAAAACAGCTGGCCAGTCACCGGCATGCCCGTGGTAAACATGTGGTGAGCCCAGACCACAAAGCTCAAAATGGCGATGGATCCCGTTGCATACACCATGGAGGCATAACCAAACAGGCGTTTACGTGCAAAGGCAGGAATGATCTGGCTGATGATGCCGAAAGCCGGCAAGATCATGATGTACACCTCAGGGTGACCAAAGAACCAGAAAATATGCTGGTACATCACGGGGTCGCCGCCGCCAGCCGGGTTGAAGAAACTGGTGCCGAAATGGCGGTCAGTCAGCGTCATGGTGATGGCACCGGCCAGCACAGGCATCACAGCAATCAGCAAATAGGCGGTAATCAGCCAGGTCCAGCAGAACATCGGCATTTTCATCAGCGTCATGCCAGGAGCGCGCATGTTCAGGATCGTCACGATGATGTTGATTGAACCCATGATGGACGAAGCGCCCAGGATGTGCATGGCAAAAATACCTGCATCCATCGAGGGGCCCATCTGCAGCGTCAATGGTGCATAGAGTGTCCAGCCAGCTGCAGGTGCGCCGCCAGGCATGAAAAAAGAACCGCCCAGCATCAGGCCGGCAGGAATCATCAGCCAGAAGCTGAAGTTGTTCATGCGCGCAAAAGCCATGTCGGCTGCGCCAATCTGCAGCGGAATCATCCAGTTGGCGAAACCCACAAAGGCCGGCATGATGGCACCGAACACCATGATCAGGCCGTGCATGGTTGTCAACTGGTTGAACAACTCGGGGTTGATCAGTTGCAGACCCGGCTGAAACAGCTCGGCACGAATGCCCAGCGCCAGCACACCACCAAACATCAGCATGAAAAAGCTGAACAGCAGATACAGGGTGCCGATGTCCTTGTGGTTGGTCGCGAACACCCAGCGACGCCATCCCGTGGGTGCGTGGTCATGATGATCATGATCATCATGCGCGTGATCGTGGTGGTCGAGAACTGCACTCATCTTGGCTTCCTTTGGTGGCTTGTACAGGTTTTATGACCTGTAAATTTTGTCTTTGCAGCGGACGGGATGGTCTGGTACGCTAAAAATTAAATCCGGGGCTCGAATTGAATCAGTGAAGGATGACCGCTTATTTACGGGCAGCCAGTACTTCGGACGGCTGCACCAGCTGCCCTGTCTGATTCGACCAGTTATTTTTGCTGTAGCTAATCACGGCCGCAATATCCGTATCGCTCAATGCTTTCCATGAAGGCATGGCACCGCCGGCTG
>JAZKIK010000396.1:24247-25164 GCA_040384925.1 Pseudomonadota bacterium | reverse complement strand
AGAGCACCTCGATTCCATCACGAACAACACCCGCCAGATGGCCAAGCTGATGGACCAGGAGAAGGTCGAGCCGCCGGCTGCCCCATTCAGCAGAATCTGGATCTGTTTGTTGTGGTCAGCATCAAGAACAATGGCCGAACCATCAAGTGGTTTGATCGGGCCAGCGCCCTTGCCGCTGGCCTGGTGGCAGGCAGCGCAGTTGGCGGCGTAAACCTTTTCGCCGCGCGCCTTGATGTCAGCCAGCGTCCAGACCTTGGAAGGATCATCAGCCCTGGCTGCGGCTTCCTTGTTTTTGGCAGCAACCCAGGCGCTGTAGTCAGCTGCCGACACCACCTTCACGTGAATCGGCATATAGGCATGCTCCTTGCCGCACAGCTCCTGGCACTGGCCATAAAAGTCGCCGGTTTTTTCAGCACGAAACCAGGTGTCGCGCACAAAACCGGGAATCGCATCCTGCTTGATACCAAAAGCCGGCACCGCAAATGCATGAATCACGTCATTGGCCGTGGTGATGATGCGGATTTTCTTGTTGACAGGCACCACCATCGGGTTGTCAACCTTGAACAGGTAGTCATCAGGAACGCTGGCACCCTTGGGGCCGCCGTTATTGGACATTTCGCGCTGTGAAGCATCCAGGGTGGACACAAAACCGATACCCTCGCCTTCACCCTTGATGTAGTCGTAACCCCACTTCCACTGCATGCCCGTGGTTTTGATGGTGAGGTCTGCGCTGGTGGTGTCTTTCTGCGCCACCAGCACTTTGGTGGCTGGCAGGGCCATCGCAATCACGATGACAAACGGAACCACCGTCCAGGCGATCTCAACAGCCGTGGATTCGTGAAAATTGGCAGCCTTGTGACCTTGCGATTTGCGGTGCTTCCAGATGGAATAAAACATCACCGCAAACACGGCCACAA
>JAZKIK010000396.1:0-24237 GCA_040384925.1 Pseudomonadota bacterium | reverse complement strand
TCATGAACCAGTGCAGCCATTGCTGTTCTTCAGCAATTTTGGTCACTGCAGGGTGGAGGTTGAGCTGACGCACAGCCGGGCCGCCAGGCAAATCATTCACAGCGTAAGCAGCAGTGCTGATCCAGGCGGCTACAAATCCTGTCATTGCGCCTGCATGCTGCATGCCAAGCCGTGTCATTTTGCTCATGGTTTTGCTTACGTTCATCGTGATCACTTTTATTGCTTCCACTAACCAAAAAATAACCCGGAACCACTCAAAAAGCAGCCCGGAGTTACTTGCCAAGCCACTCACCGAGTTGCTTGACGACTGACTCACTCAATTTACCGACCCAATTAACCTGCTGATTATAAAGTTAGCCGCGAGGCGGATTCGCCACCCAGCTTGCGCCTGTTTGTTTCACCCGACACTCCAAAAACACACTGACGCAAGCCTTGCAGCCCTGCCGCAAGCATGCAAGCTGCTTCTCAGCAGCCTCGCAACACGTAACGTATTTCCCTGGCCAGAGCCGGCCTCAGCTCAGGCCGCAAATGCCGCCCTACCCTTACCGAGCGCCCCTGACCTGACACTTCTATCAGGGACCCATCATCACTTCTGGGTTCGACACGAACCCATTCACGATTAAATTCAGCCCGCTGTTTTCGCCCGGCTGTTTCAAGCTCCACCACCAGCCGGCCACCCTGGAGCAGGATTTTTTCACCATCCCCAGCGTGTCTGGCATAAACCAGAAAAGCCGCCCCCACCGCAATCAGCTCGGCCCAGGCAAAGGGCATGACCAGTCGGGCACCCTGAAACCAGAAAAAAGTTGCTATCCCCAGCGACACCACACACAGCGAAACATAAAGCCAGATCAACTGGGCTGGCGTGACCGAACAATTGCGTTTAAGAAGCCACTGAACGCCATCGGGCTCGTTACCAGTGTTAAGGCTGGCAAACCGGAGCCCTTGCGTCAGAAGCACAGAAGTGGGGTGCGACACGGTGCGACACTCAAAAAATTGCAGCCCTGCAAAAAGCCGCTTGAGGCGTGGGAACATGCCCAAAAAACACGTTGCCGATTATAGGGTGGACTTGCATCAAACCGGCAGATGCTGAAAGTGAATGCAGCTTCAAGGCCGCTGGCCCCTGAGCATGCTGCGCATGTCTTCAACCGATACCGAACTGAGTGTGCTGACACTGACCCTGGGCTGCGCTTTCAGCGCGTGGCCGTAAATCACTTCAAAAGTCAGGCTGAACCGGCCGTCCGCACCTTTGGCCAGATGTTGTTGAAGCGCCTTTTCAAGCCTTGCCCGCCAGCCACGTCCGCGCAGCGCTGCAAACCGGGCCGGATGATAGTTGCGCCCCAACTCAGCCAGCTCCTGCAACAGACGGGCTGGCGTTTCGTAGGTCAGGGTGATGCGTTCCATGTCCATCACCGGCTCGGCAAAGCCGGTTTGAACCAGCATGTCGCCCCAGTCGTGCATGTCAGTCAGCTCATGCCCGGCGGGCGGCCAGCCCAGCTCTTGATAAAGCTGGCGCAGTTCCACCGCCGTATCCGGCCCCAGACATGAAAACATCAGAAAGCCGCCGACTTTCAGGGTTTTGTGCCACTGCGCCAGCAGGGTTTGCGGGTCGGCCGCCTCATGCAGCGCCATATTGGCCCAGAGCATGTCCATGCTGGCGGGTGGTGGTGCCTCGAAACGTGTGGTTTTTTGAATCCAGCCAGCCGGCTTCCACCATGGAATAGCTATTGAATCAATAGCTTCACGTATCCGCTGCCCCTGCTCTTCAAGCACAAAACATTCAGCTTTCGGATATTTTTCGGCCAGTTGGGCATGCGCCTTCAGACCGCCACGCACTGCGCCCCAGTGCGCCCATGATTCGGGTTGCAGCTTGATCCACTGCAGTCGGTCCAGCATGCGGCTGGCCACCTCCTCATGCAGCCACGGTGAGCTTGCGGGTGCAATACGCTGCCAGCGCGCGACGGCGTTCGGGTCCAGGGTCGGGGGGCGCTGTGTGGTGGTCATCAGGAATAAAGAAAATCTGCAAACCCGCCAGAGTATATTGACACGGTGTTCCAGCGCCTGCTTAAAACCCGTTTTTCACTGCCCGGTGTGGCCAGCCAGTGTGCCGTCTGCCGCAGCTGGCCCGCGCGCCAGGTGTGCGATGCGTGCATCACGCGCTTTTCACCTGTCTTGTTGCGCTGCAGCAGCTGTGCACTGCCCTTGCCGCCCGATCTGTCCATGGGTTTGCGCACCAGTCCAGGCTTGTGTATGGCCTGTATCAGGCAACCACCACCAGTTGATGCCACGCTGGTGGCCGTGACTTATGACTACCCCTGGTCCGATCTGATGACAAGCTACAAGTTTGGCGACCGGCCAGGCTGGGCGGCATTTTTTGCAGCCCTGTTGCTCAAAGCCCCTGGTGTGGCCCGGATTTTTGACAGCCTGCAGACCGGTGACCTCGTCGTCCCCATGCCTTTGTCCGCCGAACGTCTGCAGTCGCGTGGTTTCAACCAGGCCTGGGAACTGGCCAGCCAGCTTGCACAGCAGTCGGCCACCCGCGCCAGCGCAGACGCAAACCTGCTGCTGCGTGTTCGGAATACACGCCCACAAACCGAGCTGAAGCGCGAGGCCCGCCTGGCCAATGTCAGGCATGCTTTTCAGCCAGACCCACTGCGTATTGCCGAGATCAGGGGCCGGCGGCTGGTGCTGGTTGATGACGTCATGACCAGCGGGGCTTCACTTTTTACCGCCGCCAGCGTGCTGAAAGAAGCCGGCGCAGCCCATGTCACAGCCATTGCTTTTGCCAGAACCCCTGCCGCCTAAAATTCAGCCGTCTAACAGCAGGCTGCCCGCCGGCTTTCGGCCATTCACCCCCTCACACTGCCCCTCAATGTTCAATATCGTTCTGGTCGAGCCTGAAATTCCACCCAACACTGGCAATGTGATCCGGCTGGCGGCCAATACCGGCTGCCGCCTGCATCTGGTGGAACCGCTGGGCTTTTCGATGGATGACAAACACATGCGCCGTGCCGGGCTGGACTACCACGAATACGCCAGCCTGCTGCGCCACGCCAGCTGGCAGGCGCTGCTTGACAGTGAAAAACCGGCACCAGGGCGCATGTTTGCAATGACCACACGCGCCTCGCGCAAGCTGTTTGAAGCCGCCTTCCTGCCCGGCGACTGGCTGGTGTTTGGCTCTGAAACCCGTGGCCTCGCACCCGCGTTAAGGGAATCCTTTGAGCCCAGCCAGCGCCTCAAAATACCAATGCGGCCTGATCAGCGCAGCCTGAATCTGTCCAACAGCGTGGCCGTGGCCGTATTTGAGGCCTGGCGGCAAAATGGTTTTGTGGGCGCCCTGCCTGCATCTGGCACCTGAGGCGAGCCCAACTTTGTATACAGAATTGTTGTATTAATGCCGCATTGATGTTGTATAGACAACATCAATGCGTTTTCGTGATTTTTTTGACTTGGTGGATACAAGGGGAAACCCTAGAATTCGGGCCAAGCGCGCACCACTGCTGTCAGACACGGGCCAAGTTGCGCAACCTTTTTTGCCATGCCACCGGTTCACGAGACCGGCCGGAGAATACTTTGCACGCCGTCATTCAACGCATTTTTGGCACCACAATGCCCGCCCCCAGCGAAACCGCCAGTTCACGCAGCCAGAAACCCCTGGACAGAATCCGTCGCAGCCTGCACGACACCATGCACGACTGCGAAGGTGTACGCGCCCAGCGCATGATCTACAAGATCAATGTCGCGCAAACCCCGGCCGACCTGTGGCTGTTGCGCAGTGATTTGCACCAGTGCATTTCGCAGGCACACAGCCAGAGCGTCGCCGCAGAACGCATCAACAGCCTGATTCCGGTTTTTGAAGGCTGGTTGCCAGACGGCCAGATCTCACGCATCTGACCCGTCCAAACCGAAGTGCCTGCCGCTACCGGCACGCCCAGCTTTATAAATAAGGCCCAGAAACTACGGGTAGTGGCGCACCAGCGATTCAGCAATACAAACCGGCTTGGCCGACCCTTCGCGCTCCACCGTCACCTCCCAGGTCATCTGCATGCCGGCGTTGTCAATCGGTGCGGCTGCCAGCAGTTTCATGCTTGCACGCAGGCGGCTGCCCACAGGCACAGGGGCGGTAAACCTGACCTTGTTCAGGCCGTAGTTCACACCCATGCGTGAACCGACGATGTCAAACGAGGACTCAAAAAACCTCGGAATCAGCGACAAGGTCAAAAACCCGTGGGCAATCGGCCCGCCAAACGGCCCGGCAGCAGCTTTTTCGGGGTCAACATGTATCCACTGGTGGTCACCAGTGGCCTCTGCAAACAGATTGACCTGTTGCTGCGTGATGGTGATCCAGTCGCTGACGGCAACAATTTGCCCTACACAGGCGGCCAGCTCGGCAATGGTTTGAAATGTTTTCATGGCCCGACTTTAGCGCCGCCAGCCACCCTGCGGCTGTCGAATCAGGGACAAGGCACCAGACCATGGCAGCGCTTATTGGCCCAGCCAGTCACAGATGCCCTGCCACTGCTGCAGGTCTTTTTCAACCCGGCCAGGTGCCACGTCAAACAGCGTCAGCCCGCGCGCAGCCAGATGGATGTAGTTTTGCGTGTCGCGCACAAAAGCCAGCACCGGCAGGCCCAGGCCATCCACAAACTCGCGGAGTTTGTCAGCAGCAATGGTGCGCGAGTCCACCCGCATGCCCACGATGCCGATCTGCAGCCTGTCTGCATGACGGCAGGCCAACAGTTCATCTACAAACGCGCGTGTTGCAAAAATGTCAAACACACTGGGCTGCAGCGGCACAATCACCTTGTCTGCCAGCTTCATCACGTCATTAAAACGCCAGCCATGCAGTCCGGCCGGCGTGTCCAGCACCACATGGGTCGTGCCTTTGGGCGGTTTGCCAATCAGGTCAGCACTGATGTCCCAACTCGAAATCGGCCTGGCAGCTTCAGGACGCAAATCAAGCCAGAGTCTGGACGACTGCTGCCGGTCCGCATCGCCCAGCATGACAGCATGGCCCTGACTGGCAAAAAACCCCGCAACATTGGTAGCCAGCGTCGATTTGCCAACACCGCCTTTCGGATTTGCAATCATGACCAAGGGCATAAGGATTTCCTTTGAGGTTTGATGCAGCAGGCGGCCATAAGCGTCTGTCAACAGCCCGTCATGGCCTGACGCCTGCAAAAGTGACTGCTTTTCCGCTATGGTAACGGCATGCAAGCCCCACCAACAAACGTCCCCACAGACCTTGATACAACTGCCCATACCGACATCTACGTGCTGGCCGCTCACCCGGCCTGGCGCGAATCCCACGTCAACCGTCCGCTGATGCTGGCTGCGCAAGACCTTGGCCGTGTGCAGGTGCAGGACCTTTATTCAACTTACCCCGACTACGCGATTGACGTGCACAAGGAGCAGGCTGCGCTGGCAAAGGCAAAACTTGTGGTGCTGCTGCACCCGATTCAGTGGTATTCCATGCCGGCGCTGCAAAAACTCTGGCTTGATGAAGTCCTGACCTATGGCTGGGCCTATGGCGGCAATGCGGCAGCCGGTGGCGCTGATGGGCAAAACGGCATGGCACTGCAGGGCAAGGACTTGTGGCTGGTCGCCACCACTGGCGGGCCGGAGAGTTCCTACCACCCTCAAGGTTACAACCGCTACTTTTTTGATGCGTTTTTGCCGCCTTATGAACAAAGTGCCGCTGTGTGCGGCATGCGGTTTTTGCCGCCGCTGATACTGCATGGCGCCCACAGCGTCAGCAGTCAGGCCGTGGCCGAACATGTGGCAACCTTCAGGCAACGCCTGCAAACCTACCCCGACTGGCCAGAAATGGATGAGCTTGAACAATGCCCGGCCTGTGTTGTGCCAATGCGTGACCGCCCTGCCGCCACGGGAGACAACTGAATGGAACACACACCCGCCTGGCTGATCAACAGCTTTATCTACCTTGCTGCTGCCGTTATTGCCGTGCCGGTGGCCAAAAAACTGGGCCTGGGCTCCATCATTGGTTACCTCGCAGCAGGCATTGCCATTGGCCCCTGGGGGCTGAAGCTGGTCACGAATGTGCAGGACATTCTTCATTTTGCCGAATTTGGCGTGGTGCTGATGCTGTTTCTGGTGGGCCTGGAGCTGGAACCGAAACGGTTATGGAATCTGCGTCGCCCGATTTTTGGCTGGGGCAGCGCGCAGGTGCTGGGCTGCGCTGTCATATTGATGGCTGCGGCCATGGCTTTTGGCGTCAGCTGGCAAATCGCGCTGGTGGCCGGGCTGGGTCTGGCGCTGTCGTCCACCGCCATTGCGCTGCAGGCACTGGGTGAACGCAATCTGATGCCCACGTCCAGCGGACAGGCGGGGTTTTCCATCCTGCTGTTTCAGGATGTGGCCGCCATTCCCATCCTGGCGCTGTTGCCGCTTCTGGGTGCAGTTGCCGAACCCAATGAGGCGGCTGCTCATACCAGCCGGGCACTGGAAGCTGTAAAAATAGTGGCGGTCATAGGGGGCATCATCCTCGGTGGTCGCCTGTTGTTGCGGCCGCTGCTGCGCTGGATTGCCAACAGCGGTACACCCGAAATTTTTACCGCCGCCTCGCTTTTGCTGGTGGTTGGCATTGCCGCGCTGATGCAGCTGGTGGGCCTGAGCATGGCTTTGGGTGCCTTTCTGGCCGGTGTGCTGCTGGCTGAAAGTGAATACCGGCGCGAGCTGGAAACCGATATCGAACCCTTCAAGGGCCTGCTGCTGGGCCTGTTCTTCATCGCCGTGGGCATGAGTATTGACTTTGGCGTGCTGCTGAAGTCACCCGGCCTGATGGCGGCAATTCTGTTTGGTTTTCTGGGCCTCAAGCTGGCTGTCATCTACGGCCTGGCCAGGCTGATGAAACTGCCTTACCAGGAGCGTCCGGTGTTTACCGTGCTGCTGGCCCAGGGCGGCGAATTTGCCTTTGTGGTGTTTCAGGCCGCTGCCGGGGCCAAAGTGTTTTCGGCTGAAACCTCGTCTTTGCTGATAGGTGCCGTGGCCTTGTCGATGCTGATCAGCCCTCTTCTTCTGGTGTTTATCGACAAGATTCTGGTGCCGCGTTACGCCCGGTGCGACGTGCCGCAACTGGAAGAAATATCCGAACAACAGCAGGCCCCGGTCATCATTGCCGGTTTTGGCCGTTATGGGCAAATCATTGGGCGCTTGCTGCTGGCCCAGGGCATTTCAACCACAGTGCTTGACCATGATGCCGAGATGATTGAAACCGTACGGGCTTTTGGACTGCGGGTTTTTTACGGTGACGCCACCCGGCTTGATCTGCTGCGTACGGCGGGTGCTGAAACCGCCGGCATTCTGGTTGTGGCGGTTGACGATGTGGAGCAGTCGCTGAAAATTGTTGACCTGACGCGTGAGCACTTTCCCCATCTCAAACTGGTGGCTCGTGCGCGTGATGTCACGCACTGGAATCATCTGCGTGACCGTGGTGTCACGCTGGTGGAGCGCGAGTTGATTGAATCCAGCCTGCGCAGCGGTCGCACCGTGCTGGAGTTGCTGGGCCACAGCCCGCACGAAGCCCGCCAGTCGGCCATGCGTTTCAGACTGCACAACATCAAGCTGTTCGAAAAGATGTACCCATACCGTAAAGACCGCAGCAAACTGATAGCCGTGGCAACCCAGGGAAGGTTGCAGCTGGAAGAACAAATGGCGCAGGAACGTGAGCAGCAGGCACAAAGACGACCTGTGAGCTGGCATGATTAAAACGTCTTTTGCTACGTATTCAATAGCCCTCGATGTCCGCTGCTTGGTGCAGCAGCATCAAAAGCCTTGAAAATCATGATTGTTGATGTACAGAACTGTTTTGACCAGGGCAATGCGCAGCCAGCAAACAGGAACAAATACTTTCCACTTAAACCCGTATCAAAAAATTCACACAAATTACAAATTTCATCAAATTTCATAGATTCATTGATTTAATTGGGCTTCAAGATCCATAATCGCCTTCTGCGCAGGCATCCCGTCGGCTTACCGCTCAGGGTTTTTTATGAACATGAATCAAGACCATTTATCGCCTCTCACCCCTCACAACAAACAGTTGGGCAGCCCCGTTTTGGCTCGTGTACTGGTAGTTGATGACACCGAGGACAACCTGTTTCTGATGACGGCGCTGCTTGAAGACAGTTACGAGTTGTTAACTGCTTCTTCGGGTGAAGAAGCGCTTGCCATGGTGTTGTCACAAGCACAGCCAGACCTGATCCTGCTGGACATCATGATGCCGGACATGGACGGTTACGAGGTCTTGCGCCGCCTGCAGACGAACCCGCTGACGTCCTCGATTCCAGTGATTTTCCTGACCGCGCTGAGCACGGTGGAAGAAGAGCAACTTGGCCTGGACCTGGGCGCGGTGGACTACATCACCAAACCCATCAGCCCGCCACTGCTGATGGCGCGGGTGCAGTCGCACCTGGAGCGCAGCAGCAACGCCAGACGACTGCAGTCGCTGTCTGAAAAACTCTCGCGTTACCTGGCACCGCAGGTCTGCCAGTCGCTGCTTGATGGTTCGCAGCAGGCCAAAATTCATACCGAACGCAAAAAACTGACGGTTTTTTTCTCGGACATCAAGGACTTCACGGCCTCTACCGCGAAATGGCAGCCCGAAGACATTACCCGGCTTTTGAACAGCTATTTCTCTGAAATGTCCCGCATTGCTGCCGAATATGGCGGAACGGTCGATAAATTCATTGGTGATGCGATGGTGATTTTTTTCGGCGACCCGCACAGCCTGGGTGTGCGTGAAGACGCGCTGCAGTGCGTCAAGATGGCCATGGCCATGCAAAAAGGCATGGTTGAGCTGCAAAGGCAGTGGGAAGGCATGGGCACGGCCAAGAGTTTTCGCATCCGTATCGGCATCAACACCGGCTTTTGTGATGTGGGCAACTTTGGCAGCGACCTGCGCATGGACTACACCATCATCGGCCCCGAGGTGAACCTGGCTGCCCGGCTGGAACAGGCGGCAGAACCCGGCGGCATTCTGATTTCAGGCGAGACCTATGCGCTGGTGCGTGAGCAGATTGAGGCCGACCAGAGTGTTTCCATCATTGCCAAGGGTTTTTCAGACCCCATCACCGCACATGCGGTGCGCGGCCTCGCCGGTGAAAGCTACACCAGCGGCCTGTTGCTGCAGCGCCAGTTGCAAGGTATGCGCACCCAGCTTGGCCTGGACAGCCTGCCCAGTGCGGACCGTGCAGCCGCCGCGCTGGAGTTGCGCCGCATGGCTGACCAGTTGACGGCCTAGATCAGCCAGAGCGCCTTCACCCTGTGCCGAATCTGCTGACACGTTTGCCTGCTGTACGCAGCCTGCTTGACCGCATGGGTTTTGCCGGGCCGGGCTCGCGCATCGCCAATGAAATCGCCGCCAGCGTCAAAGCCGGCAAAGCCCATGAAAGACGTATCAAGTCACTCAGCGCCTCACTGGCTTTTTTGACCAATACGCTGAATGCAGCGGCTGACGGTGTCATGGCCATTCACTTTGGAAGTGGTGCCAAATACATCAACCCGCGTTTTATCGAAATGTGGGGTGAAGCACCCGCAGAAATCATGGCCCCTGGCAACGAGGTGGCGCTGATGAAGCTGCATGCGTCCATGGTCAAGGACGAGGCCCAGTTCATCGCCCGCGCCACCGAGCTGTGGTCTACGCTGGACACCGAATCCTTCGACGAAATCGAGATGAAGGATGGCCGCATCCTGGAGCGCACCATCACACCGCGTGAGGCCAACGGCGAACTGGTCGGGCTGGTTTTCAACTTTCGGGATGTGACTGAACGCACTCGTGCGGAAAGAAAAATTTTATTCAATCGCCTGATAGTTGAGAACTCGGGGCCGCTGATATGCATTGAATCTGTGGGTCGCCAGTTGGTGTACGCCAACAAGGCCGCCTGCGAGCTGCTGGGTTACGCGATTGAAGACCTGATAGGGCAGAAGGTCTGGACAATTGACCCCAACGCCAAACCGGAAACCCTGCTGGCTCTCGACAAGGCCCTGAAAAAGGCCGGCAAGCCACGCTATTTTGAAAGCAGCTTTCTGCGTCAGGACGGCAGCACGATGAATGTTGAAGTCACCATCTTTCTGGCTCAGGACGAAGATCGGCTGTTGCAGGTGGCGGCTTTCAAGGACATTACCGGGCAAAAGCGTGCTGCCAGTGAAGTCGAGCGCCAGCGCGCCACCATGACGACGCTGATCAACTCCATCCCGGACCCGATTTTTTACAAGAACCATGAAGGCTGTTACATCGGCTGCAACAACGCGTATGCCGCGCTGGTCGGGCGCAGGGTTGACGATATCAAGGGTTTGAGCTGCGAAGACCTGTTTCCGCCCGCCACCGCCGCCGCCATGCGCGCCCGCGACGAGTCCATGCTGCAGGCGCAGCACCGCGTGTCTGCCGAGCACTGGGTCATCTACCCGGACGGCAAACGGGTTTTACTCGACACCATGGTCACACCGCTGCGGCTTGAAGAAGGCCAGTTGCCCGGCATTCTGGGTGTCAGCCGCGACATCACAGATCGCAAGGGGGCCGAAGACGCCGTGCGCCGAGCCAAGGAGACGGCCGAAGAAGCCACGCAGATGAAGTCGGACTTTCTGGCCAACATGAGCCATGAGATCCGCACGCCCATGAACGCCATCATCGGCATGTCGCACCTGGCACTCAAAACCGACATGACACCGCGCCAGCGTGACTACATTACCAAGGTGCACCGCTCTGGCCAGCACCTGCTGGGGATCATCAACGACATTCTGGATTTTTCAAAAGTCGAGGCCGGCAAACTGACGGTCGAGCACATCGACTTTGAACTCGACAAGGTGCTGGACAATGTCGCCAACCTGATTGGCGAAAAGTGCAGCGCCAAGGGGGTGGAACTGGTGTTTGACATTGCCCCCGACGTACCGCAAGGGCTGATTGGCGATTCGCTTCGGGTCGGTCAGATCCTCATCAACTATGCCAACAACGCTGTCAAATACACAGAAAAAGGCGAAATCGTCATCTCGGCCCGTGTCAGTGACATCACACTTGAAGACGTGCTGCTGCGCTTTTCGGTGCGCGACACTGGCCTGGGTTTGACCGAAGAGCAGATTTCAAGACTGTTTCAGAGCTTTTCACAGGCTGACAGCTCGACCACCCGCAAGTTTGGCGGCACCGGCCTGGGTCTGGCAATATCAAAAAAACTGGCTGAGCTGATGGGTGGAGAAGTCGGCGTCAGCAGTGTTTTTGGGCAAGGCAGCGACTTCTGGTTTACCGTGCGTGTGGGCATCAACCAGCAACCAAAACGCATCCTGCTGCCCAACCCCGATCTGCGCGGCCGCCGCGCCCTGGTGGTGGACGACAACGAACACGCCCGCCGAATCATGCGCGAAATGCTTGAGGTGATGACGTTTGAAGTCAGCGACGTTGATTCAGGCGCTGCCGCCGTGCAGGCCGTCCGCGCTGCCCATGCAGGCGGCAAGCCCTTTGACATTGTCTACCTCGACTGGCGCATGCCGCTGATGGACGGCATGCAGGCCGCCAGGCAGATCCGTGCATTGGGCCTGACCCCCGCGCCCACACTGGTGATGGTCAGCGCCTACGGACGCGAAGAAATGATCAAGGAAGCCGAGTCACTGGGCATTGTCAACATGCTGGTCAAACCGCTCAGCCCGTCCATGCTGTTTGACACCACGATCGAAGCCATGGGCTCTCGAAGGCAGGAGGCCAGAGTCAGCCAGCCCGCGGTTGACAAACTGGACCAGCTCACCCCGGTACGCGGTGCCCGCATTTTGCTGGCCGAAGACAACGAGATCAACCAGCAAATCGCCTGCGAGCTGCTGACCGAGGCCGGTTTTGTGGTCGAACTCGCAGAAAACGGCCTGATTGCCCTTGAAATGGCCCAGCGCGCAAGTTATGACCTGGTGTTGATGGACATGCAGATGCCCGTGATGGACGGCCTGACATCCACCGTCGCCATGAGACGCATCACCCGGCTCAAAGCCTTGCCCATTGTCGCCATGACCGCCAATGCCATGGAAAAAGACCGCAAAAGCTGCCTCGACGCCGGCATGAACGACTTTTTGACCAAACCCATAGACCCCGACGAGCTGTGGCGCATGCTGCTCAAATGGCTGAGCAAATCCGAAGTGCCACAACCAGCACCACAGTCGCCGCAGTTGCGCCTGGAGAAACGCCAGACAACACCTCAAGCCGCTGCCAAAACCGAGCTGCCCGAAGGCATACCGGGCCTGGACACCCGCACCGGCCTGTCCCGCATGATGGGCAAAAAAACGCTCTACACCGCCATGCTGCGAAAGTATGTCAGCGGGCAGAAAAACAGCATCCAGACCATCAGGGACGCCCTCGCCGCCCAGGACTGGCCCACAGCCCAACGCACCGCCCACACCCTGAAGGGCGTATCAGCCACCATAGGCGCGACGGAAATCCCGAACTATGCCGAAGCGGTGGAAACCGCCCTGCGCGACAAACACCCCCTGGAAGAAATCAACCAGGCGATCAAGGAACTGGAACCTCAACTAGCCGCGCTGATGGAGGCGCTGGAGGCCTGGTTGGGCGGGGTTTGAGGTTTTGTGGAGCCGTCTTGGGCGTTGGCGCTTGGATTCACCCTTGGAAGGTGTTTACGATCTATTCGAGGTCGCGCAGCAGCCTTGCCGGGCGCGCTGCCAGTCATTTCGCCAGCCAAGTCCCTTGCATGGGCCAGAGCCCATGACTGCGGGCCTTGGCAGACAGCTCATCCCGATTGCACTCCAACGCGACCCCGATTGGATCGCAAACACGTTCTTAGCGCCGCAGTTGCTCGTTTTCCCTGCGCTGCTGATCCATCGCCCTGCGTTGTACACATATCGCGTGGTTGGTGAAGGCGGGTTTGGCGCATTGTTCGGCCATGCAGATCTGAAAACCCAGCAGCACGCGGTCTTCGCAGAGCTGGCGGGGGTTGGCTGGCGGAGTGGGGCCTGGTTTTTCTGCGGGGGGTACAGGAGGTGTACGGGCTGCGGCGACCGGTGCGGGATCTGGCGATGAAGCGGGAGCTGCAGGTTTATCCTGTGCCTGTTTTGCCAATTTTTCTTTTTCAAGAGCGGCTTTTCTGGCGGCTGCCAGGGCTGCAAGCCTGGCGGCGGCTGAGGCGGCCAGGACTGGGAGGGGGAGGGTTGCCGTGCCCGTCGCCACGGCCGATGCGGCTGGCAGGGCTGGTGTTATTGCTGCTGGTTGCTCGATAGCGGGCCTGGCTGGCGGTGCGGGGATTGCCGCCACCGGCACATTCACAACAGCGGCTGAGGCGGCCAGGTCGGGTGATATTGTCAAAGCGGCGCTGCTTGCGGGTGGTGCTGAATCCGGCAAAAGTTTGATCACCAGCAGCACCGCAAGCAACAAAAAACCGCCGGCAAACAAGACAACAAGGTTTTTTGAGCCGGGTTTTTTGGCCGGGCTGGAAGCGGCAGCTGGCGTTTTTTTGGCTCTGGTGTTTTTGCCGAAGTCCTTGGCCTTCTGGTCGGTGATGGCGGCGGCGCGGTTGGCCAGGTTTTCTCGGGCTGGTTTGGCGGCCACGGCAACGCGTGTCAGGTCGGCGGCTGGGCGGGCTACTGCTGCTGCTGCCGATAAGCCCAGCGGCACAGTGGGGTCGGTTTTACGCAGGAAACGGGTGTCTGCTGGACCGGCTTCAGGTTTTGTCATGCTGCCTGACGCTGCAGACGCAGCGAGCGGGCTGGTTTTAAGGCCGATATCCGAGCCGTCGGTGATCAGCCCGACGAGCTTTTTAAGCCGGCGGCGGGCCAGGTCGGCATACACACCGGCCGGGAACTTGACCAGAAACAGTTCTATGTCTTCGGCGTCCTGCGAGTCCTTGACGTCCTTCCAGAAAACCAGTTCCAGCTCCTGAGTCACGGCTGAATTGCTGCCCGAATTGCTGGCCGAACTGCCGCCCGGACTGGTGCCTGCGCGCAAACCCGGATAGGTTTGAGCCATGGATTCGCCATCGGCCTGCACGGTGTCACTCCAGTCGCCATGGCTGCTTCGGCCCAGCGTGGGAGTCACGGTCGGGTCGGCGGCCTCACGGCAAGCGGCTTCAAGCGCTGTGGCAAATTCCCCGGCGGTGGCAAAACGGTCGTCGCGTGACTTGGCCAGCGCCTTGGCGACCACGGCAACCAATGCGGCTGGCAGTTTTGGGTTGAAGTAGCTGGGTGCGGCTGGGTTGTTGCCCACAATCTGGCGGATGATGGCAAAGTCTGATTCGCCGTCAAAAGGCCGTTTGCCGGTCAGCAACTGGTGCAGCACGATGCCGGCGGCAAACAGGTCTGAGCGTGAATCAACCGGCATGCCCTTGACCTGCTCTGGCGACATGTATTTGAGCGTGCCGACCATGGTGCCGCGTGTGCGTGTGGCGTCACCCGAGTCCTGGATGCGGGCCACGCCAAAATCGGTCAGCTTGACGCGGCCATTGGCTTCAATCAGCAGATTGGCGGGTTTGATGTCGCGGTGGATGATGTTGCGGCGGTGTGCATAGTCAAGTGCCGACAGCAAATCACTCATCAGCCCCAGGGTTTGCTCCAGCGTGAAACTTTTGCCGCTGTCAAAGTGGGCCTTGAGGTCATCACCCTGCACAAACTCCATCACCAGAAAGGCCACGTCAAGGTCGCGGCCGGAATCGTAAACACTGACGATATTGGGGTGCTGCAGCCGGGCGGCCGAACGGGCTTCGGTGCGAAAACGCTTTTCGTATTCGGCCGCAGCTTCTTCGGAAAGGTTTTCGACCTTGATGGTCTTGATGGCGACACGGCGGTCAAGATTGGGGTCGCGGCCCTCGTACACCAGCCCCATCGCACCCTTGCCGAGCACGCGAATGAGATCGTATCGACCAAGCTTGTCAGGACTCATTAAAAGCTAGCCAAAATGCGGTGTGGACGAGTGCGCCCCGGTACCTGGAGGATTGGGAATTGAAACTAAAAGTAATTTTAGTCCGTATCCATCGCCAAAAACCCTGTTGAGCCTGCTTGAAAGGCCAATATCAATGCAGGCTGTCCCAGACCAGTTTGCAGCCCGTCAGCAACATGCCGACGTACAACAGCCGATAAAACAGCACCGGGCTGATGGTTTTGGCCATACGCACCCCTGCCCACACACCAATCGGTGCGACGGGCAGCAGCACCAGTGACGTGGCCATATTGCGCAAGTCCAGCAGGCCGAGCCAGGCATACGGAATCCACTTGGACAGGTTGATGACAAAAAAGAAGAACGCCATGGTGGCAGTGAAATGCACCGGACTCAGGCGCAGCGGAATGACATAGGCGCTGAGCGGCGGGCCACCGGCATGTGAGACAAAACTGGTGAAACCCGACGTGACAGCCAGAATGCCGCCCAGCCATCGGGGTGGCGGTGCGCTGTCCGGCCGGGGCGGGAAAAGCAGGCGCTGGGCCAGAAACAGCAGGGTAAACACACCCACGATGCCGGCCACCACCTTGGCATCAAGCACCTTGAACAGCAGCGCGCCCACAAGCGTGCCAAGCAGCCCGCAAGGCACCAGAAACTTCAGCAACCGCATGTCAAAGTCCTTGCGGAAAGCCGCCATACCCAGCAAATCCATCAGCAACAGCACAGGCATCAAGATAGCTGCGGCCTGCGGCACGGTGACAGCCAGTGCAATGATGGGCACAGCCAAAGAGCCAAACCCCGCACCAAAACCGCTTTTGCTGACGCCCAGCAGCAACACAGCCGGAATGGCCACTGCGTAAAAATACCAGTCGGTGATGAGGGGAAAAGTCATGATGGTTGGCAAGGGCAAGGCGTGGCACAAGCGCTGGCGCCCCGAATGAACGCCGCCGCGCGGCTGCTATTGTCGCGAAAAAGGCCGCCTGCTCATGGCTCTTGAGTCCAATGCAGATTGATGCTGCGCGCCACCCGCGCCCACTTCCCGTCATCAAGCGCACCGCGTTTGCGGCCTCGGCTGGCGTATTGGCTACCGCCCGCAAATACTCCTCCAGCAACTGCGCCCTGTTGGCGGGACTGTTCCGCGCTGCCATCACACTATGCTGGATTTTCTGCACCACGTCTGTCGGCAGCGGTCACAGTGAGATTGAATTTAATATAAGGCAAGCTAAATAAAATCACCCACAGCCGATGGAATCGACCATCTCGCCGTAGCTGTCCAGACGATGAAGCAGCACGGACAGACTGGGCTCGCCAATCTCTCTGGCAAGCTCCTGCTCTGCCGTGGCAAGCGCCTGGCCAAAAGCCGCCAGCCACTGCTGCCCTGCTTCGGTAAACCGCACGATGCGAACCCGCCTGTCAGACGGGTCGTCATGACGCTCCACCAGCCCCATGGCGACACACTGGTCTATCAACTCGCTCATGGCGGCATTGGTCATGGCGGCGCGGCGTGCCAGTTCGGTGATGCGGGTGCCGTCCAGATCAAGGTGACGCGTCAGGTTGACATGGGAACGACGGGTTCCGGCGTGTCCTGCCTCCTGCATGATGGCCAGCACCCGCTCTTCAAACCGGCGCAGGGCATTGCTCAGGACGCGGCCAGCGTTGTGTGTTCGCCAGCCTGAAAGTTGGTCCGCAGGCTCGCCGCTTGCGGTTTGGTGATGATTGCGTACGCCCATATATTTTGGTAACCTAAATAAATTCCGTTGCAAACCAAAGAGAGTATCCATCCATGGAAGACCGGGACAAAACCACTTCGACTGAAAACATGCTGCAAACCGATGTGCTGATTGCTGGCGGCGGCCCCTGCGGGCTGATGCTGGCCAACGAACTGGGCAGACGCGGTGTGCGCTGCCTGCTGGTGGACCCCAAGGGCGGCACCACCCTGACGCCGCAGGCCAATGCCACCCAGGCGCGCACCATGGAGCATTACCGGAGGCTCGGCATCGCGCAGGAAATCCGCGCCCAGGGTCTGCCGCCGGATCACCCAACCGACATCGCCTATTTCACCCGCTACACCCGGCATGAACTGGCCCGGCTGCCCTTGCCCACTGCGGCGCAGGCGGTTCAGAAGGTCCGCAACATGGGCGGCTCCTGGAGCGCGGCCGAGTTGCCGCACCGGGTGTCGCAAAAATATATCGAGGCCGTTCTGCGCAAACATGCCGAATCATGGACTGATGCAGAGCTGCGTTACGGCTGGGCGCTGGAAAGTTTTGACGACCACGGCTCCCATGTGCTGGCGCAAATCCGGCAGAACGGCGCAGCCAGTGCACTGGCAGTAAAAGCCCGATACCTGGTGGGCGTGGACGGCCCGCGCAGCCTGGTGCGTAACCGGCTGGGCATCGCCTGGACGGGTGCCAGCAGCATCAAACGCGAATTCATGGGCGGCAAGATGTTTGCGGTTCACTTCAGGGCACCTGCCTTTTACGAGGTACTGAAAAGTCCGCCAGCCTGGATGTATGTATCGGTCAACCCACAGCGCCGGGCCTTTATGGCGTCCGTGGACGGAAATTCAGAGTTTGCCTTTCATGCCGCCATTCATGAGGATGAAGACGCCGATGCCTGGACTTTTGACGATGCAGAGCGGATTTTCAGCGAGGCGCTGGGCACACAAATCCCGATGGAAGTGCTGTCGGTCTGCACCTGGACGGCCGGCCATTCGCTGGTCGCCCAGAACATGCAGCGCGGCCGGGTCTTCATAGGCGGCGATGCGGCGCACCTGTTCACGCCCACCGGAGGCCTGGGCTACAACACGGCAATTGAAGATGCAGTCAACCTGGGCTGGAAGCTGGCCACTGTGCTGCACGGGTCAGCCCCTGAGGCACTGCTGGACAGCTACGAGCTGGAGCGCAAGCCGCTGGCCGAACGCAACACGGCCTACGCGCGGGGTTTTGCCGATTCGGTGGGCATGTTCAGCGCCTTGCCGCTGCTTGAACAAAACGATGATGCTGGAGAAGCTGAACGCGCACGGGCGTCAGAGTATTTGAATGCCCATGTGCGGCGCGAATTCAACATTCCGGGCATCACCTTTGGCGGGCGTTATGACAGCTCGCCTTTGATAGTGAAGGACGGCAGCACACCACCGCCTGATGCAGCTGGTAGTTATGAGCCCACGGCCAGCCCAGGCGGCCGGGCTCCGCACGCCTGGCTGGCGGACGGCACTTCACTGTATGACAGTTTTGGTTTTGAATGGACGCTGCTGGCGCTGGGACCGAATGCGCCCGATGCGCAGCCCTTCATCGACGCTGCCGCAGCCCTGGGGCTGACGTTGAAGCATGTGCCTCAAGCTTCAGCCCTGCTCAGGGATTTGTACGAGGCACCGCTGGCCCTGATTCGCCCGGACCAGATTGTGGCCTGGCGCGGCCACCATGCTGGTGACGCAATGCGGGTATTGATGCAGGCAAGCGGACATGGAGCGGCTGCAGCGCGGGCCTTGTAGCAGGTCAAAGCCCGGCCGGTCAACCAGCCATGCAACAGAAGCCCGAAAGCTCAGACCCGCTCAAGAATCAGTGCTATGCCTTGCCCCACGCCGATGCACATGGTGCAAAGTGCATAGCGGCCACCTGTGGTGTGCAGGCGGTTGACGGCAGTGGTAGCCAGGCGCGCGCCTGATGCACCGAGTGGATGGCCGAGCGCAATGGCACCACCCCATGCATTGACGCGTGCGTCATCATCGGCCACACCAAGCATACGCAGTACGGCCAGGCCTTGTGCGGCGAACGCTTCGTTGAGTTCAATCACGTCCATCTGGTCTATCGTCAAACCGGTCAGCGCCAGCACTTTCTGGGTTGCAGGTGCGGGGCCAATGCCCATGACACGTGGTGCCACGCCGGCTGTAGCCATGCCGACGATGCGGGCCCTGGGCGTCAAACCGTTTTTGGCGGCGCTGGCCTCGTCAGCCAGCAGCAGCGCACAGGCGCCGTCGTTGACACCGCTGGCATTGCCTGCAGTCACGGTGCCATCGGGACGCACCACACCCTTGAGTTTGGCCAGTGATTCCATCGATGTGGCGCGTGGGTGCTCGTCCACGCTGACAACAATGGCATCGCCTTTTTTCTGGGCAATCGTCACGGGTGCGATTTCTGCGTCGAAAAATCCGGCTTTTTGTGCGGCCACGGCCCGGTTCTGGCTGGCCAGGGCCATCATGTCCTGGTCTTCGCGGCTGATCTTGTAGTCGGTGGCGACGTTTTCTGCGGTTTCGGGCATGGAATCAACACCGTACTTTGCCTTCATCAGCGCGTTGACAAAACGCCAGCCAATGGTGGTGTCGTACACCGCATTGTTGCGGCCAAAGGCGCTTTCGGCCTTGGGCATGACAAATGGCGCGCGGCTCATGCTTTCAACACCACCGGCAATCATCAGCCCGGCTTCACCAGACTTGATGGCGCGGGCTGCCGTGCCGACAGCATCCAGGCCGGAGCCGCAAAGGCGGTTGATGGTCGCGCCTGGCACTTCAAGCGGCAAACCGGCCAGCAAAGCCGACATGCGGGCGACGTTGCGGTTGTCTTCACCAGCCTGGTTGGCGCAACCGTAAATCACGTCGGTGATGGCGGCCCAGTCCACATTGGCATTGCGCGCCATCAGCGCCTTGAGGGGAATCGCGCCGAGGTCGTCAGCACGCACGCTGCTCAGGGCACCGGCATAACGGCCAAAAGGGGTGCGAATGGCGTCACAGATAAAAGCTTGCTTGGTCATGTGTTTGTCTCTTTGTCAAAAAATTTGAAGGCTCAGGCTGCAGCAATGGGCAGGCCCAGCAGCTTTTCAAGCTCGGCCAGTTCCAGGCCGTCCACCAGGTCAATCAGCTTGAGGCCCTGTGGCGTGCATTCGAGCGTGGCGAGTTCTGAATAGATACGTTTGACGCAGGCAATGCCGGTCAGCGGATAAGTGCATTGCGCCACGACCTTGCTGTCACCTTTTTTGGTCAGCAGGTCCATCATCACCCAGGTCTGCTTGGCACCAATGGCAAGGTCCATCGCCCCGCCTACGGCCGGAATCGCGCCTAGCTCGCCGGTATGCCAGTTGGCCAGGTCACCCGTGCTTGAGACCTGGAAGGCACCAAGCACGCAGATATCCAGATGGCCGCCGCGCATCATGGCAAAACTGTCGGCGTGGTGGAAAAACGCGCCGCCCTTGAGCAGGGTCACGGGTTGTTTGCCTGCGTTGATGAGGTCGTAGTCTTCCTCGCCTTCAGCCGGGGCCGGGCCCATGCCAAGAATGCCGTTTTCACTGTGCAGCACCACTTCGAGGCTGGTCGGAATGTGGTTGGCGACCAGGGTTGGCATGCCTATGCCGAGGTTGACGGTAGCGCCTTCAAAAATGTCCTGTGCAACACGGGCGGCGAGTTGGTCTTTTGTGCGTTTTTGGTAGGTCATGATCAGGCCGCTTTCTTGAAACCGCCAGCCTGCGTGGCTACCCGGTCAATTTTTACGATGTTGTGGACAAAAATGCCGGGCGTGACGATGTTCTCAGGGTCAAGCGCGCCGAGTTCAACAATTTCATGCACGGTGGCAACGGTTTTTTTGGAGGCGGTGGCCATCACCGGGCCAAAGTTGCGTGCGGCCTTGCGGTAGGTCAGGTTGCCCCAGCGGTCACCCTGCTCGGCCTTGATCAGCGCGACGTCGCCGTAAATCGGCATTTCAAGCACGTATTGTTTGCCATTGATTTCACGCGTTTCCTTGGCACTCCCATCGGCGTTTTTGGCCAGGTCGGTGCCAAAACCGGTGGGCGAAAAGAAGGCACCAATACCGGCACCGGCGGCGCGTATGCGCTCTGCCAGATTGCCCTGGGGCACCAGCTCCAGCTCCAGCTGGCCGCTGCGGTACAGGCCGTCAAAAATCTGGCTGTCGGCCTGGCGCGGAAAACTGCAGATGATCTTGCGAACCCGGCCCGCCTTGAGCAAGGCCGCCAGACCCACTTCAGCATTTCCAGCGTTGTTGTTGACCACGGTAAGGTCCTTGGCACCCTGCTCTATCAGGCCGTCAATCAGTTCATTGGGAATACCGGCGGTACCAAAGCCACCAATCAGCACGGTTGAACCGTCCTTGATGCCGGCCAGCGCATCGGCAACCGAGCGGGCAATTTTGTTGATCATTATTTGTCTCCAGAAAAAGCGTGAATAGATACGAATCACTCTTTTTTTTGTTCGTATTAAGAACAAGTGTTCGTATAATGAATTTTAAAAGGAATTTGACTTTATGGCAAATGCTGCAAGCACAAGAATTGGCGACCTGAAACCTGGTGACGGTTATGTGCAGTCTTTTGCACGCGGTCTGGAGGTGATTCGTTCATTCAATGCCAGTGCGCCCAAACAGACCTTGACAGAGGTGGCCGAGCGCAGCGGGCTGAGCCGGGCCGGGGCGCGCCGCATCCTGCTGACGCTGGAGGCGCTCGGCTACGTCAGCAGCGATGGCAAGCTTTTCAGCCTGACGCCGCGTATTCTGGATCTGGGTTTTGCCTACCTGTCGTCCATGCCGATATGGAACCTGGCCGAACCGGTGATGGAGGCACTGGTGGCCGACGTGAAGGAATCATGTTCAGCCGCCGTGCTGGAGGGCACTGACATTGTTTATGTGCTGCGGGTGTCCACCCACAAGATCATGAGCATCAGCCTGGGCGTTGGTTCACGACTGCCGGCTTATTGCACCTCGATGGGTCGCATGCTGCTGTCAGCCATGCCTGAGGCGCAAATGATGGCCTGCCTTGAAAAATCAGACCGTATCGCCCGCACGCGGCACACGGTGACCGGCATGGATGAGCTGGTGGCGCTGGTAAGGCAAGCAGGCCAGCAGGGCTGGTGCATGGTGGATCAGGAGCTGGAAGAAGGTCTGGTGTCGATGGCGGCCCCCATAACCAACCGCGCAGGCCAAGCGGTGGCGGCGCTCAATATCAGCGGCCAGGCCAACCGTACCAGCGCCAGAACCATGCAGGACACCATGCTGCCGCAGTTGCTGGCGGCGGCGCAGAACATCTCACGCATGTTGAGTGTTCAGCGCAGTTAACTGCCTTAAGTCAGCTCCGTTTGAAACCAAACACCAGCACGACAGCACCCAGGGCAACAGCACCGAGGCTAAGCCACTGCGGAATGTTGACGGATTCTTTTTCCTTCACAGTCAACTCAATTGGACCAATTTTGGCGGCTGTAGTGTCCTTGGTGAAGCTGAAACCACCAGTAAAAAACCCACCCAGGCCGATGACGACCAGAAGAATGCCGACTACCTTGATTGCGTTCATGAAAATCTCCTCACCGGGCTTGTTGATGATGTGAAACCGCGCTGGCTGCCCGGAATCGCGCCCTCGTGAGCGCCACTTTATGGCTGGCAACGTTTTCCGTCTGTAGGACGCCATAAGCTCTGCCTGTAAAACAAGGGCGCAATCCCTGGGCGCCACTCAAAACACAGCCTACGGGGATAATGGTCGCCATGTTTACGCCCTCTCAAGCTGATGTTCGCCGTTTTTTCTGCTCTGTTTATGCCAAATCGCAGGACGGTCGGCCACTTGAAGCCATAGAAACCATAGCAAGCCAGTGGATTGCTGAACACCCTGAATACCACGCGGATTTTGCCGATGCCGATGCTGCACTGGCAAAGATGTATGACGTGGAAGGTGGCAAAACCAACCCCTTTCTGCATCTGTCCATGCACCTGTCCATCAGCGAACAATGCTCGATTGACCAACCACGCGGCATCCGGCAGGCGGTGGAGTTGCTGACAGCCAGACGTGATTCATTGCATGACGCACACCATGAAACCATGGACTGCCTGGGCCAGATGGTCTGGGAAAGCCAGCGTGCAGGCCGCCCACCCGATGGTGCGGCCTATATTGACTGCGTGCAGCGGCGCGCCACGCGGGACTGAATTCTTTTACTTTACCTGCCTGCCCAGTAAAAAAGCCGCTGAGATCAGCGGCTTTTTTACTGCAGAGCTGACAGCTCAGCGAAAGCGGCTTTGCGGCACAACCTTCAACTCGCCATCCACAGTGGAGAGGTAGTTTGCCAGCAGTTTCAGCTCTGTATTGGTGTATTGCTTGGCCATGCCAGCCATGATGGCGTTGGCGCGCCCGACTTTGGGGTTATTGTCAACCTTGTAGGCCTTGAGGGCTACAAACAGGTAGTCAGCGTGCTGGCCGGCAATCTTGGGATAGCTGGGGTCAATCGGCTTGCTGAAATTGGCACCGTGGCATGAAGCGCAGTTGGCCTTGCTGAGCAGGGCCTGAACTTCGGCGCTTGCTTCCTTGCTGGCCTTGGCGGGCATCTCGGCACCGGCCACCACACCGCTGGCGCTGTAATAAGCAGCCAGATCAGCAATATCCTGGTCACTCAGGGTTTCAGCAATGCCGCGCATGCTGGGGTGTTTGCGATCACCTTTTTTATAGGCATGCAGCGCGGACGAAATGTACTTTGCACCCTGGCCCGAGATCATGGGCACCTTGTACACCTCGGGAAAATTGGCCTGATAACCCTTGATGCCGTGGCAGCCAATGCACATGGCGTTTTTGGTCTGGCCGGCTTTTGCATCGCCTGTGAGCTCCTGGGCCTGGCCAGTAAGCGTCACAAATGCGACAGTGGCAGCGAATACCGTGGTGAAAAGCTTGTTCATTTTGCGCGCACAATCGAGTGAGAATTCAGGTGGGGACTGTTCTTAAAAGCCACTCCGGATTATATCTGGGCCTTCTTCGACAATTCTTCTGCAAAGACGTGGCCCGGCTCAAACACCACAGATAGCCTTTCAAATAAGCCAGTAAACCACCGCCAACACCAAAACCTCTTCAGAACATGAAATTTCAAGGCTCCAAAAACTACGTTGCCACGCAGGACCTGATGCTGGCCGTCAACGCGTCTGCCACCCTCAAAAAGCCGCTGCTGGTCAAGGGTGAACCTGGCACCGGCAAAACCATGCTGGCTGAAGAAGTCGCCGCAGCACTGAACCTGCCCCTGCTGCAATGGCACATCAAGTCCACCACCAAGGCGCAGCAGGGACTGTATGAATATGACGCGGTGTCGCGCCTGCGCGACTCGCAGTTGAGCACGATTGACGGCAGCGAAAAGGTCAAGGACATCCACAATTACATCGTCAAGGGTGTGCTCTGGCAGGCTTTTACGTCCGAAACCCCGGTGGCGCTGTTGATTGACGAAATCGACAAGGCCGATATCGAGTTCCCCAACGACTTGCTGCGTGAAATCGACCGCATGGAGTTTTATGTGTACGAAACGCGTGAGCTCATCAAGGCCAAACACAGACCGCTGGTGTTCATCACCTCAAACAATGAAAAAGAGCTGCCCGACGCCTTTTTGCGCCGCTGCTTCTTCCACTACATCAAGT